>NZ_BCVJ01000014.1 GCF_001591685.1 Ligilactobacillus murinus DSM 20452 = NBRC 14221 | reverse complement strand
TAAAAAGGAGAAGTATATTTTATGAAATCAAAGAATTTAGCATTAACAAATGGGATCGTTGGTTTAGTTGGAGGGATCATCTTACTTTTAGGTGGATGGTTCGTACTAGGAAGTGCTGCCGGTGATGTTAATAGTGTTGGCGCAATGGTAGCATTTTTAAATTGCTTAAAAATCGCGATCCTTGTATTGGGGATCTATGCTGCTGTGTATTATAAGGAAAGCGACGCAGTAAAATCCGCTCCAAATGTTTTATTGATCGTTGGTGGGGCGATCGCACTTATTCCATTCCTTGGCTGGGTCGGAGGAATTTTAGCCATTATTGGTGGTTCATTATATTTAGCCAGTCTTAAGAATTTTCAATAATCAAATTTAGCTAAGGAGTGAGTTTGTGAAGTCAATAAAACAGTTACCCAAATGGAGCTGGGTTGTGCTCATCGTAGCGGTTGTAGCTGGAGTATTTATTTGGCACAAAAATTCGGCTGATTCCAATTTGATCGATAATGTGAAATTTAGTTTTTCTGGTTATAACGAAAATGGGACTGTAGTTGCAGTGATACCTCCAGAAGATGAAAAGAAAATTGCGATCATGCAGTTGGATTATTTAAGAAAAAAGGATTTTGTCGATAAAAGTACAGCTAAAACACTCAAGTCATTGATCGAAGATGCAAATAGTATCAATTCGGTAAATACCTCGACTTTGACGGATAGTGAAAAGCAGATCTTGAGTACAGCGTTAAATTTTAAAGGTGGTATGTTAGAAACTAAATTCTCCAAGAGTACTAACTTGCACAATGGTGAAAAGATCACATATCGCTGGAAAGTTAATAATGAAGATATCCCACTCAAGTCAGGTGAACGGACGATCACTGTTAAGGGGTTAAAAGAACCAGAAACATTGACGGCTGAAAAGATAAAACAAAAGGTCAAGTTTAAATTTTACGGCTTAGATGGTTCAGGCAATATTGGGATCGAAAAAAATGAGTTTGGAGATGCTGACCTCAAATTTTCAACCGCAAATAATGGTTCTTTAGAAAATGGCGAAAAAATCACGATTAGGGTCACAACTGATAGTGCTCAATTGAAGGAAGCGGGCTATGTCTTTAAAGGAGCACATGAGTTTAAGCTAACGGTCAAAGATCTGGCTGACGCGAAGAATGTAAAGAACCTAGATGAAGCCAAGAAAATCGTTGAAAAAGCTTTAGCAGACGAAAATAAAGGGCGAACAACGATCGAACCAACTGGTAAGTGGTATATCGGTGTTGATTCTAGTCGTGATAGCTATGATTTCATGAGTACACCAAGCGATATTAAGGAACTGACTTCAAGAGATCTGAATAGTAAGCGGATCATCATCGGACAGATCGCCAAAGAAACACATCATTACGATGAGATCGTTGGTGGCGATGACGTGGAGTATGAATTTGTCAATTACTCATTTGATCTGGATCTGTCGGACAACACGATCTCCGTGGATAGTGCTGACGAAGAAAGAACGATCGATAATGTAAAACTAGATGGTTTAGAGAAAACAGTTGGTAGTGATTTTTCACCACTCAAATAAGTAGTTTCAGGGGCATGTGGGCATAACTCACAGAAAGTAGGGGAAAGGTCATGTTTAAGATAGCTTATCTACGCTTCCTCTTTGCTCGCTCTCCACCTAGATCGGCGGAAAACTAGCAAAAAATAAAAAAGAGGAGTTTTTAAGATGAAAAAGGCAAAGAAACTTATTTTGACAACTGCACTTGCTGGGACTTTAGTTGTCGCAGCTAACGGTCAAGTTGCCCATGCAGATACAACCAACGCTAATGGTGTCACAAATGTGCAACCTGCTGATAAAGAGGCCATCAAACAAGCTTACGAGCATGCTAAGGCGCTATTGGAAGAAACCAAAGCGACTGTTAAATTGCTCAGTGGCGATCTACCAGCTGCTCAAAAAGAATATGCGGCTGCCCAAGCTGATCTAGCTGCAAAACAAAATGCTCTCGAAGCAGCAAAACAGTTAACGGGTGACAATGCTAAAACAGCAGTTGAGAAAGCTCAGGCAGAGTTAGATGAGGCTCAAAAGAATTTAAAAATTGCAGAACAGGACTTAAGTGTACGGCAAAAAAATCAAGAATCAGTGGATGGCCTATTAGCTAAGCATACAGCTGAATATAATGAAGCTAAAGCTAAATACGATGCAGTTTTTGGGACCCAAGCAGGCACTGATGCCAATGGTGCTACTGGACAAAGCCAAGGACAACAAAATAGTCAAAGTGATCAAGCAGGTCAAGAAAAGCAAACTGGGAAAGCTACAGAAAATGCTCAAACTGAAACAAGCAAAACAACAACTCAAGGGGGACAACAAACTTTCTATTTGAAAGATGGTAAGTTAGTTGATCAAAATGGGAATCCTGTAGCTGGTCATACAGTTAAAGGGAATCAAGTTTTTGATGCTAATGGTAAATTAGTTGGTACGCTCAAAGAACAAGCAAAACAAAATGAAGCACCTAAAGCACAAGTAACCGCGAAAAAAGGTGAACTCCCACAAACAGGGACTAAAGACCAAGGTTGGTTAGCTGCATTAGGTGTGATGATCATCAGTGCGTTAGGACTAGCTGGTGTTGCTAAACGTAAACAACAAGGCTAATACACAGTATGAAAGTTCCAAGGATCTAATTTCTTGGAGCTTTTATTGCAAGTACATTTATCTAAGATGGAGGAATAGATATGTCGAAAACGAAAAACATTTTATTAACGACGACTGCTGTAGCGGGCGCCTTTGTAACAGTAACTAACGGTCAAGTAGTCAAAGCAGATACTCCAACCACACCGACCGCTAGCCAAGCAACGACGACAACTGATAAAAACTCAGTTAAAGCTGATTATGATAAAGCAGTAGCTGAACAACAGCAAGCTAAACAAACGGCGGCTGATACCAAAGCTGCTTTAGAAAAAGGTCAAAAAGATGTGACTGCAGCACAAGACAATGTCGCTAATGCTGAAAAAGTAGTTGAAGCTGCAACCAAAGCTAAGCAAGAAGCAACGCCAGAAAATATTGCTAAGACACAAGCTCAGATCGATGCGCAAACAAAAGACGTGGCTACTAAACAAGATGCTATCACAGTAGCTAAGCAAAATGTTACTGCTAAAGAAGCTGAACTAAAACAAGCTAAAGCTGATGAAGATCAGGCTACTGCCGATGTAGATGCTTCTAGCAAAACCGTTGCAACTGAACAAGCAAATGTTGCAAAAGCCCAAGCTGCCGTTGACGGGACTGGTGCTAAAGAAGTTTTAGCTAATGAACAAAAAGCTAAAGAGCAAGTCGAAGCTGCCCAAGCTGATGTTGCCGCTAAACAGACAGCCCATGATGTAGCCAAAAGTGCGCATGATAAGGCACAAACTGACGCAACAAATGCTAAAACGGAAAACGATAAGGCTCAAGCTGATTTAGCTGATAAGCAAACAACAGCCGATAGTGCTAAAGCTGATTTAGATAAAGCAAATGATAAAGTTAAAGAAGCTCAAACAAAAGTTGATGCGTTAGATACAGATGAAGTAAAGCAAACTATCAACATGGGTGAAGGCTACTTAAATCCTGATTTGCAAAATTATATTTCAATTGAAAATGGTAAAGTTAAGGTAGACCAAGATAAGTTTAATAAACTTCAAGAAATTCGTAATCAAATTGGTGGATTACCAGAAAACGATTTTAAACATAGTGAAAAAGATAAACAAATCATGGTAGACCCAACAAACTTGAGCGACCAACAACTCAAAGAATTGAATATGTGGATCGTTGATATCTTAAATCAAATCCCACCACAATTAGGTTTTGATACTAAATATGTTTTAACGCAAGAATCCATCAATTATGCCAAAGTAATTGCGCAAAATTCAACTTCTGCCGGCTTTAACCATAGTCAAGAAGCAATTAATAAAGGCGCTCAATATGTTCATGGTGCCGATAATCAAGGCGAATCCATCGCAATGGGTTATAATAAAGAAATTTCGCTTGACTTACTTAAGTCTAATATTTATAGCAGTATTCGGGGAATGATTTTTAACGATGGAGGCTCTGGCTGGGGTCATGCGTCACATTTAACAACTGAATATATGCACAAACAAAGTCAGATTTATCCTGAATATAAGACGATCTACTTTGGTTTTGCTATTGATGGGAATGGGACGCTTCATTTCGAATCGTTCACCCCATTAGACAAAGCATTTGTCGACCAAGGTGGCTTTATCGTCAGCCCTAACAACACAGAAGCCTTGAATCAAGCTAAAGCTGAATTGACAAGTGCAAAGCAAGCTCAAAGTAAAGCACAAGCAGCACACGATAAAGCCCAAGCTGATCTACAACAAGCCAAAACTAAGGCAGGACAAACAGCGCAAAACTTGGCTCAAAAACAACAAGCTGCTGAGCAAGCGCTACAAGCTTTAAATGCTTCATTTGTTGCTTTAACGGCATCTAATGATAATTTGAAGACAGCCCAAGCTAATTTAACAGCTGCAACTAAGGCTGTTGCTGATTTAAATGCTGATGCTAAGGATAAACAAGCACGTTTGGATCAAGCAAAATCAAATTTAGCAAAAGCCCAAGCTAACTTGGCTCAAAAAAAGGTTGCTTTGGATGCGGCTAAACAAGCTAGTGCTAAAGCAAATCAAGCTTTAGTTGCTGCCCAAACTCAAGTGACCGCAGCTGATAAAGACGCTACTGACGCCCAGGCTAAACTGAAAGATCTCCAAGCTAAGATGGTGGCTTATAAATTTGTTGATACTGATCTAGCTGATGCCAAAAACCAATTAGCTGATGCTAAGGCATGGTTAGATCAAGTGACAAAAGCTTATGTCGCACTTTATGATGCAAATAAAGAAGCCCAAGATGCTTTGGACTTCAAGGATCAGACTTTAACAACAGCTAAAGCTAAGTATGATCAAGTTCTAGCACATGAAGCTGCTCAAAAAGCTTTGGAACAAGTTCAAAAACAACAAGCGACAAATCAAAACAACCAAAAAGTTGTTACGCCTACAGCTACTGATAAAGCAACAGCTCAAGCTCAAACAACTTCAACAAGCAAAACAAATGCTACATTAGTGAATACCAGCGTTCAAACGAAGGCAACAAACACTAAAGCAACTCAAGTGGCTAACTTGCCACAAACTGGTGCCAAAGCTGAAAATTGGCTAGCAGTCTTAGGGGCAATGTTAGTTGGAACATTAGGAATGTTTGGTATGGCTAAGCGTAAGCGTCAAAATTAATTAGAAATCTGAAACATAAGGATAGGTAATATGTGGGGTAGAAAAAATATTATCTTGCTAGCCTCAGGGATCTTGATCGTGGCTTGCGTGTTGCTGACTTTTTTCAGCAATGCAGGTGAAAAGAAGACCACGTTGACTTTCCAAGATGGCAGCACATATACAGGTACGACAAATGAGGGTAAGCCCGTCAAAGGTACGCTCAAGTTCAAAAACGGCGATGTTTACACCGGTGGCTTCAAAGACGGACATTTCGAAGGTCGGGGCACTTTCAAGTCACATAACGGCTGGACCTTTACGGGGATCTTCCATAAAGGTGTCGCAAATGGCGCGGGTAAATTGCAGGATAAAGACCACGTCGTACAAGCCGGTAACTATGTTAAAGGAGAGTACAAAGACAAATGAGAATCAAATGGTTTAGTTTGATCCGGATCACGGGTCTGATCTGTGTGCTCTTATATCACTTCTTTCAAATGCGCTATACCGGTGGCTTTATCGGGGTCGATATCTTCTTTACGTTCTCAGGCTATCTGATCACCGCCTTGATCATCGATGAGTTCAGTCGCTCGCAAAAATTTAGGTTGCGGGATTTCTATTATCGGCGCGTGATGCGGATCTTGCCACCCTTGGTCTTGATGATCTGTATCGTTTTACCGTTCACTTTGTTGGTCGGTAAAGATTACATCACCGATCTGACACGTCAGATCACATCAGCGGTCGGGTTTGTGACTAACATCTTTGAGATCAACACGGGTGGAACGTATGAATCGCGCTTTATTCCGCATTTGTTCGTCCACACGTGGTCGTTAGCGATCGAAGTTCAATTTTACTTGATCTGGGGCTTTTTACTTTACTTATTGACCAAAGTCTCAACGTCGGTCAAACAATTCCGCTTGCGGGTACTAGCTGGTTCAGCCTTACTCGCCGTAGGAAGTGCGACCGCAATGTATCTAGGAGCTCAAGGCCTGAGTGAATTTTCACCGATCTACTTCTCCAGCGTGACCCACATCTTCCCATTTTTCGTTGGGAGCATGTTGGGATCGATCGCGGGGATCCAAGATCTGATGCCAGCTTTCAGTGCAAGTGTTGAAAAACATTGGACTAAGAATAAAGCTTTAGCCTTTATGGTGATAAATTTAGCACTATTATTCATCTTGGCTTACTTCCTGCGCTTTGATCGCCGTGAGACTTACATGTTTGGCTTTATTTTAGCGAGTCTCTTTGCCGCGGGTGCGATTTTTGGGGCTAATATCTTACACCGCAAAACGCCGGATGTAAAAGAGCCCCAGATCTTTGTCTACCTCGCAGATATCAGCTATAGTGTTTATCTGTTCCACTGGCCATTGTTTGTCGTCTTATCCAAGCAGTTCAGTAACGGGATCGCCGCGCTTTTGACGACGATCTTATCAGTTATTTTTGCGAGCTTCTCGTATTACTTCTTAGAGCCGCTTCTCCGTGGTAAGCCAGTCTCATTGGCTGGGCGTGAAGTCAATTTCAAACAGATCGTGGCTCCTTTAGGTGGATTTATGACACTAGCGATCGGTTTTGGAGTGTTCCTCTGCTTACAAGCACCGACGATCTCCTCGTTGGAAGAAAACTTGATGTTAGGTGGGATCCAACAAGATGTCGGTAAGCTCGATATGGCGTATGCCAAAGCGACCGCACCTAAAACAGAGACATCAGTAACGACCGATCAAAATACAGGTATTCCGGCTGGAACGACGATCATCGGTGATAGTGTGACGCTTGGCAGTCGCAGTTATCTGTTGGAACACATGACAGATGTCGATATCGACGCCGAAGGTAACCGCACGATGAACCTAGCCTATGATGTTTTGATGAATCTACAAAATAGTGGGCAATTGCGTAAAAATGTGGTGATCTGTATCGGGACCAACTCGTTAGATGATTATCAAGAACAAACCCAAAAGGTGATCGATGACTTGAAACCAGGGCATCATTTGATCTTCATCACCCCGCATGATGGACATGCCGATTCTTCGTATAACTCATATAAGTTGGGTGTGTGGGAACGGACTTTGCCAAGCAAATACAAGTTCATCACGATCGGCGACTGGGATCAAGTTGCCCGAGCACATCAAGAAGTCTTTGAAGGCACTGATGGGACACACTTTGGTGGACGTGAAGATGCCAGCAAGTTGTATCTCGATTGTATCCAAGATGCACTCAAACGGGCTGAAAAGACACCAGTTAAGAAATAGGATAAGGATGTTGGAATTTCCAGCATCCTTATTTTTGTGCAATACTAAGAAGTTATTATTACTTAAATTAAAAAATGGATTGAAAACAATTAGAAAAGATGCTAGTATTCATCTTGTATCTTAGTTATTTAGATTTTTATTTATGTAAGGGTTTTATAGGAGAAGAAATATGAAGAAAAGAGTAGTCCTAGTACTTATTGCGATACTTTTAGTACTAGCTGGAATAGGAGGAACAAGGAAAGTGGTCGAAATGAGACAAGCAGCACAAAAAGAACGCCAAGTAGCTTTTTTGAAGGCACATGAAAAAGAGATGACGGAATATGTGAAAAAACAAAGTAGGTATGTGATTATAAAAGATTATGATATTACAGATATTAAATATGATTGGGAATCAATAAGGGTAGTTCGTAGTATGGCATTTAGTCCAAAAATGTTGGGAATTGAAGTAAGTATTTTTAATAATAGTAAGGAACTAGATGGATTTGAAATATATATAATACCTGATGATACCAATAGACCTTCCAAAATAAAAAATATTAGATAGTCAATTGAGAGGAAATACATTATGAGTGATTTAAAAGAAACAAACAATATCTATATAAATTTGGCTAAGGGAGCATACATAGGACGTGAAGAAGGGATGAACTTTACGAAATTATCAAAATCGCAAAGTAAGGAAATGTCTGACAAGAAGTATGCTTCATTTGTATTTCCCAATGCCAAGGACGCCTATGGCAATGATGCAAGCAAGGTCTATCTCCAACCCGACAAACTCGAGACGCTAAAAGAAAAAAGTTTGTTTGGTGAAGAAAAAACGTATCAAAAAGGTTTATTGACTGATGAAAAGGCTGGATACAACTCCTACTACGTGACGGACACCCCTAAGTTGAATAGTGCGACTAAGCATACATATTTTGCGACTCGGGGCAGTGACGGTATGAGTCTGAATACCTTAAATGATTGGGTGAGCAACAACGGATCATTTACCTTATTCAATGCCTATATTCCTCAGGCAAAGCTTGCTAATAAAGCGATGCAGGTCAAGATAAGTGAATTGCGCAAGAAAGCACCTAACGCTACAATGGCGGTCACCGGTCACTCGTTAGGAACGATGGTCTCGATCCAAGCCGTGGCTAACTTGCCTAAAGAAGATATCGCTAAATTGGATAAGATCGTGTTATTTCAAGGCCCCGATGCTCGGGAAAGCATCAATAAAATGTCTAAACAAGCGCAAGCCAACATTCAAACCTTAGAAGAGCAGGGCAAGATCGAGTATTACGTCAACGCTTTTGATATCGTTTCGATGTTGAATCGGAACAAAAAAGATGTCGATGAGATCGGTAAAGTCCATTATCTATTGCCAAAGTCATTTACGACGACATTTGATTTTGATGCTAAGTATGGTTCAAGTCATGATTTTGGCCAGTATCAGATCAATGCTGATGGCACACTAAAAGAAGCTAATTTAAACGAACATGGCTATATTTTTGCAGCTGGGATCAAAATTTCACACTTGATCGATAAATATTTAGAGTTAATGATCCAAAACACGGGGGCTAATGTTTCTTCGAGAAATTTATTGTCACTTTTATTGAGTGATGGAGCTTTGTACGCTAAGTTTCAACAGGAATATCAGGCGGTCGTGAATGAAGCTAAACTCGCTAGTCAGTGGCAAGGTAAGGTAACTAGTTTACAACAACAACTGGCGACGGCCAGTGGGAGCCAAAAGATCGCATTACAAGAAGAATTAGCCCAGACAGTAGCGACTAAAGCGCGTGATGTCGGTGAAGAATACACGACTATTTTTAAGAATGCCCAACAAGAGCTCGAAGATGAGATCGTAAGTATTGCCCAAGAGATCGCGCAAGGTGCTTATGCGCTCAGAAAGCATTTGTCAGATGCTGAGATCGAAGAAATGATCGCACCGTATACCAAAGAACGGCTCTGGGACAGCGAACAAGCTGCCAAAAATCTCCAGCAGGTTCAACAATATCGAACTAAGACAGCCGATTTTAACAAGAACTTATTGAAAGTAGCTAAAAATATCCAAGAAGATGACACCAAAGCCAGTAAGGAACTGTTTAAACATTGATCGGGTCTATATTTAGACGCCATATAAAAATGCCACTCAAGGATAGCAGCTATCCTGAGTGGCATTTTTGCGTTATTTAGTTGTTATCTGGTTTCTTTTTTACGATCAAAACCAACCAGCGTAAAGAGACTAGCTAAGCCGAGCGCCAAGAGACCTAAGACCGAAGCTTGATGTTTTGCTTCACCTGTTTGTGGTAGGTCAGTAGTTGCTGGTGTAGCAGGCGTTTTGGCTTTATCTTGGAGCACAGGAGCAACTTGTTTGTTAGCTGCTGTAACTTGTTTTTTATCTGTGCCTGAACCGGTAGTGTCATCTTTACCAAAGCCGGCTCCAGTATTTTCTTTTTCTTGATCTTGGCTTGCACCTTGATCTTCTTTAGTGTCTTGATCATTTTGGTCGTGTCGTTCCTGATCTTGTTTTTCCTGTTTTTCAGAGCTATCTGATTCTTTTTCAGGTTCGACCGTGTAGACATTCATCACAGCCACTACATTGCCGTATTTATTGACTAAGCTGTAGAGGCCATCTGGATGGAACCCTTCTGGATCGAGCTCTTGGAAGCTTTGGGTCGCTGGATCGAAGAACAGAAGGGCTGTTTCTGGATATTGTTCGACGAATGCATCGGCATGGTTGCGCTCAACATCTACGGCTGCTGGGACCTCTGATTTAGGTTGGTAGTAGACAAAGAACTTCCGGATCGTGTGATTACCAGTCACATCGAGCACATCTAATGTGTAGACGTGTTGTGTCTCACCCTTTTCATCATTTAAGGCAAAGCTTCTTTCAAAGCCGTAAGGAGCATATGGATTGCCTCCGTGGTTGATGCCCGAATGGTGGAATTCACGGAATTCGTTATCTCCGTTGAAGAAGAAGCGGTAACCATCAAGATTGTCGTGGGCGGTTCCTTTGATCGTGAAGTTTGGTTCGTTAGTGTAAACGTAATAATTTTTACCATCAAAATCATAGTTAGCGACATTTTCAAATTCAAGTGTTGGTAAGACTGTATCTAAGATGACTTGAACTGTGCCACGTGTCTTTTGACCATCTTTTGTGGTGTAGATATAGGCAAGTGGACGTTGTTCGGTCGGCTTGATGTTGAATTCAAAGCCAAAAGTCCCATCTTCGTTGAATGAAACGTGATTTTGTGGATCTTGTTCATCAGCGCTATTGCCTAACATGATCAATTGCACCACATCTGGACTAACTTTCCCAGTCACATGGAAAGTTTGTGCCTTAGGATCGTATACGCCATCAGCGATCGCTTGGGCCCCGATCCAGTTGTAGTTGTTATCTTCAAGGTAGTCAAAACTGATCTCTGAGTTAGGTTCGCTTCGGGTCGTTAAGTCGCTCAAAGCATGTCCTGGTAGTGCACCTGGCGCACCTAAAGTAGTTGGATCAGCCTTTTCTTGGACTAGATCAGTCTGTAATTCAGCAACATTAGCGAAGTTATAACGTTGTGGTTGGTTACTTGGCCGCGCATCGACTCCGAGATAAGCTTTATCGGAAGCTGTAGTTTGGACCACATTAAAGGTCGGTCCCGCTACTTCCGTCCAGCCTAATAAGACAGTCCGGCGACTGGTATTTTTGACTTTGACTTCAAAAGTTGCTAAGCCATCTTTGACACTTGCTTCATAGACATCTCCGGTGAAGTAGTCACGGGCAAAGGCTTTGACTCCATTACCAGCTGTGACAGCAGCATAGACAAAGACGTGTTCTGGATCATTAGTTGTGACGGTATCTAAGTCGATCCCAAAGCTTTGTACAGTCGTGTGTGCTTTTTGCCAAGCAAAGGCAGCTTTTGGTGTTGCCGTATTTAGGGTCAATAAGACATCTTTACCAGCTTGATCAGCCGTGAAGACGACTTTTTCAGCGTCAGCGTTGACATTTAAGCTATAAGTTGAGTCAGCTTTTGGTTCAACTAACTGGCCATTGTAATAGAATGGTTGGGTCGTCCCACCAACTAGAGTATAGCCGTTAGTCTTAGCGTCATAGAATTTGCTATCTTTATCAAAGCCTAGTCCGTCAACGGCATTCCAAACATTGACCGTTTGGGAAGTAGTTGTTAAACCTGCAACTTCGCTGGTAAAGAGACCTACATTATCGGCAGTATCAGCGACCATGACGGTGACTTGGTTTTGAGCTGCGGTAAAGGCGGCTAATTCCTCGGGGCTCAATTCAAAGTTAGCAGTCCCACTTAGCTTCGCCTCGTCATTGAATTTTGAAGCACCTTCATTTAGTTTGTGGCCAAAGAGCTTACCATTGATCGAAACGACAGCATAGGAATAGTCAGTAAAGCCTGCTCCCGTATCGGAAAAATCAAAGCTCAAATGACCACTTGGTTTATCAGCAGCAGTGTCGAGCGTTAATTTATAGTTGCTGATCGTTGGAGCTGTTGTATCGATGATGATCGGGTAATCAGCTGTTTGGACTTTCTTTTGTCCATCATTGTAGAGCGTGGCAACAAAGCGGTAAGTATATTGTCC
Organism: Ligilactobacillus murinus DSM 20452 = NBRC 14221; assembly: GCF_001591685.1. Lineage (GTDB taxonomy): Bacteria > Bacillota > Bacilli > Lactobacillales > Lactobacillaceae > Ligilactobacillus > Ligilactobacillus murinus. The sequence goes on along the minus strand of NZ_BCVJ01000014.1, from coordinate 27,810 downwards.
ATCGGAAGCCACTTCAGATTCACCAGTCTTGTCATTATAGACCATTCCGTTCCAATCAAAGGTATTTGGATCATTTCGCATGGAGACCGATAAACTCACATCTTGGTTACGGTCAGATTGGTAAAATGACTTATCTAAGCCTTTTTCATCGGCAACGACCCGGACAACTTTACCATTTTGATCTAGAACAACGACTTTTAAGTCTTGCAAGTTTTGTTTGACAAAGGCAACTGGTTTTAAGAGATCGCTCTTATTATCATTATTTGGTGAGAAGGCCACTTTACCATCTTGATAGAGCTTAGCCACTTGTTGCCAGTTGTAATCACCGTCTAAGTTGACTAATTTCTTCAATGATTCTTCATCAGCGATCCCACGTGGGTAATTGTGTTCGTTGACAAAGTAATTCCCACCGTAAACATTTGTGGCATCATTAGCTTTTTTATCTAAAACTTCTTCACTAGTCATATCCCCAAAGTAGCCAAGGAATGGTACGACTAAGGTGCTTTGTCCGTTATCACCAGTAAAGCGGAGCCATCCTTCGATTAATTGACCAGGCGTAAGTTCAGTTAGATCTAAAGTATACGGAACTGTCAATGTTTGACCAGCTTTGACTACGACTTTATTAGCGCCATTTACGCGAGCCCCAGGCAATTGTTCTTCGTAATAATGGCCAGTAAAGTCATCGCGTTTTTCGGTAAAACCACCACCGAGGTCATCGAAAGTATAAGTTTGATCGCTGTTACTCAAGTTGGTAAAAGTCAAGTTGAATTTCGTGCTTTCTGTAAGTTGGCGCAAGGAAAGTGAACTTGTCCCATCATCAGCCGTGATATAAACTGGTGAGGCAACAGCAGCGCCAACATTGATCTGGCCAGCCCCTTGGCGTCGAGGTGAGACCACTACACCTGAGATCGCATCTAATAATGGTTGTGAGGTGTTCATCAATAAAGCTTTAGTAGCTTGGACAAGTTCAGCATTTTTGAGGGAGGTCTCTTTTTGTAATTTTTGCATCACTAAGGCAGCTGAGCCCGCAGCAAATGGGCCTGCCATCGAAGTCCCACTCATAGTCTTATAGCCATTATCATTTCCAGTTGAAACGATCTTGACCCCAGGAGCGGAGATATCTGGTTTTAAAGTAAAATCTTGCATTGGTCCCCAAGAAGAAAAGTCAGCCATGTTAGCAGCAGCGCCTTGCCCAGAGTTTGCGGCGGCAACTGTCAAAGCATTGCGCGAAGCCCCAGGATTAGCGACTGTGCTACTTGAGAACGGTTCAAAAGATCCGTTTGCTCCACCTGGTGAGTAGGGGGCATCAGGAGTTTTGATACTACCAGCATGTCCGTTATTTGACGCTGAGATCGAGACAAAGACCCCGTGATCGATCGCATATTGGACTGCTTTTTGTTCGACATCATTTAGATCTGAGGCAGCGACCCCTTGACCGAGCGACATTTGGATGACGTTAGCGCCTAAATTGACAGCATCGTAAATAGCTTGGGCGATATCATCAGTATTTTCATCGGCAAATTGATCGTTAAAGACCCGTAAAGCTAAAATTTGGCTTTCAGGAGCGACCCCAACGGCATATTTGTCATCCCCATTTGGACGACCGTCAGCTCCGATGATCCCAGCTACATGTTGTCCGTGTTGGGAAGCGCCGGGGCCATCATCTTTGATCCAGTCATTGCTTTTTGAAGCATAGTTATAGACGAATGGGAATTTTTCAGACGCATAACTACCATAGCCGAGCTCATTGATCTTAGCTTGGGCATCGGCTTGTGAAAGTTTAGGGTCTGTTGGTGCTTGTTGAAAATCTTTATGCGTTGTGTCAGCACCAGAGTCGATCACGGCTACGACCATCCCTTGGCCGCGGTAGCCTTGCTCCCAAGCGCCCTCTACATTCCCTTTTTCATGGTCGGCTTGAGTCGTTGGAGCTGGTGTTTCAGTGGTCGGTGCCTGCGTAGCATCAGCTGTAGTTGCAGTAGTCGATGCCTGCGTAACATCAGTTGAGCTCTCAGTGGCTGGTGTCTGTGTGCTTGGTTTAGCTTCAGCCTGTGTTTGGGTCGTTCCCTGGAGCTGTTGCTCATTTTGGGCTGTGGTCGTTACTTCAGCTGTAACAGCTTCATCGGCTAAGGCACTTGGTGTCCCTAAGAATAAGAACGCCCCCGAAGCGGTAATGATCGCAGCACTGACCCATCTTTTCTTAGCTTTATATAATTTATAACGTCGCTTTTCTTCATAATTGTGTCCCATGCAAGTCACATCCTTTTTTTAGATTAAGCTAAATATAACATAAAATCTTAATAAAATATAGATATTTTTAATATAAAATTATATCTTATGCAATGAAACGTTAATGTTTTTAGGTGTTTATAACGAATCATGGTAGTAAATGATCGTAATTTTTGGAACTAAAATGTTAAAATGATAGCTATATAATGTAATTAAGTAAATTAGGGGGAAATCATGGAAGACAAGGATCTAATTATCGAAACGACGCTGTTAGCGGGGAAGATCATGATCGAAAATGGAGCTGACATGGCCCGGATCGATGACACTTTAAAGCGGATCGCTAAAAATTCAGGTGTAACTGAACCCGATATCTTTGAAACGACGACGGGGATCATGATGTCGATCAAGGGGGCAAATGCACAGGTCATTGCGATCGAAAAGCGTCGGATCGATCTTGAGCGGATCGCCCGGGTCAATGATATCTCACGGGCTTATCAAGCTAAGACCAAAACTTTAAAAGAAGTCTATGCTTATCTGACTACACTTGATCAGACGACCCCGGATTTTAAGTTACGGTGGTTGGTGTTAGCTGCTGGTGTTGTTGGTGCGACTTTGGAGATCATGTACAACGGTTCGTGGCAAGATTTTTTGCCAACCTTTGTGATCAGTGCTTTAGGCTATTATTTGTTTCATGTAGTCAACACGCGGTTTAAGGTCAAATTTGCTAGTGAGTTTGTGGCTGCTTTAGCGATCGGGGCCTTAGCTGTTTTGAGTGTCAAATATGGTTTGGCTAAAAATTATAGTATCGTGATCATCGGAAGCGTCATGCCCCTAGTCCCAGGAGTTCCGTTGACCAATGCGGTACGTGATCTATTAGCAGGGCACATCTTAAGTGGGATCGCCCGGGCGGCTGAAGCCTTGTTGACTGCGGTTGCGATCGGGATGGGCATCGCTTGTGTTTTACGCTTTTTTTAGAAAGGAAGATCAAGATGGATCTAACAACGATCGTGATTCACGTTATTTTCAGTTATCTAGCTACGGTCGGCTTTGCGGTCACCTTGAATATTCCGCGTTCAGCTTTGAACGTCTGTGGCTTGATCGGAATTTTGGGTTGGATGACATATAAATTCTTATATCTTGGTCACACGGGAATGGTCTTAGCCAATCTCGTTGCAGCGGTCGTGATCGGTATTTGTTCGGTGATCGCAGCACGAATCAAGCAAAAGCCGATGATCTTGTTCAATGTCCCGAGTTTAGTGCCATTAGTTCCCGGGGGGCAGGCTTATCGTGCAGTCTACTATTTTGCTTTTAAAAATGATGAATTGGCGTTACGCTTTTTAGTAGAAGCCGGGATGATCGCTGGAGCTTTAGCGATGGGCTTTTTCTTAGCCGAATTGTTGGCGCAAGTCTATTTTAAATTCAGTGATCAAAAAAGAGCCTAGATTTCCAGGCTCTTTTTGTTAGGAAGTATAATTTTGTAACATCTCTTTTAGCTCTTGTTTCATTTTAGCTTTAAAGTTGTCAGGACTTAAGACTTTGACGCGTTTACCTTGACTTAAAAGCCACATCATCGCACCTTGATCGATCGTTTCAGCTTCGATCACAACAGAATCGGCTAATTTTTTAATAACTTTGGAGTTAGGAAAACGATCTAAGGCTGCTTCGACGGTCCCAGAGAATTCAAAAGTGATCGTTAGCAGATCGCCTGGGGTCATGAATTGGATGTTTTGGCGTAATTTTCCATCTTCATAGCGTAAATTTTGTGAGTGCCCCGCTTTTTTATCGAGCGGAGTGTAGTCGATGATCCGATCTAGACGGAAAAAGAGATCTTGCTCGGCATTTTGGCTGTATGAAACAACGTAAAAGTAATAATCTGAAAAAATTATCGCTTTTGGCAGAATAGTGTGTGTTACTTGTTTTTTATCTTGTCTAGTATATACAATGTTTAAGAGCTGATGTTTAACGATATAGTTGGAAAATTCCCACAATATCTGAAGTAGTGCTTTGGTATGTTGGAGTTCGACATAATTACTCTGCTCATTTTTGATGATCCAGTTCAATTCTTTTTGTTCAGCTGGGGGCAAGTTATCGTTTAGAGCTCCTAAAAGATGATCAGTTTCTTTTTTCGTAAAAGCACGGCTGGCAAGGAGGATCTTACATAAGGCCAAGGTCTCAGCTTTGCCCAATGTATTATTTTGCCCTACTAGATAAGAGCTTTTAGTACTGCGATTGTATTGTAGTTTTGCATCAGGGCGGTATTCTTCTAAGAAGAGTCGGATATCGGCTAAATCACGCTGGATCGTGCGGGGAGCGACTTCATATTTTTGGGCAAATTCTTCTTTGGTGATCGCGGCTCCATTGAGCAATTTGTGATAGATATCTAGTAAGCGAGTTGCGCTAGATGACATAAAAAACACCTTCTTTTTTAAATGACAATATATGTCTATGTAACCCTAGATAATAGAAGATGTCAAATGAAAACTATCGTGTAATTTGCAAGGAAAAATAAAGTGAGGATAACAAAATGACAGATGAAGTAGACAAAGAATTATTAAATGAATTTTATCAGGAGTTAGCCGACCTGATCGGGTTGGAGAATGCCTATAAGCTCCATGAAACCTACCGGGGGTTATCATATACGTTTCCGATGCGACTCTATGATCCTAAAAAAGTGGCGCAAAAGATCGTCGCTGAGTACAACGGTGAAAATGCAAGTGAGTTAGCACGACGTTATGGCTACTCGATGCGGTGGGTGTTAGAAGTTTTGCGCAAGGAACGAGAAAAAAGGCACAAAGATTGAAATAAAACAAAAACAAAAGTATAGTGGCAGTAAAGACAATTAGGAAGGTGAGAGCATGCCAGTTTTATTACCACTAGAGCAGGGCGTTAATTTTAGAGATCTGGGTGGCTATCGGACTAAAGATGGACGTCAGATAAAGGCAAATAAGGTGATCCGCGCTGCATCTTTAGGTAATTTATCGCCTAAAGATGTGAATTTTTTAGCGGAGTATGGTTTGCGTCATGATGTAGACTTCCGTTCATCAGAAGAACAAGAAAATGCACCAGATAAAGTGCCAACTGGTGCAACTTACCATTTTGCACCGGTATTTCCAGAAGATGAGACTAAGAGTACAGCTAAAGATCAGCGAGCAAAGCAATTTTTCACTGATCCTCAAGCTGGGTTCAACAATATGTTACGAGCTTACCATGATATCGTATTGGCTGATAGTGCAAAGAAAGCGTATCGGCATTTCTTTGATGTCTTGTTAGAAAATAGTGATGAAGGTCGCTCGGTGCTTTTCCATTGTTCAGCGGGAAAGGACCGTACAGGAATGGGGGCGGTCTATCTTTTAACGGCACTAGGGGTCGATGAAGCAACGATCAGGCGTGATTACTTAGCTTCAAACAAGTATTTAGCCCCTTGGCAAGCAAAGCAATTAGCCAAGCGCCAATTACCAAAGACAGGTCAAGAGATCTATTTGACTAATCTTCGTGCACTAGGCTCGGTCAATGAGACATATTTAGAAACGGCGCTGCGCGTGATGCAGCGTGAATATGGTTCGTTAGAAAATTATTTACACAACGAATTAGCCTTGACCAAATCACAGGTAGCCGATCTAAAGAAGATATATTTAGATAGAGTGTGAGCAAAAGCGAACAGCGCCGTATGGATAAGGTGCCCCAGCCGTGATGAGAATTTAGCATCAGGGCAGGGGCACCTTATCCACTAGGCGTTGCTTTTGGGAGCACGTTTAGATAGAGTGTGAGCAAAAGCGAACAGCGCCGTATGGATAAGTTTTCCCAGCCGTGATGAGAATTTAGCATCAGGGCAGGGGCACCTTATCCACTAGGCGCTGCTTTTGAAAACACATTTAGATAGAGTGAAAGAATGGGGAATGCTAAATTGTGCAAAGTTAGTTTATTTATTGCACAAAGTTTAGATGGATATATCGCAGATAAGAATGGAAGTGTTGACTGGTTAGGCGGTCAAGTGGCGGGGCTAATTTAGTCAAACAAGCACTGCAAAGTGATCTGATCGACGAGTATTATCTGTCTATCATGCGATCGTTTTGGGGGATGGGATCATGCTATTCGATCAAGTAGCACCATCACAAAAATTAAAATTACTTCAAACAAAGACTTATAACGGGATCGTAGACTTACATTACGTTAAATGCCAAAAAAGATAGCCTTGTTGGGGCTATCTTTTTTAGTTAGATCAGATTCAGTTGAGTCGGTGGTGGTGGTCCTAGCCCATCAAAGTCGATCCCCAATAGCTCCTTTAAGGTGAGCGCGTTAGGGACTGCATCGCCTGCGGAATTATTGTTAAAGATGATGCAGATCTCTTTGACATCATTTTGCAGGCCGACCAGAGTTTGCTTGAACTGTTCAAGTTCAGCGTGATCGTAGCGATAAAGAGTTCGCTCTTTGCGCCAATTGGGGCCTTTTTTGAGCCAGCCTTGTTGGTTACGACCGTGTAAACGCCAAAACATCAGATCAGGCGTCGTTACCACTGGATAAAATGGCACAGAAGCCTCAGTTTGATGTGGTTCATCGGCTGCTGTTAAAGTAAAGCGCTCTTGGCGACAAAAAGCGACTAATGACTGGAGCGTGTTAGGCTGATACCAAGCTTGATTGCGAAATTCTAAGCACAGCGGTAGCGCGGGCAACCAGGCTCTGATCTGACGCAGATAGTTGATGCTTTTTTTGGTGGGGATAAAATATGGTGGAAATTGAAATAAGACGGTTTTTAATTGACCAGTCTCCACCAGTGGTCCTACCGCAAGCTTGAAGTTGGCAAAAGTCTCTTTTAATTCGGCCAAATTAGCTTTTTTATCGCTATGACCTGTCATCGACCGATGAGCTTTAACAACAAAATGAAATGCTGGTGGGACTTGAGCTTGCCAATTTTTAACGGTACTTATCCGAGGGATCCCATAGAAGAAAGTATCGACTTCAACAACCGGAAAATTTGCCGCATACTCTGCTAGTGTGACAGGGCGGGCTTCTGTGATCAAAGCCTTATGTTCGCTCCAAGTAGTAGCACCGATCGTGATCATATGTGAATTTCCTTTCTAGTATACAAAGATAGGTAGCGTATAGACTAAGTATTTAACATTTTAAGCTTCAAAACCTAAATTAAAGTTAGCTATAACAATGGGAGCAAATGGTGATTCAAATGAATTTCCGATCTTTTCAGCTAAAGACTAAGCCAAAACTAGATCAAGATCCCATTTAGATGATCGATCTCATGTTGAATGATCTGTGCGATGAAGCCTTGGAATTCTTGTTTTTGTTTGGTAAAGGTCCGATCAAAGTATTGGACTGTGATCAGATCATAGCGTGTCGTTTCTGTTGTCGTTTTAAGTGAAAGACAGCCTTCTGTTGTTTTATAAGGGCGCGCTTTTTTGATGATCTTAGGATTTAACATGGGAAAAGCGAGTGGTCCCATCTGACAGACGATGATCTGCTTATTTTCGCCGATCATGTTGGCTGCCATCCCAACACACCGGGCTTGATTAGCTTGCAAAGTATCGAGCAAGTCAGTGACGATCTGATCGTCTTTTGGAGTAGCTAAAACAGCTTTTTGACTTAAGAATTTAGGGTCGTGATTGATTTCACGGATCATAATAACACCTCTTGATAATAAGATAGCAGTGTGCCCAGCCATGGACATACTGCTATTTTTGATATATTTTAACACCGATAGCTGCAATTAGAAAAGCAAGACTACCTAGAATAAATGGGCCTAAAACATTGACATCATATAAAAGCCCAGCGACAAAGGCCCCGATGATCCGACCAAATGATTGTGAAGCTTGGTAAAAGCCAAGAACAGTCCCTTGTGTTGTTGGCGTAGCTTGTTTGGTGATCAGATCTTGGACCATCGGCACGCTGATCGCATAAAAACCGTAAAAGATCAAATTTAAGGCAAAAAAGCTGGCCAACCCGGGTGCCAAACAAACTGCTCCCATAAAGAAAGCACAGATGAACAAAATATAAGTCGTACTTTTGTTGAGATCAGTTTGTTTGACCAAATACATTCCTAACGTCATCGTAGCTATAAGTGAGATCAAGCCGACCGCTCCTTTAAAGCTACCATTATAGCTCGTTGCAAGATCAAAGACGTCTTTTAAGTAATAGTTGAAACTTTGATCAAAAGAAGTATAGCCTAAAAAGGTCAGAGCTGAAACGCCTAATAAGATCCAAAGTGACTGTGAGAACTGATCATCCTTAGTTTGAAAGCTACTAAAAAAGTTCAAACTGCGGACCGCTTCTTTGATATCTGGGGCTTTTTGGACAATAAGATCTGAACCTAAGAGTAGATAAAAGGCAATACCTGTGAAAAAAAGTTGCCCGATCTGTAGCGCAAAAGCCCAATAAAGATCATATGTCCCAAGTATTCCACCGACAAAGTAGCCCAAAGCGCCAAAAACGGTTTGAACGGCAGCATTTAAAGTCAAGTTTGCTCCCCGTTCTTTAGTAGTGGAGGTATTGGCGATATAATTCAAGGCCCCAACAAAAAATGCTCCACAGGCAAAGCCCGCCAATAAGCGCCCCCATAAGATGAGTGCTGGGGTGTGTCCGATCGCAAAGAGGACTTGGGCTAATGCGTAACCTAAGCATCCCCAAGCCATCAAGACTTTAGATCGAAAACTCTCAGCTAATTTTCCAAAGAAAGGTGAGCCAAGAAACATCCCCAAAGACATCACGGAAAACGCATAGCCAAACATGGCACTATCGAGTCCGAGGAGCTTGAAATAAGCAGGGGTGATCGGATGAGCGTAGTTAGCAGCAAGATTAAATGAAGCGATAAGTGCTAAAAAAGTTTTCTTTTGTTTCATGACTAACTGCGCTTGTTTCGTCTAAACCAGCTAAAGAAGCCGCGTTTTTTAGGTTTTTTTTCTTCAGTGCTGATCGCATTAGTCGTTTTATAGCTGACACCTTGGGTCGGATATAAGATCTGTTGGGCTTGGCTATTTTCGGGCAATTGGCGTTGAACTTCAGCCGCCGCGATCTTGATGGCATCCGGATCGGTCTCTTGTAAGGCTAACAGATCATTTAACTGTTTAGTGGCAGAAAGGGTCAATTTTTGTTGATGATCGATCAGTTGGTGTAACTCTGCGATCTGGCGGTCTTTTTCCCGTAACTGTTCGTTGATCAATTCGAGCTGCTGTTGTAATTGATCAAGGTGTTTAGCTTCAGTTGCAAGGGTAGTTTTTTTGTTAGTACTTGGTAAAAGTAATTCGCGCCTTGCTTGTTTTAAGGTGTCTTTGCTGTAAAGTTTAGAGCGTCCATTTATTTCAACTGGTTGGATCTGATTGACTTTTAAAAAGCGGTAGATCGTTGACCGACTGACACCGATATTATCGGCAAGCTCTTGAGTCGTATAAAGTTTTTCGGCCAATATGGCTCATTCCTTTCGTTAAGAGGTATAGTTATAAACATTTTAACATACTCACTGGAAGTTGTTACATAACTTTAGCGATAAGAAATATCCCCCCACTTGATGATAAGTAGGGGGATAGGTGTTAAGCTTGTAAGTCTTCGATCTCAGGAACTTTGAAATTCTTACGCTCTAAACTCGCCACGATCCGTTCTAATTTCTCATGTGAAACGTCAGATGGGAGGGTAAATAGTGTACGGCGGACTAATTCGCCTTGTTGCACATCAAGTGTGATACAGCTTGCGATCGAAGTGTATTTGGTGATGATCTTAGCCATATCGACTAGATCACCGCGTTCACCTGAGGAGACAACGGTCAAAACATAGCTACCGACATTGAAATTCCAAGACTGGGTCAACATATCTAACAAACGCGTATGGGTCAAGATACCATAGAAGAAATTATTTTCATCTAAAACCGTAATATATGGAAGGTCTTTGATCGAGAAAAATACATTAAAGAAGGCTGAATCAATTGGGATGAACTTGTTAGCATTCTTTAACAAATGGGTCACGGGTAGGCTCATATCACCTCCACGAGATTTGTGGCGGTAAATATGCATCTTATAGATATTTCCCCGGAAGATCTTACCAGTTTCATCCAAGATCGGTACACAACGATAACCGGAATCTTCGAGCACTGTTAAGGCTTCTTCCAGTGTGATATCTTCTTTAACTGTAACGAGATCTTTTTTAGGCTTGATCAATGTTTTCAGTAGCATAAATAGCTCCTCGGCTTTCATTTTGTTTTCATAATATCCTAATACATAATAACACAAAAAACAAATAATGGAAGTTAAAAATTGAATAAATGTACAAAATTTTGCAAAATGTTCAAGTTCAAGCAAAAAGGCTGGTCAAGACCAGCCTCAAAAAAATCAAACTTGTTTTACTTTCACGACGAGATCGACAAAATCTTTTTTAGGATGGAACTTATCATGCACGATAAAGGTGCTGCTGACAACTTCCCATTGCGTTTGTTCATCGCCGACCATGATAAAGTCACCTTTATGGGGAACAAAAGGTAATTCCGTGACGATCTGACCCGAGCCTTCATTGATCGGGACATCAGCATTTATTTGAGTATTAAACATTTGCACGCCCACCTTTCTAGTCTTAGTTTACCACAGTTTATTGAGTATATAAAAAAACAGTCAAGGTCAAACCCTGACTGTTTAGGAATAAAAGAGATTAGTCTTCTAAACTCTTCAAGCCGTTTGTAAGAACTTCTTTCAAAGTCTTAGCAGATTCTTGCATGTGTTTCAATTCTTTTTCGTTCAAAGGAACTTCAACAACTTGCTTGATACCTTCAGCATTAACAACGGCTGGTGTACCGATGTAGATATCATTCAAGCCATATTGGCCATCTAAGTAAGCTGAAACAGGTAAGACTGTATCTTCGTCACGTAAGATAGCTTTTGAGATACGAGCAAGCGCAGCAGCAACACCGTAGAATGTAGCACCTTTGCGGTTGATGATCTCGTAAGCTTTGTTGCGGACATCGTCTTCCATCTTATCAAGTGTTTCTTGGGAAACGTTGTTAGCTTTAGCCCATTCTAAGAATGGAACCCCACCGATCGTTGCTGATGAGTAAGCAGCAAATTCGGAGTCACCGTGTTCACCCATGATGTATGCGTGCATAGAACGTGGGTCTTTGATACCTGTAAGGTCAGCCATAGCAACACGAAGACGTGCTGTATCCAAGGATGTACCTGAACCTAAAACGCGTTCTGTTGGGAAGCCAGAGAACTTCCATGTAGCGTATGTCAAGATATCAACTGGGTTAGCAGCAACTAAGAAGACACCTTGGAAGCCAGAATCAACGATAGGCTTAACGATAGAAGACAAGATGCGTAAGTTCTTGTTAACAAGGTCAAGGCGAGTTTCACCAGGCTTTTGAGGAGCACCTGCAGTGATAACAACTAAGTCTGCATCTTTGCAGTCAGAGTATTCTGCAGAGTAGATCTTCTTAGGATATGTGTAACCTGTAGCATCGATCAAGTCAAGAGCGTCACCTTCTGTACGTTCTTTAACAACATCCACGATACCAAATTCTTCAGCGATACCTTGTAAAGCCATAGCGTAAGCATAGCTAGAACCAACAGCACCGTCACCGACTAAAATAACTTTTTGATGATTTTGTGTTTTTGACACAGTAATTCATCCTTTCTTAAGTAACTTAATTGATACTCCATAAGTATAACACGTTTTTCAGTAAATGGCGCAAAGATTTCAAGAGTTTGTAAGTTTTTTTCAGTAGAAATCGCAAAGTGTGGTATACTTAGTGAAATTAAATCAATTGTTGGAAGCGTCTTTTTAGGCGCTTCCATGCTAGATGTACGCTTAACTGTGCCTAAGTACGGTTTAAACAGTGTGCATTTTTTTTGGTAATGTAAATTTTTTTATATGTGAAAGGTTTTGAATTTAAAGATGAAATTGATCGTAGGATTAGGTAATATTGGTCGTCAATATGAAAATACCCGTCATAATACAGGCTTTATGATCGTTGATCGCTTTGCAGATGCGAATGGCCTTTCCTTCAATAAGGAAAAATTTGATGCGCAACTAGCTGACGGTATGGTCGGGGGCCAAAAAGTCTTATTGGCTAAACCGACTACCTATATGAATGAATCGGGACGCGCAGTTCGCCAGATCGTAGATTATTATGACTTAGACCTTGATGATGTGATCATCGTTTATGATGATATGGATCTTGATTGTGGTCGGTTACGGTTGCGCCAAAAGGGTTCAGCTGGTGGGCATAACGGGATCAAGAGTCTGATCGCTCATTTAGGTACTCAACAATTCGACCGCTTACGTGTGGGGATCGATCATCCTAAACAAACTAAAGTCGTTGATTGGGTCTTAGGCCGCTTCACTCCAGAACAACGAAAAAATTTTGATCTAGGAGCAGCTGATGCAGTAGCAGCGTTAGAAGAGTGGGTCAAGACTGATGATTTTGCGCAAGTGATGAATAAATTCAACCGTAACAAGTAAGAAAGGATACACCATGAAGATGAAACTAAAGGAAGCTTTTCATAGCCTTCCAGAAGTCAAAGAATGGTCACAAAAAGAAGCAGGACGTCATTTGATCACAGGGCTGACTGGCTCGGCCAAGACGCTTTTTTTAGCTGAGTTGTTCCTAGAAAATGCAGGTCCAAAGTTGATCGTATGTGATGACTTGTATCGAGCCCAACAGTTAGCCGATGATCTTGAAAACCTCTTAGATCCAGCTGATGTCTTGTTGTTTCCAGTCGAAGAGATGCTAGCATCAGAAATGGCAACGAGTTCACCTGAATTTAAAGCGCAACGTGTTTTAGCACTGGAAGCTTTAGCCAAGCAGGAAAAAAAGCTGATCGTGACTTCGATGTCAGGGTTACGGCGCTTTTTACCCCCAGTTGAACTTTGGCAAAAGAGTCAGTTAAAGTTGGTCGTTGGCCAAGACTATGAATTAGCAGACCTGGTGCAGTTGTTAGGCCAAATGGGTTATACGCGTCAAAAGCAAGTTGAACGGCCAGGCGACTTTGCACTACGAGGATCGATCTTAGATATTTTTCCTTTAGATATGTCAGATCCGCTTCGGGCCGATTTTTTTGATACCCAGTTAGATTCGTTGCGGACTTTTGATGTGGCCGATCAGCGTAGTTTGAAAAACATTGAACAAGTGCAGATCTTACCAGCGACTGACCTTATTTTTGATAAGGAACGTTTGGAAAAAGCAGCGTCAGCTTTAGATAAAGCTGTTAAAAAAGCCTCTACTAATTTATCTAAAGAAACAAAAGAACAACTGGATAAGAATTTTTCAGCCAAGATCGATGCTTTTTTAAAGGGGGAATTGAGTGCTAAAGATCTGAGCTTAGTCGAATACATCTATCCTGAAAAGTTAAGTTTATTTGATTATTTAGCCACAAATGGTGAAGTGTTTTTTGATGATTACCCTCGTTTACGTGAAAAAGAAAAAAAACTAGTTCAAGAAGAGCAAAATTGGATCGTTGAGCAGTTGGAAAAACAGCAATTACTTGCTAATGCTGTTTTAGGACACGAATTGAGTTATTTAGAAAAAAAGCTCAAACAGCCTAAAACCTTTTTAGCCGCCTTTCCTAAAGGGATGGGCCGGATGCGTTTTGTGCGGCATTTAGATATCAAAGCCCGCATGGTCCAACAATTCTTTGGTCAAATGCCACTGCTAAAAGCTGAAGCACTCCGTTGGAAAGAAAGTGGCCAAACCGTTGTCTTGCTGGTCGGGACTAAGGAACGTCAAGCAAAGCTCCAGCAGACGTTAGCCGATTTTGGGATCACTTCTTTATTAGGAACAGTCGCTGACATCCAGACTGGTCAAGTGCAGATCGCTTTAGGTCAGTTGAATAGTGGTTTTGAATTGCCTGAATTAAAATTAGTCGTTTTGACCGAACAAGAACTCTTTGCTAAACGTTCGCGCAAACAGCCTAAACGCCAAACGATGAGCAATGCGGAACGTTTGAAGAGCTATACTGACTTGAAGAAAGGCGATTATATCGTTCACGTCAACCATGGGATCGGGCGTTTCATGGGAATGCAAACTTTAGAAGTCGGTGGGAAACACCAAGACTATATGACGATCGTTTATCAAGAGGATGCGCAACTTTTTATCCCGGTTTCCCAGCTCGATCGGATCCAAAAATATGTGTCAGCTGAAGGTAAGACCCCAAAGATCAACAAATTAGGTAGTAACAAATGGGCCAAGACCAAGAGCAAAGTTGCCGCTAAGATCGAAGACATTGCCGATGAACTGGTCGAATTGTATGCAAAACGTGAATCTAATAAGGGCCATGCCTTTCCACCAGATGATAGTTATCAACGCGAATTTGAAGCCGCCTTTCCTTTTTCAGAAACACCTGATCAGTTGCGGAGCGCAAAAGAGATCAAAGCCGATATGCAAAAAGAACGCCCGATGGATCGTTTGTTGATCGGGGATGTGGGATATGGTAAGACTGAAGTTGCTTTACGAGCAGCTTTTAAGGCGATCGAAGACGGAAAACAAGTTGCTTTTTTAGCTCCGACGACCGTTTTGGCACAACAGCATTTTGAAACGATGCAAGCGCGCTTTGAAGGTTTTCCGGTCAACATCGGTGTCTTATCGCGTTTTAGCACCAAAAAACAAGTCGATGAAACTTTGGCTAAGCTAAAAAGTGGTGAATGCGATGCTGTTGTTGGGACCCATCGTTTGTTGTCTAAAGACGTTAAATTTGCTGATCTAGGCTTGTTGATCATTGATGAAGAACAACGCTTCGGGGTCAAACATAAAGAGCGGTTAAAAGAACTCAAGTCAACTGTCGATGTTTTGACACTAACAGCTACTCCGATCCCGCGGACGCTAAATATGTCGATGTTAGGTGTGCGCGATCTCTCAGTGATCGAGACCGCACCGATGAATCGTTATCCGATCCAGACCTATGTGATGGAACAAAATTACGGGGTGATCGTGGATGGGATCAAACGTGAGCTGGCACGCGGTGGGCAAGTGTTTTTCTTGCACAATCGAGTCGATGATATTGAAAAAAAGGTCAACGAGTTACAGAGCTTAGTGCCCGAAGCCAAGATCGCTTATATCCACGGGCAAATGACGGAGACCCAGTTAGAAGGGATCTTGATGGACTTTATCGCAGGCCAATACGATGTGTTAGTGACGACGACGATCATCGAAACTGGAGTCGACATCCCCAATGCCAATACGCTATTTGTGGAAAATGCTGATCGGATGGGCCTAGCTCAGCTTTATCAATTACGTGGCCGGGTCGGACGATCGAATCGTGTGGCTTATGCTTACTTTATGTACGAACCTGATAAAGTTTTAACGGAAGTGAGCGAAAAACGCCTTGAAGCGATCAAAGATTTTACCGAATTAGGTTCAGGCTTTAAGATCGCGATGCGTGACCTCTCGATCCGAGGGGCGGGTAACCTATTAGGGAAACAACAACATGGCTTTATCGATTCGGTCGGCTATGAGCTGTACACGCAGATGTTAAATGAAGCAGTCGCCAAGAAACGTGGCCTTAAGCCTAAGTTGCACACTGATTGTCAGATCGATCTGTCATTAGAAGCTTATCTACCCCAAAGTTACATCGAAGATCCACGCCAAAAGATCGAGCTTTATAAGCGGATCCACCAATTGGAAAATAAAGAACAATATGAAGAGATCAAAGAAGACCTCATTGATCGTTTCGGTGAATATCCAGTTGAAGTAGCTAATTTACTAGAAATTGGGTTGTTGAAATTATATGCTGATCATGCATTGTTAGCCAATATCACCCAAACTAGTGCGTATAAGCTCACCTTGGATCTTGCGCCTGTAGGGGTGAAAAAATTCAATGCACCGATGATGCTCAAAGCCTTGGATGCAGCTGGCTTAGATGCGACCTTTGAAACGACCGCCAAAAAGACTGCTATCAAGTTGACCTTGCAACCAGCACAGCGCTCAGAACTTTTGGCTAAGTTACAAAAATTATGTTTTAATTTAATGGCTGAGATCAACAACATACCACAGATCGAGGGGACTGTAGATGAAAAATGAACAAGTCAAAAAGACGATGAAAGGGGCTTTGATCCTTTCGATCGCATCTTTGATCGCTAAGATCTTAAGTGCGGTCTATCGGATCCCTTTTGAAAATATTGTTGGTAATACTGGTTTTTATGTCTATCAGCAGGTCTATCCGATCTATGGGATCGGCGTTGCTTTTGCCTTGACCGGTTTTCCAGTTTACATTTCTAAATTAGTTGCCGAACAACGCGATGAAGCGACCAAATTGCGCTTAGTTCAACAGATATTTTTGATCTTGTGTGTTTTTTCGGGTGCGATTTTTGTCGGATTGCGGGTATTTGCTCCATTTATTGCACTTTTGATGGGCGATCCACAGCTGGTAGTTTTGATCAAAAGTGTGGCTTGGATGTTTTTGTTCATGCCAATTTTGGCAGTCGGGCGAGGATATTATCAAGGGACGTTTGATATGATTCCAACTGCTATTTCACAGGTGACTGAGCAATTCATGCGAGTCGGGATGATCATCTTAGCGGCATGGGCTTTTACGCTTTTTGACTGGTCCTTATATCAGATGGGAGCCGTTGCGATGTTGGCCTCTAGTGCGGGAGCAGTAGTTGCCTGTTTGAGTTTTATCAAATTTTATGCTAAAAAGTTTTTCAAAAAAACGTCGGCGCCTAAATTCAGTTATCTGTATCTGATCGAAAAACTCTTTAGCGATGGCTTGATCATCTGTTTGTTTGCTTCAACGATGGTCTTGTTGCAGTTGATCGATTCTTTTACGCTTGTCCGTGGCTTACTGCACAACGGGATCCCCGCAGCTGTAGCTAAGGATCTAAAAGGTATCTATGATCGCGCGCAACCATTGCTACAGTTAGGTATGGTCCTTGCGATCGGTTTTTCTTCAACGCTTTTGCCGACATTGAGTCAAGCGTTGCAAAAGCGTAAATACGCCGAATTTCGGCGGATCGCGCAAGTTATGTTGCGTGTCAGTGCGGCGATCTCGGTAGCAGCTTGCTTTGGGATGGTCGTTTTGATGCCACAGATCAACACTTTGTTATTTGGAGATGCTAATTTGAGTGCTGAATTGGCAGTTTATGTAGGCAGCGTGATCTTTATCACTTTGATCGGAACTTATAATTCGATCTTGCAAAGTTTGAATCAATTTTTGATCACGGTGGTCGGTCTGCTGGGAGCTTTAGTTCTAAAATTTATACTAAATATCTGGTTGGTCGGACGGATAAATATCATGGGAGCCAGTGTTGCGACCGTCCTTAGCTTGATCTTTGCGCTAGTCTTTATCCTGCTGTTTAGTCCTGAGATCGTCAAGGGGCTGTTCAACGAAGGGCATTTTTGGATCAAATTAGGCTTAGCGATCACAGTGATGCTTTTCAGTGTACGGATATTTACCATGAGCTATATGCATTTTATCGGAAATGAGCGGAGCGATACGCTCGTCATGTCACTTGGAGGGGCTTTTTTAGGTACATTGGTCTTTTTAGGGTGTGCCTTAGCGTTTAAATTATTTAGTGTTCGCGAATGGCTCATGTTACCAGGGGGCAAAAAGATCTTGAAAGTTTGGCAAAAAATTATCAGAAAAGAGGGAATCTTATGAGATTAGATAAATATTTAAAAGTTTCACGTGTGATCAAACGGCGCAGTGTGGCAAAACAGATCGCTGACCAAGGCCGGATCACGATCAATGACAAAGTTGCTAAATCCGCTAGTGATGTTGTAACAGGTGATACTTTAGTGATCAATTTTGGAAATAAAACGTTGACTTTGAAAGTTTTGGAATTAAAGGATACGACCAAAAAAGATGAGGCTAAAGGCATGTACGAGATCATCAGTGAAGAATATAAGGAAGATTTTAGGCTCTAAATTGAATCTTTATCACCAAGTTTGTTATAATCTTCGTAAATATGTAACGGTTTTGGATGATTTGGTGAGGTCTAACTGATGAAAGAAGATAAGCAAAAGATCAAAGTCATGGATAATGATTTTTATCGGGAAAAAACAGCTGCTAAAAAGCGTATGGTCGCCAAAAATCGGCGTTATCTGCAACACAAAGTTATAATGCGTTTATTTGCCGTGATCGCAGTGGTCGTGACCGTTGGGTGTTTAGTTCAAGTCGGACGTAACTTGTGGCAAGCACATACGGTCAAGCAACAGACGACAACGGCTCAAAAAAAGCTTGATAAGGTAAAAAAAGACAATGCTAGCTTGAAACTGCGGGTAAAGCAGTTGAATGACGATGAATATTTAGAGAAGCTGATCCGTGAGAAATATTATTATTCTCGTGACAATGAAATGATCTATAATTTGCCTGATGATAAGGCAAAAAGTGTCTTAAATTCAGAAAAATAAATTTTTTTGGTTAAACTACTAGTATCATGATATACTTAGGTGTGTTTTATTAGAACTTTCTAGGAGGAAAAATTTTTTTATGTCAATTGAAGTCGGAGAAAAAGTCAACGGCAAAGTATCAGGGATCACTAATTTTGGTGCTTTTGTGGATTTAGGGGATAAAAAAACTGGCTTGGTGCATATCAGTGAAGTTTCAAATAATTTTGTCAAGGATATCCATGATGTGTTGACAGTAGGGGATAAAGTAACAGTCAAAGTGCTTTCAGTCGGTGAAGATGGCAAGATCAGTTTGTCGATCAGAAAAGCAAGCGACAATGTTCAAAAAGATTTTGGGAAAGATACCAAAGAAGAGCGCAACCAACGTGAAGGCGACTTCCGGAACAATGGTAAGGGAAATGATCACAAAAATAACAGTAATGCGGGTAAGGGACGTTCCTTTGCACCTCGCAAAACTGAAAACAAAAAGAAAGACTTCGACTCTTTATTGGCTGGTTTCTTAAAAGAAAGCGATGAACGCTTGACCTCTTTGAAACGAAATACGGAAGGTAAGCGCGGTGGCCGTGGTGGACGCCGTAGCTAATATATAAAAGGACTGTGGCATTTTGTCACGGTCCTTTAGTTCTTTAAGGGAGACATTTTATGCAAGCAATAAAACAGCAGTTTGACCTACAGTGGCAAAATTTAAAGCTCGCAGCTAAAGAAAAGGTCTTAGTGGCGGTCTCGACTGGGGCGGATTCGATGGCATTGTTATGGCTGTTAGCACATTTGCCAGTAGCAATACGTCCGCAGATCAATGTGGCGTATGTCGATCATCAATTACGCGACCAAAGTAAGACTGAGACAGAATTTATTCAGCGATATTGCCAAGAAAAAGGGTATCCGCTTTTTACAAAGACTTGGGCTGTAGCTGACCATCCCCAAACAGGGTTGGAAGAAAAAGCCCGCAAAATGCGGTATGAATTTTTTGAAACAGTACTAAAAAAACAACAGATCAAGTACTTATTGACGGCACATCACAGTGATGATCAAGCTGAGACCTTTTTGATGAAGTTATTGCGTGGGGGCGACCTAGTACAATTGACAGGGATCAAGCGTAGACGTAAATTTGGAGCTCATGCTGAGTTGCTGCGTCCTTTGTTGGGCTTTACCAAAGCTCAATTGTTACATCTGGTCCAAGAACAAAACATCACTTATTTTGAAGATGAGACTAATGAACAAGATGATTACTTGAGAAATCGCTTGCGACATCATGTTATCCCGCAATTAAAGCAAGAAAATCCGCAATTTTTAGCGCATGTGGAAAATTATGCTGCGCAGTTAAGTGAAGTTCTTACTTTAGCCAATGAAACGAGTAAAGAAAAATTAGCTAAATTACAGCAATATGATGGTAGTTATGCCTTAGAGCAATGGCAAGCGTTGACTTTGCCATGGCAAAATCAGCTTTTACGCCAACTTTTTCGGCAGCATAAGTTAGAATTATCGGAAAAAAAAGTAGCTCAAGCCAACCGTTTGCTAAATAACACCACTAAGCCACAAGGACAACTCGATCTGGGACAAGGATATTTTTTGCTCAAAGAATACCAGCATTTCTGGCTCACTGATCATCCTTTGAAGAGCGAAAATTTAAATTTTCAGCAATATCTATTATTAGGCGAGTGGCAATGGATCTCTAATACAGAAAAGGTCGGGCTCTTTTTTTCAAATGCCTACCGCCCAAGACCAGGTGATGAGATCTTAGCTGTGTCTGAAGATGAGGCGCCATTTCTTTTGCGTCATCGGCGGCCAGGTGATCGCATGAAAACTAAGATCGGGACCCAAAAAGTAAAACAGATCTTGATCGATCGAAAAATAGCGAAAACTAAACGTGAGCGTCTGTGGTTAGTTGCAGCCAAGGATGGAAACATTTTATGGATCGTTAAAGTGAAAAAAACTGATTTGTCACCACGGCTCGTAAATGCTAAAATTCATTACATAATAGTTTTGCGAAGAGAGGTAAAAGATGATGAATAACGACATCAAAGAAATTTTATACAGCAAGGAAGATATTCAAGCAGTTGCCCAAAAATTAGGGGCTCAGATCACCGCCGACATGAAGGATAAAAATCCGCTTGTGATCTGCGTTTTAAAGGGTGCGATCTTATTTATGGCCGATATCGTGCGTGAGATCGACACATACTGTGAACTTGATTTTATGGATGTATCTAGCTATGGTGATGCAACTGAATCATCTGGTGAAGTTAAGATCATCAAGGACTTAGACGTTTCGGTCAAAGATCGTCATATTTTGATCGTCGAAGATATCATCGATACCGGTCGCACTTTGGAACGGTTAGTGGAATTGCTCAAGCATCGAAAGGCAGCTTCAGTTAAGATCTGTACTTTATTAGATAAACCTGAGCGTCGGGTGAAATCGGTCGTGCCAGATTATGTTGGTTTTGAAGTGCCAAATGAATTCGTGGTCGGCTATGGTCTAGACTATATCGGACATTACCGTAACTTGCCTTACGTAGGTATTTTGAAACCAGAAGTTTACGAGAACAATTAATAGTCAATATTAGTCAAATATGATATTATTGGTTCGATAGCTTTAAAATTTATGAAATTTACCTAAAAGGAGGAACTCCATGAATAATAACAAAAATGGGCTAGTAAAGAATAGTCTATTTTACATTGTGATCTTCCTTGGCATTATGGGTGCGCTCTATTACTTTGTTGGTAATCGTGGCGGCGCTCAATCACAACAGATTCAATCAAGCCAATTCATTACCGAATTGAAGAAAAACAATGTCAAAGAATTTACAATGCAACCAGCAGGTAGTACCTACCGCATTACAGGTACCTACAAAAAACCAGCTAATGTGGAAAAGACTGGTGGTCTAACCGGTATTGCGGGTACCTCTACTAAAGTGTCGAACTTTACGACCAATGTGTTGACCAATGATACCTTAGTTAAGCAGATCGAAAGCTATGCTACTAAGAATAAAGTCAAATATGGCGCTAAAGAGGAGGAATCCAGCAGTATCTGGGTCCAACTCTTGATCTATGTCTTGCCCCTTGTCTTCTTTATCTTCTTCTTCTACATGATGATGGGACAAGCTGGCCAAGGCGGTGGCAATGGTCGTGGGGTGATGAGCTTTGGTAAGTCTAAAGCTAAGCCAGTTGAAAAGAAGAACAACAAAGTTCGCTTCTCTGATGTAGCTGGGGCCGAAGAAGAAAAGCAAGAATTAGTCGAAGTAGTTGAATTCTTGCGTGATCCACGTAAATTCCTTTCTTTGGGTGCACGGATCCCATCAGGTGTGTTACTCGAAGGACCTCCCGGAACTGGTAAGACTTTGTTAGCCAAAGCGGTCGCAGGTGAAGCAGGAGTACCATTCTTCTCGATCTCTGGTTCTGACTTTGTGGAAATGTTTGTCGGTGTCGGTGCTAGTCGTGTGCGTGATCTGTTTGAAAACGCCAAGAAGAGTGCACCAGCCATTATCTTTATCGATGAGATCGATGCTGTCGGTCGTCGTCGTGGCAATGGTATGGGGGGCGGTCACGATGAACGTGAACAAACCTTGAACCAATTGTTAGTTGAAATGGATGGTTTCGAAGGTGATGAAGGTGTCATCGTGATGGCTGCTACGAACCGTTCTGATGTTTTGGACCCAGCCTTGCTTCGTCCAGGACGTTTTGACCGTAAGATCTTAGTTGGGCGCCCTGATGTTAAGGGCCGTGAAGCGATCTTAAAAGTGCATGCTAAGAACAAGCCACTTGCAAAAGATGTTGATCTTAAGACGATCGCTAAGCAAACACCGGGCTTTGTTGGGGCTGATCTTGAAAACTTGCTCAACGAAGCTGCTTTATTGGCTGCGCGGCGTAACAAAAAAGCGATCGATGCCTCAGATATCGATGAAGCTGAAGATCGTGTGATCGCAGGTCCAGCCAAACGTGATCGCGTCATCAGCAAGAAAGAACGCGAGACCGTGGCTTATCACGAAGCTGGGCATACGATCGTTGGTCTGGTCTTAAACGATGCCCGGGTCGTTCACAAAGTTACGATCGTTCCACGTGGGCGTGCCGGTGGTTATGCGATCATGTTACCAAAAGAAGATCAAATGTTGCTTTCTAAAAAAGACATGCAAGAACAAATTGCTGGCTTGATGGGGGGACGTGCTGCGGAAGAGCTTATCTTTGGACAACAATCCTCGGGGGCTTCCAATGACTTCCAACAAGCAACGCAATTGGCACGTGCAATGGTGACCGAATACGGGATGAGCGATCAATTAGGTCCTGTCCAATATGAAGGTCAAAGTGGCATGTTTGCTGGCGATGCTGTTCCAGGTCAAGCAGCCTTTTCGATCAATACAGCTAATGCGATCGATGAAGAAGTCAAACGCTTATCTGAAGAAGGGATGGCTTTGGCTAAGAAGATCATCGAAGAGCATAAAGAACAGCATGCAGTCATTGCAAAAGCCTTGCTTGAATACGAGACCCTCGATGAAAAGCAAATTTTGAGCTTGTATAAGACAGGTAAGATGCCTGCACAAAATGAAGATGAGTTCCCAAGTGAAAAAGCAACAGCTACAACTTTTGAAGAATCAAAAGAAGCTTTGGAACGTAAGGAAGCTGCTAAACGTGAAAGTAAAGTAGCTGATGAAACAACATCTTTCCCAAGTGAAAAAGCTACAACTGCTGATAAAAATAAAACCACAGTCTTCTATCCAAAAAAGGATAAAAAAGACACAGACTCGGATAAAGATTAGTCTTTGAGCGAGTGGTGGAATAAATTTTAAATAGGAGGAAGTAAGTTGGCCTATGTGCCGCCCGCTTGCTTCCTCCTTGTTTATTGAAAAATATAAAGGAATAGGTGAATTAAATGTCTGATTATTTAGTTAAAAGTTTAGCCTATGATGGGCAATTACGTGCGTATGCGGTCGATGCAACCAAAACGGTTCGTCAAGCACAAGAATATCACGATACTTGGAGTGCGGCTTCGGCAGCTTTAGGCCGCACCTTAGTTGCAACTTTACTGTTATCGGAAGCTTCATTAAAGGGTGAAGGCAAGATGACAGTGAAAATCAATGGGGATGGACCATTGGGGGCGATCGTCGTTGATGGTAACGCTAACGGGACTGTGAAAGGCTATGTCCAACACCCTCATATCCATTTACCATTGAATGATAAGCACAAGATCGATGTTAAAGGTGCAGTCGGAACGACAGGTTTTCTATCAGTTACTAAAGATCTTGGCTTAAAAGAACCATTTACTGGACAAGTACCGCTTGTTTCGGGTGAATTAGGTGAAGATTTTACGTATTACTTGGCTAAGTCCGAACAGATCCCATCAGCCGTTGGATTGTCAGTTTTTGTCAATGATGATAATACTATCCAAACAGCTGGAGGCTTTTTGATCCAAGTTATGCCAGGAGCAACGGATGAAGTTTTGACTAAACTAGAAGAACGTTTAAAAGATCTACCGCTAGTTTCGGAAATGATGCGTGAAGGCTTGACTCCAGAAGATATTTTAGTCAAATTATTTGATGAAGAAAATGTTGAGATCTTGGATAAAAAACCAGTAGCGTATAAATGTGATTGTTCCAAAGACCGTTTTGCAAAAGCAATGGCAAGTTTACCTGAAGCTGATATTGAAGAGATGATCAAAGAAGATCATGGTGCAACTGCTTTATGTCATTTTTGCAATCGAAAATACCATTTTTCCGAAGCTGAATTGCGTGAGATCGTAAAAAATGCAAAAGAAAAGTAGTCGTTTAAATAAAAGTGTGCTATTATCTACAAACGAAGTAAAGAATGATTTTATGAGGTGAAATTGATCCATGGAATGGAAAATTGGAGATATCACGATCCCAAACCAAGTTGTGGTAGCCCCAATGGCTGGGGTGACCAATGTGGCCTTTCGGATGATCTGTAAGGAATTTGGTGCAGGTATGGTCGTATGTGAAATGATCTCAGATAAAGGGATCCATTTCCGCAACAAAAAGACACTTGAGATGTTATTTGTCGATCCAAGTGAACATCCAGCAAGTGTGCAGATCTTTGGGGGAAGCAAGGAAACTTTAGTCGAAGCCGCCCAGTTTGTGGCTGAAAACACCAATACTGATATTATTGATATCAATATGGGTTGCCCGGTGCCTAAGGTCACTAAGACCGATGCTGGGGCAAGATGGTTGCTTGACCCTGATAAAGTATATGAGATGGTCAAAGCAGTTTCATCAGCAGTTGAAAAACCAGTTACCGTAAAAATGCGGACTGGTTGGGATGAGGACCATATTTTAGCAGTCGAAAATGCGTTGGCCGCTCAAGAAGCTGGGGCTAGTGCATTAGCGATGCATGGTCGGACAAGAAAACAACTTTACTCAGGACATGCCGATTGGGAGTTGCTACATGAAGTAGCTAACAAGTTGACAAAGATCCCCTTTATTGGTAATGGGGATGTCCGCACGCCTCAAGATGCTAAGACGATGCTAGATGAAGTTGGAGCCGACGCCGTGATGATCGGGCGGGCAGCTTTAGGTAATCCATGGATCGTTAAGCAAACGACACATTACCTAGAGACTGGTGAATTATTAGAAGAACCAAAACCGGCTGAAAAGATCGCAGTTGCTAAAGAGCATTTGCATCGTTTAGTTGAAGCTAAAGGTGAAGTCGTGGGACCAAAAGAGTTTAGATCACAAGCAGCCTACTATCTTAAAGGGATCCCACGTTCAGCAAGGACTAAAGCTGCTTTGAATTCGGCTGATACAGAACAAGAAATGCAAGCGATCTTTGATAATTTCTTGGCTGACATGATCGCTCAACCAATTCGGCGTTAATTATGACATTTGAGTATGCTATAATTAAAAAATAGTAAAGATGAAACGTGTTCGAAAAGGCACCCCCTTTTCTCACACTCTAAAGAAAGGCGAGGATTTTTAAATGGGTAACCAACAAAACATGAATGACCAATTGCGTGTACGTCGTGAAAAGATGCAAGAATTGCGCGCAGAAGGTATCGATCCCTTTGGTCATCGGTTTGAACGTGATTCAATGAACCAAGACTTGCATGATAAGTATGGTGAAATGGATAAAGATGAATTAAATGGCTTGGAGATCACAGCGACGATCGCTGGACGGATGGTAGCTAAGCGTGGTAAAGGTAAGGTAGGTTTTGCTGATCTACAAGACCGTACTGGCAGAATGCAACTTTATATCCGTAAAGATGAAGTGGGTGAAGATATGTATCATATCTTCAAACGCTCAGATCTGGGTGATTTCTTAGGGATCAAGGGTCACGTTATCAAGACTGATATGGGTGAATTGACGATCAAAGTGACAGAATTGACTTTCTTATCCAAAGCTTTGCGTCCGTTACCAGACAAGTGGCATGGTCTGCAAGATGTAGAACAGATCTATCGTCAACGTTACTTAGATCTGATCTCTAACAAAGAAAGTTACGATCGTTTTGTAAACCGTAGCCGGATCATTTCAGCTATTCGTCGTTATTTAGACGGCGAAGGCTTCTTAGAAGTGGAAACACCAGTGTTACATACACAAGCTGGTGGTGCTGCTGCACGTCCATTTATCACTCACCACAATGCTTTAGATATCGAATTATATCTTCGGATCGCACTAGAATTGCACTTGAAGCGTTTGATCGTTGGTGGGATGGAACGTGTGTATGAGATCGGTCGTGTCTTTAGAAATGAAGGAATCGATACCCGCCATAACCCAGAATTTACAATGCTTGAATCTTATGCGGCATACTTTGATTTTGAAGACGTTATGGATGAAACAGAAGGTATCTTCAAAGCAGCTGCTTCAGTAGTGTCAAATAACAACATCGTGAATTATCAAGGTAAAGATGTTGATTTTGATAAGCCGTTTAAACGCGTGCACATGGTCGATATCATCAAAGAATATACAGGTGTTGATTTCTGGGAAGAAATGACTTTAGAACAAGCTCGGGCTTTAGCAGATGAACATGGTGTTCACTATGAACAATACTGGAAAGTCGGCCACATCATCAACGAATTCTTCGAACAATTCTGTGAAGATAAGATCGTTGACCCAACATTTGTTTACGGTCATCCAGTTGAGATCTCACCGCTAGCTAAGAAGAACGTTAAAGATCCACGTTTCACTGATCGTTTTGAATTGTTTATTTTGGGTAGCGAATATGCGAATGCCTTTACCGAATTAAACGATCCGATCGACCAACGTGAACGTTTTGAAGCACAAGTGGAAGAACGTCAAGCTGGTAACGATGAAGCTGAAGGTATCGATGAAGACTATATTGAAGCCATGGAATATGGTATGCCTCCTACAGGTGGTCTAGGTATTGGGATCGATCGTTTAGTGATGTTGTTGACAGATGCGCCTTCGATCCGTGATGTCTTGTTGTTCCCAACGATGCGTCCGATCGAAAATAACTAAAAATAAGATATTTAATGCTGTGGCTATATAGTCGCAGCATTTTTTGTTGTGCGTAAAAAAGAAAATATTTATGTTCAGAGAATATCGCTTTGGTGATCAAAAACAGATCGCTGAGTTGTTTTATACGACAGTACAGACTGTTAATGCAAAAGACTATTCAAAAGAACAACTAGATGCTTGGATAAATGGTAATACAGAGCCAGCGATTTGGCATCAGCGTTTGTCGAAAAAATATAGTTTAGTAGCAGTTGAATCAGAAAAGATAGCTGGTTTTGGTGAGATAGATCAACATGGGTATCTCGGGCATTTATTTGTTTTACCGGGGTATTTGAGAAAAGGTGTCGCAACTACTTTATGTGAACGCTTGGAAAGTGTAGGTGGTAAATGCATCACAACGCATGCATCACTAACTGCGTATCCATTTTTTGAACAAAGGGGTTATACTGTTATTAAAAAGCAATAAGTTTGGCGGAAAGGGGTATGTCTAGTTAATTTTGTAATGGTGAAAACAATTGATGGTTGAAAGTACAAAAGAATTTTTATAGAAAATCAAAAAAAGTCCTTGACGCTTAAATGTATTCCTTGCTATACTATAAAAGTTGCTGATACAGAGCAGTTAAAAAATATAATTTAAAAATTATGTTGACATTAACTTGTGATACATGATATTATATAAAAGCTGATTTGTTGCAGTAGAAAAAATAAGATAAAAAATTGTTGACATCATTCAATGGTTTTTGTTAAAATTATCTAGTCGTCAAAAAACGACTGAGATAAAAATGAAAAAAGTTGTTGACATGAAATTATCAATATGTTAAAATATTGATGTTGATTGTATCAACCGA
>NZ_BCVJ01000013.1 GCF_001591685.1 Ligilactobacillus murinus DSM 20452 = NBRC 14221 | reverse complement strand
GCAATTTCCCGGGTTATTTTTGCTATAATTAAGTGAAAATAGGGAAATGAAGTGATACAGTGGGTAAACGAAAAAATGAGTTGATGGTAGGCACTTTACCGAATGTAGCTGATTTTATTCGCGAAATGGCTGCCGATAAACAGGCGATCTTAGCCAAAGCAGCGCAAAAAAAGTGCCAGTTACAAGCTTTTATGGCTAAGGAGGGTGATCACCAGACTAATTTCAATGCTAAAATGGTCGCAGTGCCCCCTGAACAAAAACAAGCTTACCGGGTTCGCAATTTACAGGTAGATTATCAATTTGCAGTACGAAAATTACGGCAAGAAATGGGGCTAGATCGACCCCATTTTGCATATAAAGCAGGCTTTAGCTTGGAACGTTTAGAAACGATCGAAGCGGGTGAAGCTTTGCCGACAACAGACGAATTATTACGGTTAGCTGAAGTCAGTGGGCGCTCAGTCCACATAAGATTTGATTAAAGCAAACAAAGCGATCAGCGCCGTATGGCTAAACCGATCTTTCTCAGACTATGCATTTTGTGTTCTGAGAGAGATTGGTTTGTTTTTATTCGGAATTTAGTTGACTTTTAGCCTGTTGATGGTATTGTATTAGAAAAAATTACCAAAAAAACGAACGATGGAGGATCTAGCATGACTGAAGTGACCCGTGATTTTACGCATAACTTACCCAAAGCTGAATTACATGTGCATATCGAAGGAACCTTAGAACCCGAACTAAAACTCAAATTAGCTCAGAAGAATAACATTGATATTGGTCAAAAAACGATCGCTGAAGTAGAGGAAACTTTAAAATATGATGATCTTGCGTCATTTTTAGCGGTCTACTATCCAGCAATGGAAGTTTTAGTGCATGAAGAAGATTTCTATGAATTGGCAATGGCTTACCTCAAAAAAGCTGCTAAAAATAATGTGCGACATACTGAGATCTTCTTTGATCCTCAAGCGCATACTAGTCGTGGTGTCAAATTTGAAACAGTCATCAACGGGTTATATCGCGCAACTGTCGATGCACGGGCGTTAAATATTGATGCTCGTTTGATCATGTGTTTCTTGCGTGACCTATCCCGAGAATCAGCGCGCAAGACTTTACTTGCAGCCTTACCTTACAAGGATAAATTTATTGGGGTCGGACTTGATTCAGATGAACATAACAACCCACCGATGAAGTTTTTAGCTCAGTTTTGTACTGCCCAAGAGCATGGATTACACGTTACAGCTCACGCCAATGTTGATCAAGTCAACTCGTTAGAGCATATTCGTGAATTGTTAGAAGTTATCGGAGTCGAACGGATCGATCACGGGACTAATATTGTTGAAGATCCAGATCTAGTTGAATTTGCGGCTAAACAAGGTGTTGGTTTTACTTCATGTCCACTTTCAAACGACTTTATTGCGTCTGATATGAAGGGAAAAGAAGTGCTCGAATTGTTAGCAAAAGACGTTAAGGTTTCGCTCCATTCTGATGATCCGGCCTATTTTGGTGGCTATATTGGTGATAACTATTATGCGTTAGCTCAAAAGTATGACTTAACTAAAGAACAAGTCGTGGCCTTGGCTAAGAACTCATTTGCTGCTTCTTGGATCAGTGAACAGCAAAAGGCTTTTTATTTAGCAGAATTAGATGAATATCTAGCAAATAACTAGACTAAAAACACCATGTTTTCTGATTGACAAATCAAAAGTTTAACATTATATTATAGATAATCATTCTTATCTTAATTGATAAAGTAGTCAAAGTGCTTTATCCACATGAGAAGCTTGTCTTGGGGACAAGTTTATTTTGTGTGGAGTAGGCGCTTTTTTTATGCTTAAAGATAAATTTTACGGAGGGAAATAATGGCAAATACAGTGACTGAATTTGATACGATCGCGGCGATCGCTACCCCACCTGGGGAAGGGGCGATCTCGATCGTGCGTTTGAGTGGCGATGATGCCGTGACGATCGCTGATCAAGTATTTAAAGGTAAGGATCTGACTAAAGTTTCTAGTCATACGATCAATTATGGTCATTTTATCGATCCTAAAACCCGGGAAATAATCGATGAAGTAATGGTCTCTGTGTTGCGAGCACCTAAGACATTTACTCGCGAAGATACAGTCGAGATCAACTGCCACGGTGGGATCGTGCCCACTAATAAGATCTTACAAGTCTTATTGACTAATGGTGCGCGGTTAGCTGAACCGGGGGAATTTACTAAGCGAGCCTTCTTGCATGGCCGAATCGACTTGGCACAAGCTGAATCAGTGATGGATCTGATCCGTGCTAAGACCGACCGCTCGATGAAAGCTGCGTTGAACCAACTCGATGGCGAGCTTTCACAGTTGATCAAGAATTTACGCCAAGAGATCTTGGATGTATTGGCTCAAGTCGAAGTCAACATTGACTATCCTGAATATGATGATGTTGAAGAGATGACTTCTAAGTTGTTGCGTGAAAAAGCGCTTGATGTTTGTGCTAAGATCGAACAGCTTTTGGTCACAGCACGTCAAGGCAAGATCTTGCGTGAAGGGCTAGCTACTGCTTTAGTGGGACGGCCTAATGTTGGCAAATCCAGCTTATTGAATCATTTGTTACACGAAGATAAAGCGATCGTGACAGATATCGCTGGGACGACGCGAGATGTGATCGAAGAATATGTCAACGTTTTAGGTGTACCATTGAAATTGGTCGATACAGCCGGGATCCGCGAAACTGATGATAGGGTCGAAAAGATCGGGGTCGAGCGTTCACGCCAAGCGCTCGATCGCTCTGATCTGGTGATATTGCTGTTAAATGCCAGTGAACCTTTGACTACCGAAGATATCGAGTTATTGCAATTGACGCAAGATAAAAAACGGATCATCGTCTTGAATAAGATGGATCTTGAACCAAAACTCGATCTTAATGAGTTATATCAATATGTTGATAAAGCTGAAGTCCTCAAGACCTCGGTGCTAAAAAATGAAGGGATCCGCGAATTAGAAGAACATATCGCTACGCTTTTCTATGGTGGGATCGAAAATTCGCAGACGACAGTTTTAGTGACCAACGCGCGCCATATTGCTTTGTTAGAACAAGCTAAGGC
This sequence comes from Ligilactobacillus murinus DSM 20452 = NBRC 14221, assembly GCF_001591685.1. GTDB lineage: Bacteria > Bacillota > Bacilli > Lactobacillales > Lactobacillaceae > Ligilactobacillus > Ligilactobacillus murinus. The sequence continues at coordinate 38,662 of NZ_BCVJ01000013.1, read as the reverse complement.
TGCTTTAGAAGCAGTTTTAACTGGTTTGGACCAAGAATTGCCAGTTGATCTAGTCCAGATCGACATGACACGTGCTTGGGAACTTTTAGGTGAGATCACAGGCGATAGTTACCAAGATGAGCTATTAGATCAGTTATTCAGTCAATTCTGTTTAGGAAAATAAGGGAGAATTTATGCAATTTGGAGAAAAATACAAGGCAAAAGATTATGATGTGATCGTAGTAGGGGCTGGACATGCGGGCTGTGAGGCAGCTTTAGCTTCAGCACGGATGGGTAATGAGACCCTTTTGATCACGATCAACTTAGAAATGGTGGCATTTATGCCATGTAATCCTTCGATCGGTGGTCCAGCTAAGGGGATCGTTGTGCGTGAAGTCGATGCCCTCGGGGGTGAAATGGGTAAAAATATCGATAAAACTTACGTGCAGATGCGGATGCTAAATACTGGTAAAGGCCCAGCTGTTCGAGCTTTGCGGGCTCAAGCAGATAAGAGTCGCTATTCGATCGAAATGAAGCATACGTTGGAAAATCAACCACATTTGACTTTGCGCCAAGGGATCGTGGATGATCTGATCGTTGAAGATGGTGAAGTCAAAGGGGTCGTGACTAACACAGGAGCTTGTTATGGTGCTAAGGCTGTTGTCTTAACAACCGGGACTTCAGCTCGCGGTAAGATCATCATTGGTGAATTGATGTATTCTTCCGGACCTAACAATACACAAGCTGCGATCGAATTATCTAAGAATCTAGAACGTCTAGGTTTTGAACTCAAGCGTTTCAAGACTGGTACCCCGCCACGAGTAGATGGTAACACGATCGACTATGCTAAGACCGAAGAACAACCAGGTGATGTAGAACCACATTTATTCAGTTATGAAAGTGACGATGCCAACTACCTAGATGTAAAACAACAGCTATCTTGTTGGTTGACGTATACGCAAGAGATGACCCATAAGATCATTCGTGACAATCTCGACCGAGCACCGATGTTTTCTGGTGTGATCGAAGGGGTCGGTCCGCGCTATTGTCCTTCGATCGAAGACAAGATCGTCCGTTTTGCTGATAAGCCGCGGCATCAGTTATTTATCGAACCAGAAGGCCGAGATACTGATGAATATTATATCCAAGGACTATCAACATCACTTCCAGAAGATGTGCAACAACAAATGGTTCATTCGATTCCAGGCTTAGAGCAAGCCGAGATGATGCGCCCTGGTTATGCGATCGAATACGATATCGTTTCACCATACCAGTTACGTCCAACGCTTGAGACCAAGTTGATCAAAGGCTTATACACTGCTGGACAGACTAATGGAACTTCAGGCTATGAAGAAGCAGCTGGCCAAGGTTTGATCGCTGGGATCAATGCTGGGCGTCATGCTTTAGGTAAAGAAGAGATCGTCTTGAAGCGTAGTGATGCTTATATTGGGGTCATGATCGATGATCTAGTAACTAAGGGGACAAATGAACCTTACCGTTTGTTGACGAGTCGAGCAGAATATCGCTTGATCTTGCGCCATGATAATGCTGATCTGCGTTTAACAGAACTTGGTCATGATATCGGTTTGATCTCAGATGAACGTTTGGCAGCTTTTGAAGCTAAAAAAGCAGAGATCGCAGCTGAAAAAGAGCGGTTATCAAAGATCCGCATCAAGCCGTCACCAGAAGTGGATGCATATTTAGAAGCGCATGGCGACCGTCCCTTGAAAGATGGAGTCTTAGCAAGTGATCTCTTGCGTCGTCCGTATGTGACCTATGCTGATCTGATGCAATTTATCCCCGCTACACCGCAAGCTCTCGATCGGCGGGTGATCGAGCAGATCGAGATCCAATATAAATATGAAGGTTATATCAAAAAAGCCTATGAAAAAGTTGAAAAATTGAAGCGGATGGAAGCTAAGAAGATCCCAGAAAATATTGATTATATGGCGATCGAAGGCTTAGCTACTGAAGCTAAACAAAAATTAGTCAAGATCCAACCTGAGACCTTGGCTCAAGCAAGTCGGATCAGTGGGGTCAATCCTGCCGATTTGTCGATCTTGGCTGTCTATATCGAACAAGGCAAGATCGCAAAAGTGAGCGACTAGCAAAAAGGACGAATGGCAAACATTCGTCCTTTTTAATTTAGCACTAAATTTGGTATTATTTGATTATGTTTGAAAAGAGGGGGATATTTAATGGAAACTTGGCTTTTTTTACTGCTGATCTTAGCAGTTTCATTTTTTGGTAAAAATAATTCTTTGATCATCGCAACTTTAGTCGTCATGGCGATCAAGTTGATCCCAGCATTATCTGAAAAGTGGTTCCCTGTGATCCAAGCTAAAGGGATCAATTGGGGCGTTACGATCATTTCGGTTGCGATCTTGATCCCGATCGCGACTGGGCAGATCACGTTTAAAGACTTGATCGATGCCTTCAAGATGCCAGCTGGCTGGATCGCAGTTGGTTGTGGGATCTTGGTTGCGATCTTATCACGTTATGGTGTCGACCAATTAGCAGCGACGCCCCAAGTGACAGTCGCTTTAGTCTTTGGGACGATCTTAGGCGTCGTCTTTTTACGAGGTGTAGCTGCTGGCCCTGTGATCGCTAGTGGCATGACTTTTGTGATCATCAGTTTGTTAGGCCTTAGTTTTAAATAGTAAGCTCAAAAAAATTCCCGCAAAAATTTTGCGGGAATTTTTTTATTATTCGAGGCGCTTGAAGCAAGGAGATGATCATTCTTCGACTAATTCAGGGAGATTACCGCGCCGGATGAAGTGAACTAAAAGTCCAACGACTAAGCCGACTAATGCTGGAACGACCCATGACATCCCGATCCCTGCTAGTGGTAAGTAAGCCCGTAGATCAGCAACTGTGAGTCCAAAAGCGCTTTGGCTGACAACTTTTGGAAAGGCAACGATCATATCAAAGAAAGCAGGTACGACCGTGCAAACCACAACAGCTAGATAAACGACCCCGTCACGTTTGAAGAGTGGTGAAAAGACGGAAAGCAAGATCAAGACCATGGATAATGGGTAAAGAAACATCAACATCGGATTGGACCAAGCGATGATCGTTTCAAGCCCGAAGTTAGCCGTCAAAAACGATGCAAAACAGCTCAAGAAAAGCCATACGTGGTAGCTGACCTTTGGAAAATGATTATGGAAATCTTGAGCAAAAGCAGCGACCAAACCAACAGCAGTCGTCAAACAGGTAACTGTTAAAAGTGTAGCTAAAACTGCTTGCCCGACCGAGCCAGCATAAGCCGTAACGATCTGAGAAAAGGCAGTGCCACCTTCTTCAGAAAGTTTGAAGCGTCCCAAAGACATCGCACCTAAAACGATCAAAAGTAAGTAGATCAAAGCGACCGATCCCATAGAGAAAAAGCCGGCTTTAGCGGTCACGAGCGAAACGCTTTTTGGATCGCGGTAACCCATTTGTTTGATGGCAGTTACGACGGTGACCCCAAAGGCTAGGCCAGCCAAGGCATCCATCGTGTTATAGCCTTCTAAAAAGCCGTTTGTCAATGCGCTTGAAAATGAAGTATAAACTTCAGTAACTGGTGCACTCGTTGTGTGACCTAACGGATTAGCAAAGGCAACGACAAAGACCAGCGTCAAAAGGCCTAAGAAAAGTGGGTTCAAGACTTTACCGACATTAGACAGGATGTCGTTTTCTTTATAAGAAAAGCCAAAAGCTGCAGCGAAAAATAATGCTGAAAATAAGAGCAATCCCCAGTGGTTATCAGCCCCTAAGAATGGCTGTAAGCCTACAGAATATGCAACTGTTGCTGTTCTAGGTGTACCAAAAAGTGGTCCGATCGTAGCGTGGATCAAGACCATAAAGACCAGGGCAAACCCTGTCCCTAATGGAAGACCAACATCATAGACCCCATCGGCTTTAACGATGGCGATCGCTAAGACTGAGAGCAAGGGCAACAAGACCCCAGTCACGAGAAAGCCTAAGGTAGCTGGGACCCAGTTATGACCAGCTAATTGACCCAAATGTAGTGGGAAGATCAAATTGCCAGCTCCAAAGAAGAGCCCAAATAATAATGAGCTGACGACGGCATAATCTTTAAATGACATCTTACTTTTTGTTTTTTTCATAATCCAAACTCCTTTTTTTAGTCGCAAAAAATATCAGAACTAAAAGAAAAAGGCGTCCTTAGACTGATTGTTCAGTCCAAGGACGCCTGTAGAGCGTGGTACCACCTTGCTTCATGAACGCCTCGCTACGTTCACCTTTCACATACGGCCCGTACCTAGAATAAAGGGCGATATGCTAACACTATAATGGGTGTACCCAGAGCATCTACTAGAAAAATTCGTTCGACACAACGCTCGAAAGTGATTTTTCTTCCTAAGGCTGACCTACTTCCTTTCACCGACCGAAGCTCGCTTTTAGGTGCACTTAGGACTACTTGTCTTTCTCATCGCGTTTGCTGATATTTATTGTTGAACTAAATTTACAACCAATTTTTGGTAATGTCAACCCTTTTTTTAGAAAAAATAAGTTAGCTCCAAAAATGTGTTTATAGAAATTAAATTTTTTAATAATTATTATCTAATGAAAAGCACTAGTGTTAGATAATAAAGGGAATTGGTAAATTTTAGGTTCTTATGTCTTGATTCTTGATTACATATATAAAATATAGCCTTGATATTAATGATTTTTTGAAGTGAAAAAATTTAGTAAAATTGTTATTGACAAAAGTGTAAATAATAAATAGAATTGGTAAAAAATTCACTTGCGCTAAATTGGGGGCGAGAAATTGTTACTAGAAATCAAAAATGTCAGCACAGCTTTCAAGGTCGAAGGGCAATATTATAATGCACTTGATGATGTTAGCTTAGAGGTAAATGAGAATGAAGTTTTAGCGATCGTAGGTGAATCTGGTTGTGGTAAGAGCACATTAGCTACGAGTGTCATGGGCCTCCATAACGAAAAACAGACTAAAACGGTTGGAAGCATCAAATTTCATGGAAAAGAGCTCGTGGGAGCTAAAAATGAACAACTACAGCAGATCAGAGGCAAAAAAATCGGGATGATCTTTCAAGATCCACTATCTTCGCTTAATCCGCTGTTACGGATCGAAGACCAGGTCAAAGAAAGTCTGACTTTACATACGCAGATGTCAGAAAAAGAAAAAAGTGCTCGGGTCCTTGAATTGCTACGCCAGGTCGGACTTGAAAAGCCTGAATTGGTAGCGCGGCAATATCCCCATGAATTATCAGGGGGGATGCGCCAAAGAGTCGGGATCGCCATTGCGGTCGCTTGTAAACCAGAGCTCATTATAGCTGATGAACCGACAACGGCCCTGGATGTTACGATCCAAGCACAGATCTTGGACTTATTATTAGCGATCCAAGCCGAAAACCATGCCGGGATCATTTTGATCACCCATGATCTAGGGGTCGTAGCTGAAGTAGCCGATCGGGTAGCTGTGATGTATGCGGGACAGGTCGTCGAGTTAGGTACAACGAATCAAATTTTTAACGATCCCAAACATCCTTATACACGCTCACTTTTGCGTTCAATGCCACAAGCAGACGAAAAACAAGAAGAACTCTATGTGATCAATGGGATGGTGCCTTCGTTAAAAAATCTAAAACACACTGGGTGCCGTTTTGCTTCACGGATCCCATGGATGACGGCAAGTGAGCATGAAAGTGAACCACAAATGCACCAAGTAGCAGTGGGACACCTAGTCAGATGTGTTTGTTGGCGTGATTTTAAGTTTCCAGACGAAGAAGAAAAAAAGGAGGTAGACCATGGATGAATTACTTGAAGTAAAGGATCTTCGGGTCCATTATCCCGTTCGTTCGGGATTTTTAAACCGTGTGACTGACTATGTATACGCCGTTGATGGGGTCACTTTTTCGATCAAAAAAGGCCAAAGCTACGGGGTGATCGGAGAATCAGGTTCGGGGAAATCAACGATCGGGCAAGCGCTTGTCGGACTGATCGAAGCTACTTCTGGTCAGATCGTTTATGCAGGTAAAGATGTAACGGACAAACGAGTCAGAAAAAAGATGAGTTATAACAAAGATGTTCAAATGATCTTTCAAGATTCACTTTCAAGCTTGAATCCCAAGAAAAAGATCTTGGATATCATCGGGGAACCTTTGAAAAATTTTGAAAAATTACCAGCCCAAGAATTGAAACAACGTGTTTTAGAACTACTTAAGACCGTTGGATTAGATGAGGAATCACTTTACAAATATCCATATCAATTTTCAGGCGGACAACGGCAACGGATCGGGGTCGCACGTGCGGTAGCTACCAGACCCAAATTGATCATAGCCGATGAACCTGTCTCAGCGTTAGATCTATCGGTCCAAGCTCAGGTTTTGAACTATATGAAGGCGATCCAAAAAAAGTATGGTGTAGCTTTTTTATTTATTTCACATGATCTTGGTGTCGTCCATCACATGTGCGATAATTTGGCGATCATGCATCGGGGACGTTTTGTCGAAGTCGGTACACGTAAGGATATCTATGAAGATCCTTTGCATATTTATACTAAACGGCTACTAGCTGCGATCCCGCGGACTGATGTTTCGAATCGAGAAGCTCATCGTAAACAACGACAAGCGATCGAAGAAGAATATAATGTGCACAAAGAAGAATACTATGATCAAGCTGGACGTGTCTATCCGCTAGAAAAAGTGACACGAACACATTTAGTCGCCTTAAAAAAAGAATAGGGGCTGAAAGGGGAATTTTAATATGTGGAAGACGATTTTAAGACGCGTTTTATTGATGATCCCAGAATTGATCGCTTTGAGCATCTTGATCTTTTTGCTTGCAAAATTGATGCCTGGTGATCCCTTTACTGGGATGGTCACACCTGAGACTTCGCCTCAAGCAGTCGAAGCCTTGCGGATCAAAGCTGGGGTGTATGATCCGTGGTATGTTCAGTATTGGCATTGGGTCGTTAGAATGTTTCACGGGGACCTCGGGATGAGCTATCAATTTAAGACTTCGGTCGGGAGTTTGATCTTATCTCGCATGGGCAACACGATCTGGCTGTCACTTTTGACTTTGATCTTGAGTTATTCGTTGAGTATTCCTTTAGGGTTGCTTGCAGGACGCTATGAGAATACGAAATTAGATAAGGGGATCATGATCTATACGTTTGTGGCCTATGCGATCCCGTCTTTTGTTTTTTATATGCTCGGGGTGTGGTTTTTCGGTTACAAACTCAAGCTTTTTCCAACTTCGGGGTCAGTTTCAGTTGATGCTACCGGGACGTTTGGTTATCTCTTGAGTCGCTTGGATCATATGATCTTACCCGCATGTTTGCAAGCTGTACTTAGTGTGACTGCAGTTGTGCAATATTTACGCAGTGAAGTCATCGATAATAAAAATCAAGATTATGTCAAGACGGCTCGGGCTAAAGGTGTCCCTGAAAAGACGATCTTTACGCGCCATATTTTTAGGAATTCGTTGCTTCCGATCGCAGCTTTTCTAGGTTATTCGATCACCGGCTTACTTGGGGGTTCGATCTTTATCGAGCAGATCTTCAATTATCCTGGCATGGGTCTCTTATTTATGGATTCGATCTTGAACCGTGATTATTCAGTGATCACCGCCTTAGTTCTTTTATACGGGACTTTGACTCTGATCGGCTCATTATTGTCAGATATTATTTTGAGTTTGGTCGATCCACGTGTCCGGATCGGATGATAGGGGGAAGAGTATGAAAAAGAGTAAGGATACATCTAATTTTGCGATGATCGTACGCGAATTCAAACAGGATAAAGGAGCTACTTTTTTCTTGTTTTTATTGTCAGCACTGATCTTATTCATTTATATCTATGCAGCTTTTTTAGATACTAAGAAAGTAATGCAGGTCGATATCCTAAATGGTTATAGTTCTCCCGGCAAAAATGGTCATCTCTTAGGGACAGATCAAGGGGGAAGAGATGTTTTAAAGTATCTAGTCTTAGGAGCACGCAATTCACTTAATATCGGGGTCACGATCACTTTGATCGTTGAGATGATCGGGATCGCATTTGGCTTAGTTGCTGGATATTATGGCGGTTTAGTCGATAATATCATGATGCGTTTTTTAGATTTCATGATGTTGTTGCCGATGTTGATGTTAGTCATCGTTATCGTTTCGATCATCCCGAACTATAATATGCTAGATTTTATTTTGGTCATGTCAGCCTTTTTATGGGTCGGGACAGCACGGTTGATCCGCTCTAAGGCGCTATCTGAAGCGCATAAAGAATATGTTTATGCAGCCATCACTTCTGGTAGTAGACCTTGGAAGATCATGTTATTTGATATGTTACCTAATATCAGTTCACTTATCATCGTTGATCTGATCTTGAGTTTGACGTCAAATATCGGGATCGAAGTTGGGTTGAGTTTCTTAGGGTTTGGGTTGCCAGATTCGGTCCCTAGTTTGGGGGTGATGATCGGACTAGCGCAAGATCCAGATGTTATGACTGGATCGCCTTGGGTCTGGATCCCAGCGGCCGTTTTGATCTTGGTTTTATGTGTGGGCATTAGTTATGTTGGAAATGTTGTTCGTCGTGCTTTTGACGCACAACAGCGTTTGGGATAAATGGGAAGGAAGATGAAAATGGGGAGAAGACATTTATTCATGCAGACTGTGGCCTTATTAACAGTTCTCTCGGGAACGTTGGCCACTTGTACTAGCCAAGTCCTAGCTAAAGAAAATGCCTTGAAAGAGACATACGTTAATCGTAAAAAGCCACTTAAAGGTGGGACCTTAAAAGTTGCCTATCCGTCAAATACTAGTTTTAAAGGCAATTTTATCACGGAGATCAGTACTGATGGTGAGACGGACAATTTATCTTATATTGGGCAACCGGGACTATTTAGACAAGATAGGGATGGTAAATTAAAAAAAGGTGGCTTAGCTGATGTTTCATTTGACAAAGAAAATAAAACAGTTTTAGTCACGATCAGCCCTAAAGCGCGTTGGTCTGATGGTCAACCTGTAACAGCTAAAGATCTGGCTTTTGTTTATGAAGTCATTGCTAATAAAGATAGTGGTTCAGTCTATTACAATGAAGATATTGGTTCGATCGTTGGGATGGAGCAATATCATAATGGCCAAGCAGATCAGATCTCAGGCCTACAGATCAAAGATGATAAACATCTTTTGATCCATTACAAAGAGATGACACCAGCAATGGAATATGCCGGATCAGGATATTTATGGAACGATGCTTTACCATATCACTACTTAAAAGATATCCCGATGTCTAAATTAGCCTCCAGCGAGCAAGCACGCCATCCTTTGTCTTATGGACCATATGCGATCAAAAAAGTCGTTCAAGGTGAAACGATCGAATGGGTCCCAAATAAATATTATCCTAAAAAGCCTAAATTAGACAGAGTGGTCGAAGAAGTAGTTCCTGATGCTCAGATCGCTGAAGCAATGCGGGCACATAAATACGATATGGTCCTCGATGAAGGCGAAGCGACTTATGCTAAAACCAGATCACTTGACCACTATGTAACTCTAGGCGCATTGAGACACGGTTTTAACTACATGGGCTTTAGAGTCGGTAAACAAGGTCCTGATGGTAAAAGTGTCATGGATAAAAAGTTAGTCACCAATGATCGCTCTTTGAGATTAGCCTTAGCGTATGCGATGAACACTGAAGAAGTCACTAAAAGATATGGGCACGGGCTTCGAAAATGGGCTAACTCGATGGTCTCACCAGCGTATGGGGCTTATCACGATAGTAAGGTCAAACCGTATTATCATAATTTAAAAAAGGCGAATGCTTTACTTGATAAAGCTGGTTTTAAACGTGGAAAAGACGGCTACCGTAGCAAGCCTAATGGTAAAAAATTGACTCTACATGTCTTGGCTCATGATGCAGGAAAAGGTTATGAAGCAATCATCAAAAATTACATGCAACTTTGGAAAAAAGTTGGTGTAAGAACTGAGCTAGTCAATGGCCGAATGATGGAGTTCAATAATTATAATGCGCTCCTTGAGAGTAATTCAGAAAAATATGATATCTGGTTTGGAAGTTGGTTGCTGTCTTCCGAACCGTCTGTTGCTGCCACCGCTGCCTATAGTCCGAGCTCTTCATTTAATCACGGACATTTTGTGACAAAAGAAAATACTGAGCTATTGCGTTCACTTAATTCACAAAAGGCCTTTGATACCAAATATCGGATCGCACAAATGCATAAATGGCAAGCATATATGCAAAAAGAAGCATACGTTGTACCACTTTCTTATACTTATGGGTTAACTGTCGTCGGGAAAAATGTTAAAGGTGTAACACTTGATCCAAGTAAACAGCTGACTTATTGGGAGAATGTTTGTTTGACAAAATAGAGGGAAAATAAAAAATGAAGCATTGACTAAGTAGGTGAGTGTTTCTTGTTTCACGTGAAACAAATTATGCTAAAATTTGGGTAAAAACGATTGGAATGTGAAACATGAAAGTAATTATCTCTCCCGCTAAAAAAATGCAAGATGCAACTAATGATTTTGAGGTCAGAAGTCAACCGTGCTATCTAGCTAAGACGAGTCAGTTGTTCGAATGGTTACAACAACGCTCTTATTTGCAACTAAAAACTATTTGGCAGTGTAGTGATAAATTGGCGCAACTGAATTATCAACGGTTGCAGACAGCTAAACTTGACCAAAATTTGACTCCAGCATTGTTTTCGTATGTTGGTCTGCAATATAGTTCCATGGCACCTGATCTATTAGAAGAACCGGCTTTGGACTATTTGGCCCAAAATTTACGGATCTTATCTGGTCTATACGGGATCTTAGCTCCATTTGATGGGATCATTCAGTATCGCCTAGAGATGGGAGCTAAACTCGGATGGAAAGATCATCCTGATCTATATCAATTTTGGGGCGATGATCTTTACCGCGAGCTTTACCAAGGAGCTGAACCAGTGATCAATTTGGCATCTAAAGAGTATGAAAAAGTGATCGCGCGTTATTTAACGCCAGATGATATTTTTATAACGCTTGAATTTAAAGAATTTGATAAAAAACGCCAGAAATATGTTCAAAAAGCGACACCTGCAAAACAAGCCCGGGGGCAGTTTGTACGTTACTTAGCGCAAAATCAAGTAGAAACGCTAGCCCAACTTAAAGACTTCACGGAATTGGGTTATCATTTTGCAGCTGAATTATCGACCGAAAAGAATTATGTGTTTTTGAAAGGATAGATCATTAGAGTCAAGATAAAAAGGAAGAAGGGGCAAGATGAATAAAAAAGGGGTCGTAAAAAGTATCTTAGCACTAGCAACAGTGGTAATGGTTCAAGGGACAGTTGGTCCAAGTGTTTCTGCCAATAAGTTACCACTGGAATATAGTAGCCATAAAAAGCAAGTTAAGGGTGGGACCTTACACGTTGGCTTAGCCTCTGGTGGGGGCTTTAAAGGAATATTTGCGCCACCGTTGCGTATTGATGGACCGACTTCAGAAGTTGCACAATTTGGTGAGTATAGTTTGTTTAGCATTAATGATGACTATACGTATGCCAAAGGTGGCTTAGCGGATGTAACTTTTGATCAGAAGCAAAAAACAGCCACGGTTAAAATCAAAAAAAGCACACGTTGGTCAGACGGACACCCAGTAGAAGCAAAAGATATAGCCTACACCTATGAAGTAATAGCTAATCCAGCGACGAATTCGGGTGATTACGATGATAGATCACGTGATGTTGTTGGGATGGAAGAATATCACGAAGGTAAAGCCGATAATATTTCAGGGGTGGAAGTTAAAGATGAAAAGACTTGTGTCATCCATTTCAAAGAGATGAAACCTGAAATGAAATTCCCAGGTTCAGGTTATGTTCTTGGTGAAGTGATGCCTTATCATTACTTAAAAGATGTTCCGTTTGATAAGTTAGCTTCCAGTGATAAGATACAAAAAACGCCGCTGTTTTATGGTCCATTTAAGATCAAAAACATGGTCAAAGGCGAATCGATCGAGTGGGTCCCCAATAAGTACTATGGGGGGAAGAAACCTAATTTATCTAAGATCGTCGTTGAAGTGGTCGATCCAGGGCATGCCGCCGCTGCGTTGAAGGCTAACAAATATGATGTTTTGTTGGAACAAAGTCCATCGATCTACAATAAGGTGAAAAAATTACCTCAATACGTTGTTTTAGGGAAAAAAGCGAAGTATTACTCCTATGTAGGTTTTAAGGTCGGTCATTTTAAAAATGGAGTCAATGTAATGGATCGTAAGACACCTGTGCAAGACCGCGCTTTGCGCCAAGCGATGGGGTATGCACTCAATATGGATCAGATCTCAAAGAAATTTGGCTATGGTCTAAAATATCGTGCTAATACGATCGTCCCGGATGCGTTTGGAAAATATAACGATCATAAGCTAAAAGGCTATCCATTAGACTTGAAAAAGGCCAATAGGTTACTAGATAAAGCAGGGTATAAGATGCAAAAAAATGGTTACCGCACTTTACCTAATGGCAAGCCATTTACTTTGAAGTTGCTAGCAGCGATGAGTTCAGATAATGCCGGAAATCGAAATGCGGTCGAAGTGTATCTGCAACAATGGAAAAAGATCGGTGTCAAAGTCGAATTAAAAGGTGGTCGTCTCCAAGAGTTTAATTCTTACATCGAACAATTGACTAATGATGGTGAAGGCTATGATGTTTATCTGAGTAATTGGAACGTATCAAGTGCTCCGACCTCAAGCCTTGCTGAGACGTATTTACCAAATAATCCGTATAATCTAAGCCATTTTGTTACTAAAGAAAATACAAAATTGATCAAATCATTGAGCTCAAAAGAAGCGTTCAATACTGATTATCAGATCAAGCAGTTCTACAAGTGGCAAGCGTATATGAATAAAGAAGCTTATATCATCCCAAGACAATTTCAATATGACACCTATACTTTCTCAAAGAAGTTGACCAATGTGACTTTAGATACCAAGAAGGGTGCAACATTGTGGGAAGATATTGCCTTTACCAAATAAAAGGCACTGCTTAAAGACTGTCAAGAGTCGGAAGCAGGCTTTATGCCGAACAAGAAAAAATAAAAGGGGAAAAGCGAGATGAATAAAAAATGGGTAGTAAAGAGTACCTTGGCCTTAGCGACAGCGCTAATGGTCACAGGAACAGTTGGAAATAGTGTGACAGCATCCAAAATGCCATTAGAATACAGTAACCATAAAAAAGTTAAAAAAGGTGGGACGTTACATGTGGGTTACTCATCTAGTGGAGTTTTTAAAGGGGTCTTCTCGGATGTTTTAAGAGTCGATGGACCAACTTCAGATGTTTCACAATTTGGTGACTATAATTTGTTTAGAGCAAATGCTGATCATAAGTATACAAAAGGTGGCTTAGCCGAAGTTACTTTTGATCAAGCACAAAAGACCGCGACTGTTAAGATCAAGTAAAAGGCACGTTGGTCAGATGGGCATCCAGTAGAAGCAAAAGATATGGCCTACACTTATGAAGTGGTGGCTAATCCGGCTACTAATTCTGGTTACTATGATGACAAAGTGCGTGATGTCGTTGGCGTAGAAGAGTATCACGATGGCAAAGCAGATAAGATCTCAGGGATAGAAGTCAAGGATGAAAAGACCTGTGTGCTTCATTTCAAAGAGATGCGTCCAGAAATGGAGTTTGTAAATTCTGGTTATATCATTGGTAAAGTGATGCCTTATCATTACTTAAAAGATGTTCCTTTTGATAAATTAGTCGCCAGTGACAAACTCCAAAAAGATCCATTATTCTATGGTCCATTTAAGATCAAAAACATGGTCAAAGGTGAATCGATCGAATGGGTCCCTAATAAATATTATGGGGGCAAAAAGCCAAATCTTTCTAAGATCACGATCGAAATGGTCGATCCAGGTCATGCAGCGGCGGCTATGCAGGCCAACAAGTACGATGTTTTGTTAAATGAGGGGCCATCAGTCTACAGTAAGATGAAAAAAATGTCCCAATATGTCGTTTTAGGTAAAAAGGAACAATTTTATGCATATGTTGGCTTTAAAGTCGGGCATTTCAAAAACGGGGTCAACGTAATGGATCGTAAGACACCTGTGCAAGATCGGGCATTACGCCAAGCGATGGGCTATGCGCTCAATATGGATCAAATAACAAAGAAATTTGGCCATGGCTTGGAGTATCGCGCTAATACGATCGTCCCGGATGCTTTTGGTAGATACAATGATCACAAGCAAAAAGGTTATCCCTTGGATCTAAAAAAAGCTAACAAATTATTGGATAAAGCGGGCTACAAGATGCAAAAAGACGGCTATCGGACTTTGCCAAATGGGAAACCCTTTACTTTACGTCTGTTAGCACCAGCTAGTTCGAGCAGTTCTGGTAATCGGACTTCAGTTGAAATGTATCTGCAACAATGGAAGAAGATCGGTGTCAGAGTCAAGTTAAAGAACGATCGCTTGCAAGAATTTAACTCTTATATTGAGCAGTTGACAAATGATGGCAAGGGCTATGATGTTTGGCTCAGTGCGTGGACGGTGACGAGTGCCCCGACAGCAAGTATCGCTGGGACATATCTGCCCAATAATCCATATAACCTGGGACATTTTGTTACTAAGGAAAATACAAAATTGGTCGAATCTTTGAGTTCAAAAGAGGCTTTCAATACTGATTATCAGATCAAACAGTTTTATAAGTGGCAAGCATATATGAATAAGGAAGCTTACATTGTTCCAAGATATTTTGAGTATGAGACTTATGTTTTCAACAAAAAACTGACAAATGTATCGCTTGATCCAACAAAGAGCCAAACGCTGTGGGAAGATATTGCGTTTACCAAATAAATTTAAGGGTTATTACTGAAATGAAGTGTGGATGAAAAGATAGGTCTTGCACCTGTCTAAAAAACAAGGGGGAAAGATCAAAATGAATAAAAAATGGGTAGTGAAAAGTGCTTTGGCTTTAGCGACTGCGCTGATGGTCGCAGGAACAGTCACCAATAGTGTAACTGCAGCTAAGTTGCCACTGGAATATAATAACCATAAAAAAGCAAAAAAGGGTGGTACTTTACGTGTCGCTTACGCATCGGAAGGTGTTTTTAAAGGTGTTTTTGCTGATATGCTAAGGGTAGATGGTCCAACAGCAGATGTATCTCAATTTGGAGATTACAGTTTATTTAGAGTAAATAATGATTTTACGTATGCTAAGGGGGGCTTAGCGAACGTAGCGTTTGATTATAAGCAAAAGACAGCGACGGTCAAGATCAATAAAAAAACGCGGTGGTCAGATGGGCATCCAGTTGAGGCTAAAGACATGGAGTATACTTATGAAGTAGTTTCAAATAAAGATGTCAATTCTGCGGGCTACAATAAATATCGCAATATCGTCGGGGTCGAGGAGTATCATACTGGCAAAGCAGATAAGATCTCGGGCTTAGAGGTCAAAGATGAAAAAACTTTGGTCATCCACTTTAAAGAAATGAAACCCGAGATGAAGTTTCCAGGTTCTGGTTATGTCATCGGCAAAGTAATGCCCTATCATTATTTAAAAGGGATCCCCTTTGATCAATTAGCCTCCAGTGATAAACTTCAAAAAGATCCCCTATTCTATGGACCATTCAAGATCAAAAACATGGTCAAGGGTGAATCGATCGAATGGGTCCCGAATAAGTATTATGGGGGCAAAAAGCCAAATCTAGCCAAGATCACGGTCGAAATGGTCAATCCTAGTCACGCTACCGAGGCGATGCGCGCTAATAAATATGATGTTTTATTAAATGAGAGTCCTGAGGTCTATAATAAAGTAAGAAAATTATCGCAATATGTTGTTTTAGGTAAAAAAGAGCGTTATTATTACTATCTTGGCTTTAAAGTCGGGCACTTCAAAGATGGTGTCAACGTAATGGATCGCAAGACACCCGTGCAAGATAAAGCATTACGCCAAGCCATGGGATATGCGCTTAATATGAATCAAATGACAAAGAAATTCGGTTATGGTTTGAATTATCGTGCCAATACGATCGTTCCAGATGTTTTTGGTAAATATAGTGATCATAAGTTAAAAGGGTATTATTTAAACCTAAAGAAAGCCAATAAATTATTGGATCAAGCTGGCTACAAGATGCAAAAAAATGGCTATCGGACTTTGCCAAATGGAAAACCATTTACTTTGAAATTGTTAGCCCCAGTCAGCACAGATAGTGCGAACAACCGAACGGCGATCGAATCTTATCTCCAACAGTGGAAGAAGATCGGTGTCAAAGTCAAATTAAAGGACAGCCGGCTACAAGAATTCAACTCTTACATCGAACAGTTGACCAAAGACGGTGAAGGATATGATGTGTACCTCAGTAACTGGAGCGTCACAAGCGTGCCGACAACAAGCATTGCCGGGACATATCTGCCCAATAATCCATATAATCTAAGCCATTTTGTTACTAAAGAAAACACGGAATTGCTCGAATCGTTGAGTTCAAAAGAGGCCTTCAACACTAATTATCAGATCAAGCAGTTTTACAAGTGGCAAGCGTATATGAATCAAGAAGCTTATATCGTTCCACTCCGCTTCCGGTATGAAACAAAGGTCTTCTCTAAGAAATTGACGAATGTTTCTTTAGGAACAGCCAAAAGTGACACTTTGTGGGAAGATATCGCATTTACTGAATAAAAGAAAAAGGAAAGCTTTTGTGCAAGGCTTTCCTTTTTTAATGCCAAAATAACAAGTACAGTGGTGGGATAAGTAAACTGGGTAAGAGATTTAAAACGCTGATCTTAGTCAATTTGAGAATATTTGTCCCAGAAACAAAGATCAATATTCCACCAATGATCGAGAGCTCAGTCATCAAAGATGAAGAGATGCTACCAGCTAAACTAAGGGCGATCAAGTATAAACTACCTTGCCAAAAAAAGAGGACGACACCACAAATAGCGATCGCAAAACCATAAGCAGAAGCTAGGATAAGCGAAGTGATCCCATCGAGTAGGCCGTTGGTGATCAGATAGGTATAGTCGTGATCTAACGCGGCTTTAAATGGCCCAAGGATCGAAAGCGAACCAAGACAAAAGAGTAAGATCCCAGTCGTGATCGCCCCACTAGTTTCAGCTGAGCCCAATTTTTTCGTCAGTGTTTCAAACCGTTCTTCCAAACGCAAAGCTTGTCCGAGCAAACTGCCTACTGTCAAACTGACGATAAATAAGACCGGTAATGAACTTTTTTGCAGACTAGTACTAGCAGTGCTTATCCCTAACAAAATAACACAAAGTCCCAACGCTTGCAGCAAAGTTTGATGATAGGCAGGTTTGAGCCCTTTTTTAAAGAGCAGCCCTAACCCACTGCCTAAGATGATCATTCCAGCATTAAAAATAGTGCCCCACATATTATCACCTCATAAAAAAACTAAGCAAGCTAGATCAGCTTGCTTAGTTTACTATAGCAAAATTTTAGTGGAATTGCATACCGCCATCAACGATCAAGGTTTGACCAGTGACATAGTCGGAATCTGGCCCAGCTAAAAATGAAACAGCAGCTGCTACATCTTCTGGTTCGGAGAGTTTTTCTAGGGCAATATCTTTAGCGAAGGTCTGCATGCCCCACTCATCATCTTTGCCGGCGTTTTCACCGACACGATGAGCAATATCGTACATCATTGGGGTTTTTACGATCCCAGGGGCAAAAGCAGTTACCGTGATCCCTTCTTTAGCAAGGTCACGTGCAGCTACTTGGGTGATCCCACGAACGGCAAATTTGGTTCCACTATATAATAAGAGATTAGGGTTACCTACGACACCAGCTTGAGATGTGGCATTGATGATCTTACCCACGATCTCTTTACCCACGCGTTTTTTCTTTCTAAATTGTTCAACGGCGGCTTGGATCCCCCAAATAACGCCAGCAACGTTGATGTGATAAACTTGATCAAATTGTTCAGGTGTGATCGTTTCGATCGGGGTGGTCGGGCCGACTCCAGCGTTATTAACGATCACATCAAAACCATCAAAAGCATTGTAAGTTTGTTGGACTACTTTGAAAACGCTGTCTTTATCAGCAACATCAACTTCGATCGCGATCGCATTTTTACCTGCTGTCGTCAGATCGAAGGCCGTTTGTTTGGCAGCTTCTAAATTTCGATCAGCAACGGCAACTGCAAAACCATCATCAGCTAACCGCCGTGCGATCGCTTGTCCAATACCTTGTGCGCCCCCAGTGACTAATGCTACTTTTGTCATAAAAAAACCCCCTTATTGAATTTAGCAACTAACTCCTTAGTTAAGTATACCATTTTTTATGACTTGAGAAAACGGTTACAATGGTGATAAACTTGAAATATGCCAAAAAAAAGCTATAGTTAAGTAATTAAGACTGACATTTCAGGGGGTAAAATTGATGCAGATAAAATTTGATGAAAAGATGCTTGTGGCTCAAGATCTTTCAGCGATCGGTAATCTTTCACTGGCAGTTGCGATCCCGATCTTACAAGTTCAAAAGATCCCGTTAGCTATCTTACCGACGAGCTTATTATCGACTCAAAGTGAAGGCTTTGGCACACCTGCAGTCAGTGATTGCTACTCCTTTGTCAAAGCGACTTTTGCGCATTGGCAAACACAAAATGTTAATATTACAGCAGCGTTAGTTGGTTATATCGATAATTTAGCTACCGGTAAAGCACTATACCAATATTTAAACCAGGCCAAGTTAGAATTAGTTGTGATCGATCCAGTTTTTGCTGATGAGGGGAAATTTTACCCCAATTTAGATGAACGGCATTTAGCTTTGCAAAAAAAATTGTTGCAAGTAGCTGATTTTGCGACTCCGAATTTGACTGAAGCAAAATTTTTAACAGGGCAAATGCAAAATACCCCAGATCTGACCCAATTAACCTGCGAGGTTGAACGGCTTTTACGCCCAGGAGGCAGGGCTGTCATCACTGGCGTCGAGTTGGATGGACAAAAGGGATGCATTTGGCTTGAAGAGGGACAATTAAAAACCTGTGTCTTACCTAAAGTAAAGGGGCACTTCTATGGTAGTGGTGATGTTTTTGCGGCTCTCTTAGCTTCATTTTTACGGCAAGGAGTTTCGTTTGAACAGGCGATAAAGCAAGCCACGAGTTTGACACAACAAGCCTTGATCCAGACCGCTGATCAAAATGTTGAGCGTAGTTATGGGATCTATCTGGGCGAATTATTGCCCAAATTAGCAAAGGGGATATCACATGAAGACTAGACAAATCGTGACGTTAGCTTTGATCACAGCCTTAAATGTAGCTGTGGCACGCATATTTTTGATCCCGGTAGCATTTACACATGGAAATATCAATTTATGTGATGCAGGGATCGTTTTTTCAGGGCTCGTTTTTGGAGTGCGCAGTGGTGCGTTAGTCGGGGGCTTGAGTGGCTTTTTACTCGATCTCTTCAGCGGTTATCCGCAGTACATGCTCTTTTCGTTGGTGATCCATGGGACACAAGGAGCGCTTGTCGGAACAGCGCAGACTAGATCTTTAAAAGAACAGCTCCTAGTTTGTGGAGGAGCGATCGTAGTTTTAGTTGGGGGATATTTTAGCGCCGATAGTTTGTTATATGGCTGGAGTGCCGGGATCTTAGGGATAGCGACTAATTTATTACAAGGGATAGTTGGGACTGGGCTGGGATTGGTCTTGGCCCGCAGAGCACCTAAGATAAGAGCGCAAAAGTGGTAATTTGTTCGGTTTTTCTGATATGATGAAAGAAAAACGGGAGAGATTTTTATGCATGAATTAAGTGGGTGGCTACTGTTGATCTTTGCCTCAATAGCAGCTAGTATTTTAGCGCAGTTTTTTCCAAAGATCTCGGAAAATTATGTCAGTATGGCAGTTGGCGCAATAATTGCTAGTATACCCCTTTTCAACGATATGATCCCCGAGTTTGAGCCTGAGGTCTTTATGATCACGGTCATTGCACCATTGCTCTTCTTTGAAGGGCAGGCGATGAATCTCAATCGTGTGGGGCACAAACTCAAAACTATCTTGGGAATCGTAGTTGTTTTAGTAGTTATCAGTACTGTAATAACGGGGTTTGCACTCTCATATATCACGGGGATCGGCTTGTCACTAGCATTAGTGATGGCTGCGATCAGTACCCCAACTGATGCAACAGCGACTGAATCTGTTTCTGAAGGGCTACAGTTGCCGAAGAGCGAAAAAAATATGCTAAAAATGGAAGCCTTATTCAATGATGCTTCTGGGATCATCTTATTGAATGCAACGGTGCTGTTTTTACTTCGAGGAGAGATCGATTATAGCTCAACGATCATAAACTTCTTATTTGCAGCGATCGGTGGAGCTTTATTTGGGGCTATTGTTGCTTTTATTGCGATCTTCTTTCGCCAAGCCTTGATCCGTTTGCCTTTTGATAATGCAGTCAACGCCCAGATCATGTTAGCTGTGGCCTTACCATTTATCATTTATGTTTTAGCTGAAGAGATCCATGTATCAGGGATCATTGCGGTCGTATGTGCTGGCTTATTGCATAACAGTGAAGCCCAGCGGAGTCGTTTCAGTGATATGCAGCAATTTTATTTAGGAAATAATATTTTTTCTTTAGTGCAAGAGTTATTGAATAATGCTGTCTTTTTGATCTTAGGCTTAAACTTTGTCCGGATCGTTATGGACGAAGATGTAACTTTCTCATCGTGGATCTGGATCACAGCTGGAATCGTCTTATACGCCCTGAATTTACTTGTTCGCTATCTCTACGTTTTACTGATCATGAAGCGTGGTCACCGTAGCGCCTTGATCTTTTCGTTAGGTGGTGTTCATGGAGCGGTTACTTTAGCGCTTGTCTTTATGGCAGCAAGTTTGGGGCTAAGTTCAAATCAATTCAACTTAGTCATCATGTCTGAATCAGTAATGATCATTTTGAGTATGTTAGTTCCAAGCATCGTTTTTTGGTTTATTTTGCCAAAAGAAGAGCATGATACAGGTGAAAAGAAAAAATATCGCCAAGAGATGATCAATCGCGCGATCAGTGAAGTTGAGCATATGTATCTGCCTGAAAAAGTAAAGCAAAGTGTGATCTATGATCTGCGTGACCAAAATTCAGAGACCAGTTTGCGCCAATTTTGGCAACAGTGGTTTTACGTTTCACGTCGCCCAGCTTTCAATAAGGTCGAACGCTCCTTAGAACAACAAGCTTTGTTATGGTCATTTTATATTGAACGTGAGTATTTGGCAGAATTACTGGAGGCAGGTGAAGTTGATTCGACTGATCTGTATGACTTGTATAACGAAGTCGCATTAGCTGAAGCCATGGTTTTAGATCCCAAGAATTCATTTCACTAAATAGCTCGAGCAGCGCTAGATGAATAAAAAGAGCCACCACGAGCTCTGAAGTGCCCCTAAGTTAGTAGGGGAGTTACTTCAGTTCGTGGTGGCTCTTTTATTATTGCTTAGCGGACTTTACCAGATAGCGATCCGTTTATCTGGTGCTAGGTACATGCCATCACCTGGTTTGACATCAAAGACTTGATAGAAGTCGTCTAGGTTACGGGGCTGGATATTTGCCCGTAAGACATGTGGCGCGTGAACATCGATCGCTAAGAGAAGTTTTTCTCGCTCTGGTGTTGACTTCATTCCCCAGATCCGGGCCCAGTTGATGAAGAATTCACGCAGATCTGCATCCGGTTCGCTTTTGGCAGCTTCAAGCGCACAGCTCAACCCACCTGCATCTGCAATGTTTTCGGAAACAACAAGCTTACCGTTGACTTTTCCGGCAGGCAATTCTAGGCCATCGAATTGTGTGATCATTTTTTCAGCTAATTTTTGGAAGTGGGCTAGGTCTTCTTTAGTCCACCAATTAGCTAAGTTACCATGTTCGTCAAATTGAGCTCCATTGTTATCAAACGCATGGGAGATCTCATGGGCGATAACGGCACCGATCCCGCCATAATTAGCACTTGAAGTTTGTTCAAGACTGTAAAATGGTGCTTGCAAGATCGCTGCGGGGAAGACGATGATGTTAAACGAAGGGTGGTAATAAGCATTGACCATGTGCGCCGGCATCTCCCAACGTGTGCGATCAACTTTTTCATCGATCCGTTCAAAATGACGCTTAGTTACGATCTTGGTGAATTTTGTCACGTTATCAACTAAGTTTAAGTCGTCATCAACGATGAACTTGGAGTAAAGGGGATCAAGTTCATCAGGATAGCCAACGTTGATCCCGAGCGCATCTAACTTAACGATCGCTTTTTTACGTGTTTCATCACTCAACCATTCATTTTCTTCCAGCCGTTTTTTATAGACAGCGATCATCTTTTCGACCATATGGTGCACGTCTGCTTTAGCCTGAGCCCCAAAGTATTTATGAGCATAGTAGAGTCCGACTACTTGACTGTATTGATTTGTCGCTAAGTAAAAGGCTGCTTTTTGCGGATTCATTGCCTCTTTTGAACCAGAGAGCGCCCGATTATAGGTCCCCCCTAAAACGCGGATCTCGTCGCTCAATAACCCGGTTAGACCAAGAAGAGTTTTGACAAATAACCAACTACGCATGCTCTCAAAGGTTTGTTCGTTGACTAATTCATTTAAGGCCGCATAGTACTTAGGTTCGCTGACGATCACTTGTTCAGGCGCTTTTCCAAGTAAACTTGTCACGACTTTAGCGAGATCGACATGTGCGCTCAATGATACGAAATCTTGGAAAGTGTACTTGTTGTAAGATTTTACGTAGTCTGCGCGTTCTGTGCTATCCTTTTGGAAAGGTGCTAGTTTTTTATCGTAAGCCAAAGCTTGTGTGATCGTCTTTTGGCTAAATGCTTCATCATAGCCAGCTAACTTGAAGAGCTCAGTCAGCATTTGTTCTAAGATCTGAAGCAATGTTTTAGCTTGTTCATTGCCAGGTTCATAATAGGTCTTATCGGGTAAAAACAAAGATGGAACATCAGCATGGAGTGCGTAATGCTTAGTATCTTTCATATCCGGTGAAACATAGAGTTCAAACGGAGCATCGTAATTTTCAAGGATCAGATCTGGCAAAGCAGCTTGCCAAGCTTTTAGATCTTTTAAGGCTAAGATCTTATCCAAATACTTTTTAGCTGGAGTAGCGCCAGCTTTGTTACGAGCTTCAAAATCAGACGCAAGGCGATAGAATTTGACAAATTCTGCCATTTCTTTGGTCTGTGGTCGGTCTTTTTTGGCCAACATTTTGCCAAAATCAGCCATCAACGTTTCTTCGATATTGTCAGCCAAGTCGGCAAAGCCCCCCGTAGTTGCCTTGTCGGCTGGGATCACGGCAGTTTTGAGCCATTCGCCGTTGACGGCTTGATAAAGGTCATCTTTTAGTAAAGCTTCATTGACAGTTGTATTTTCCCCCATAAAAATTCCCCCTTAGGTTTTTAAAAATCGGCCGTATCAGGGTCAGTTGCAAATCCAGCAACGCCCTTTAAGGCATCGATCTGTTGCATTTCGCTTTCGGTCAATTCAAAATCAAAGACTTCAGTATTTTCTTTGATCCGTGCCGGATGGACCGATTTTGGTAATGGTAGATAACCGTGTTGTAATGACCACCGTAAGCAAAGTTGTGCGACTGAACGCTTTTTCTTTTGGGCCAAAGCTTTTAAGGTCTCATTAGCAAAGATCTGTCCGGTACCAAATGGACTGTAAGCTTCCAATAAGATATCGTGTTGTTGACAGTAATCAATAGTCAAACGATCGACATCACCTGGGCAGATCCGGATCTGATCGACCATCGGCTGGATCTGTTGTGTTTTTTTCAAAACTTCAAAATGCTTAGGTTTAAAGTTTGAAACTCCGATCGCCTTGACTTTCCCAGCCGTGTAGGCATCTTCTAGGGAACGCCAAGTCTCTTGGAGATGTTTTTCCCAGTCATGATCGCGAAAAGCCTTTGGATTAGGCCAATGGATCAGAAATAAGTCCAAATAGTCGGTCTGAAGATCGGATAAAGAACGATCGAGGGCTTGAGTAGCCAGTTCGTAAGTATGAGCCTGATTATCCAATTTACTTGTGATAAAAAGGTCACTCCGAGCAATTCCGCTTGCTTTTACGGCTTGACCGATACTTTTTTCGTTGCCATACATTTCAGCAGTATCGATATGGGTAAAACCAGCATCAAGCGCAGCCAAGACAGCATCGGTAGCTACCTTACCTGCAGGAGTTTGCCAAGTACCAAAACCTAAAACTGGGATCTTAACGCCGTTTTCAAGTGTATATGTGTTCATCAAACTCATAAATTCCCACCTATCCTTGTATTGAATTATTGTGTACTACACGCCTTGATTATACCATAATTAAGTAAATGTCCACTTTTAGAGTGCTTATAAATTAAGGAATTTTGTTCTTTTTTGAATAAAAGCATTTTCATGTCTAATATTTGTGTGAAACACAATATAAGTATGCTATACTACTAAATGAGTTGCGGACGAGTTAGTCTGCTATTTTTGTTGATCACTTTTTTGAAAAATGTAGTTTATTGCTTTATTTAGGGGGAAACGATGTGAAATTTTGGGGCAAGACAACACAAGATGCGATCAGATCTGGCTTAGAGGAATTGCATAAGACTAAAGCACAGGTCGAAGTAAAAGTTATCAGCGAAGGAAGAAAGGGCTTTTTAGGGTTTGGTAAGAAACCAGCTGAGGTGGAACTCGTTGTTAAGGAAGAAACAACACATAAAAATGCTGGACGACCACACGCTAAAAAAGTGGCTGTTGCAAAACAAAAGGTTGAAGACTGGGAGAAATATCTGCACGAATTAGGTTACTATTTGGCAGATGTCACACAGAAGATGGGGATCAAGACAACGATCGATGTGGTGGTGGAAAAACGGGTCGTGATCTATAATTTTGAAACTAAGCAGGAAGGTAGCTTGATCGGGCGCCACGGAAAAACGCTCAATGCGTTACAGTTGTTAGCACAGGATTTCTTGGATAGGAAGAGTAAAAGGAAGGTCCAAGTTATCTTAGATGCGGCTGATTACCGGGCGCGACGCAAAGAAACGCTCCAGTTTTTGGCACGAAAAGTTGCACGGGATGCAATTCAACAAGACCAACGGCAACGGTTAGATCCAATGCCTTCGTTTGAAAGAAAGATCATCCACGCTGCTTTGGCTAGAAATACTGAGGTCAAAACCTATTCAAGCGGTAGTGAACCGCGACGCTTCGTCGTTGTTGAGCCGGCGTATGCCAAAAATACAGGGAAGAACTAAGAGAGGATTTTGACTATGTTTGAGCATAAACCCAACCATTTAGAAGATGAATTGTGCTTTTCGATCTATACAGCACAACGCTTTTATAACCGTTTCTATACTGAAGCCTTGAAGAAGTATAACTTGACCTATGCGCAATACATCACGTTATTAGTTTTATGGGAAAGTAAAGAAAAGATGATCATTCGTGATCTAGGTCTACGTTTGAAACTCGATACCGGGACGTTGACACCTTTACTAAAGCGCATGGAAAAAGAAGGCTGGGTAACTCGTACGAAGACAAAGGCTGATGGACGCAAGGTCTATATCACTTTGACTGATAAAGCCCTTGAGTTGGAAGACCAGATCAAGGACCGTGTCACTGGTTGCTTTGCTTCAGCCGATATGTCCAGTGACGAGTATAAAAATGCCGTCAAATTTATCCAAGACATCGCTAAGAAATTAGAAGATAACAACAAGTTTTTGGTGGAAAAAACTAAATTCTAATAGCGTTATATCCGCTGAGCACTTTGCTCAGCGGATTTTTTAGTTTGGATCATAATATCTGCAAAAAAGGGGAATTTTTATGAAGTATTACGAAGAGGTATTTTGTGAAAAAACAAAGCTAAATGATCTAGCTGAGTTGACTAGTGAGGAATGGACATTTTCACGTGAAGGGACAACGGGAGATTTTTTTAAGTGTTTTGGGTGATAGCTCAAGGCACTTTTTTATTGTCAACCACTGTGTAAAGAGTAAATATTTAGAGAAGCTCTGTGAGAATGGCTTAGGCTGTTTTTACAGAGCTTTGTATCTTTTCTAAGATATGTTTAGAGATAGCGCCCTTTTTTGGGAAAATTCCCATAAGTTGATACTTTATCCCACTAGAGGAAAGGAAATGCCACTTTACTAGAAAGTGATGAAAACGGATACATCCAAATGGTATGCTTAGGTTGTTAAGAAAAGCTAAAGTTTTTTAGGAAAGGTAGTGAAGTTTTATGATGGAGAAAATCCAGCGCTTTGGGGGCGCGATGTTTACGCCAGTCTTGCTTTTCTCGTTTGCCGGGATCATGGTCTCGATCGCGATCGTAGCGACTAATCCGGTCTTGGTTGGTGATCTAGCTAAAGAAGGCACGATCTGGTATAACTTTTGGAAGATCGTTGAAAATGGTTCTTGGACCGTTTTTAACAACATGGAGCTCTTGTTTGTGATCGGTCTACCGATCGGGTTAGCTAAAACAGCTAATGCGCGGGCGGTAATGGAAGCCGTAGTCACATATTTGACCTTTAATTATTTCATCAGTACAATGTTGCAATTATTTGGCTCAAGTTTTGGTGTTAATTTCAAACAAGCAGCTGGTGGCGAAAGTGGATTAAAGCTGATCGCCGGGATCAAGACCTTAGATACTGGGATCATTGGTGCGATCTTTATCTCAGCGATCGTGGTCTACTTGCATAATCGCTATTTTGAAAAGAAATTACCTGATTTCTTAGGGATCTTCCAAGGATCATCTTATGTTGTTGTTTTAGGATTCTTTGCGATGTTGCCGATCGCCTTATTGACCTGCTATATCTGGCCTAAGATCCAATTTGGGATCAGCTCATTACAAGCGGTCTTAGCTACTTCAGGCGTGGTCGGAGTCTGGATCTACACCTTCTTAGAACGGATCTTGATCCCAACAGGTTTGCATCACTTTGTTTACACCCCATTTGTCTTTGGTCCAGCGGTCGTTGAAGGGGGGATCACGCAGTACTGGTTTGCTCACTTAAATGAATTCTCACGCTCGACCCAACCACTCAAGACACTGTTCCCAGAAGGTGGTTTTGCGCTTCATGGTAACTCTAAAGTCTTTGGAGCTCCAGGGATCGCATTAGCCTTTTACTTCACAGCTCGACCAGAGAACCGTAAAAAAGTGCTCTCCATGTTGATCCCTGTAACATTGACAGCTGTATTGTCCGGGATCACTGAGCCGTTAGAATTTACGTTCTTATTCCTATCTCCACCATTATTTGCAGTTCATGCTGTTTTAGCAGCAACTTTAGCAGCAACACTATACACATTTGGTGTCGTTGGTGATATGGGTGGGGGCTTGATCGATCTGTTGACAAGAAACTGGATCCCAGTATTTTCAAATCATGCCGGTACGGTGCTCATCCATATCGTGATCGGACTATGTTTCACATTTATCTGGTTTGTTGTCTTCAAATTCTTGATCGTAAAATTCAACATTATGACGCCAGGGCGCGATATCGACAAGGAAGCTGACATCAAGCTCTATTCCAAGCAAGATTATAAAGACAAAAAAGCGGGTAAAGGTGATGAAAATAAAGCTCCCGCCAATCGTTATCGTGAACAAGCAGCAATCTATTTGGAAGCAGTCGGTGGACGTGACAATATTGAAAAAGTCAATAACTGTGCGACGCGGTTACGTTTGACCGTTAAAGATCCAGCTTTGGTCGAAGATGATGCTACATTTAGAGCAGGAGGCGCACATGGTGTCGTGCGCAATGGTAATGCTTTGCAGGTTATCGTGGGCCTAGATGTGCCCCAAGTCAGAGAACAATTTGAAGAACTAATGAATATTGGTGATTAGAGGAGGAATTTAACATGGATAAGAAGTTTTCAGTTGTAATTGCTGGTGGTGGAAGTACCTTTACTCCAGGGATCGTATTGATGTTACTGGAGAATTTAGATAAGTTTCCGATCCGTCAGATCAAGTTTTACGATAACCTTGAAGCGCGTCAAAAGGTGATCGCAGATGCCTGTGAGATCATTTTAAAAGAAAAGGCACCAGAGATCGACTTTGTTGCAACAACTGATCCAAAGACGGCTTTTAGTGATGTAGATTTTGTCATGGCTCATATTCGTGTTGGATTATATGCGATGCGTGAAAAAGATGAAAAGATCCCACTTAAATATGGTGTTATCGGGCAAGAGACCTGTGGACCAGGGGGGATCGCTTACGGGATGCGTTCGATCGGAGGCGTCTTAGAGTTGATCGACTACATGGAACAATATTCACCAGATGCATGGATGTTGAACTATTCCAATCCAGCAGCGATCGTGGCTGAAGCGACACGTAAGTTACGGCCGAACTCTAAGATCATCAATATTTGTGACATGCCAGTCGGGATCGAAGAGCGGATGGCTCATGCGATCGGGCTCAAGTCACGTAAAGAGATGGAAGTACGCTACTACGGCTTAAATCACTTTGGCTGGTGGACCGATATCAGAGATCATGCTGGTAATGACTTGATGCCACAGATCAAAGCGCACGTGGCTAAATACGGCTATTCACTCAAAGAAGAGCTAGGGGAACATGAATCACAACATACTGATCCAAGTTGGATGCATACCTTTGCTAAAGCACGTGAAGTTTATGCGGTAGATCCAGATACTTTACCAAATACGTATCTCAAATACTATCTCTATTCACAAGATGAAGTTGAGCATGCCGATCCTGAGTATACTCGAGCAAATGAAGTTATGAACGGACGCGAAAAGCATGTTTTTGGTGAATGTAAAAAGATCGTCCAAGCAAAAACAGCCAAAGATACCAGTTTAGAAGTTGACGAGCATGCCAGCTATATCGTGGATCTAGCCCGGGCGATCGCATACAATACTCACGAACGTATGCTGTTGATCGTGGAAAATAACGGCGCTTTGAGCAACTTTGAGCCAACGGCAATGGTCGAAGTCCCATGTATCGTAGGGAAAAATGGACCTGAGCCATTAGTTCAAGGCCAGATCCCGCGTTTCCAAAAAGGTTTGATGGAACAACAAGTAGCTGTCGAAAAACTCGTCGTTGAAGCTTGGGAAGAACACTCCTATCAAAAACTATGGCAAGCGCTAACGCTTTCTAAGATCATTCCAAATGCAAGAGTTGCTAAGCAGATCCTAGATGACTTGATCGAAGCTAACCGAGATTTCTGGCCAGAACTCAGATAGTGTAATCGCTTTAGTTGATTGTGCGAAATATGCTATAATTTAGTATAATTAGACAAAGCAGGGGGATGCACATGACACTAGAAGAATTGATCACAAAACATCAAAAGGCCTTAGGAGATCTTGATAAGACCATCTTGCGTTATGTGTTGGATAATAAAAAGGAAGTTCAACAGTTGGGGATCACTGAACTAGCTACAGCAACTTATACTTCTAAATCAACGGTTTTACGTTTAGTTAGAAAATTAGGTTTTGCAGGTTTCTCGGAATTTAAATACTTTTTAAAGACGAGCACTAAAGAGGCTGAACCAGCTACAGAGATGTTTGCTGATCTACAGCTCTCAGATATCATTAAAACGATCAAGGGCATGGAACATGTTGAATGGGATGATCTGACGAAACAGCTCAAAGAGGCCCAAACGATCTATTGCTACGGCACAGGTTTTTCGCAACGGCGGATCTTAGATGAATTTGCTAAAAATCTGTTACAGCTGGGAAAACGGGCGATCACGATCCCAAATAAGACTGAGCTTGATATGGCGATGGAGATGATCACCCCGCAAGATGTAGTTTTATTGGCCTCGCTTAGTGGAGAGACGGAAAATATCAAAGGAAACATCTTCATGTGGACGCTAAAGAATGTCCCCCTTGTGAGTGTGACGCAAGCAGGCGAGAACACATTTGCGAGTCATTCGGATTTTTCGTTGCATTATTATGTGACGCCATTTTCCGTTATCAAAGAAAAAAAGGTCGAGTCATTAGTTACATTATCAGTCGTTGTTGATTATCTTTTTCGAAAGTTGACCGAAAAAATGAGTAAAGATAGGTGAGAAAAATGTTGAAACAAGTGCTGGCAAGACCAGCTGTATACAAGAAGATCTTATTAGGCTACTGGATCGGTTCAAGTGCGATCTTATTTGGATATCTATCTTTAGTCGCACTTGACCTTGGCAAAAGTTTGCCAGCGACTTTACAGACGATGCCTAGTTTAGCTTTAGTAACGATCATTGCAGGTCTCAACTTATTGTTAGCAGCGGGCTTATGGAAGATCAAAGCGACAGATAGGCCACTGTTTTTAAGTCTAGCTTTGGTACAACAACTCTTGAGTTTAAACTTTGTGGGAGCGTTATTGATCTATTTTTACCAACGTTTCAGTCAACAGAAGTTTCTCCAAAAGCCAACAACAGATCAAGGTGCGTTGCTACTTTCCTTTACGCTGGTCATATTGCTGACACTTTTTGTTCTCTTGATCAGGCTCAGATTGAAGTTTATAAACTAATACAGTGCAAAAATTGCGTTTAGTTGCGTAGAAATAGCGGTGTTCTATCTTTGAGATGAAGGTAGGACACCGCTATTTCCTAAGAGTTGTAATTCGGAATATGACTACAAACATAGTGCTATTTACTGAAAGTTAAGGGAGATTTATTTTAGCAGATAAAAAATCGATCCCCAAAAATTTGAGCATAAAAATTAGAAACTAGGAAAAGCTCATACAAAAAACGGGTTGAAGATCGACGTTTTAAACGTGATTTTCAGCCCGTTTTTTATATTAAAATGAGTATTGTTCGACTGGAGTTTCAAACCAGTCGTAACGTAAAAGTTGTTTGAGTTTTTTATTTACAGGGATCCAGATCCCACTCTTTAAGATGTCTTTCATTGTTTGGATGAAGAGCATATCATGGGCTGCGCTTTTAGGGCGTGCCACTTCGATAACTTCATCTTCTTCAGTTTTTAAAGTGATCTTGTTTGATTTTACGTCTACAACTTGTGCAGAGACAATATTAGTTTGTTTATCCATATAGATGTTCCTTTCTGGACGGGTATCTTAACTTGATACAGTCTCTATTATACGCTAGTTGTTTAAATTCGTTTATAAATATGCCTTAAATTTAGTTTAAGAATCATTTACTTGAACTTGAGTGATCAATTTTTTGACTAACTGTTGGGTCGCTTGTTTTTGTAACTCTTTGACCAATTTCTCGCGTTCTGAGCTAGACATCGTTGGGTTTTGTTGCAATTTCTGAGCTAATTCTTGTTGGATGACCTGGGAAATGTTTTGCTTGAGTTCGGTATCATGTTCTTTAAGTAATTTTTTTAGCTGTTTAGCTTGTTTAGTACTCAAAACAAACCAATTATCGGTCAATTTGAACTCATAAGTTTGATGTTTGAGACGATCATTATTGCCTAAGATACCAAAGAAAAGCTCAGAAAGGCCATTTTGGTAGACATAACGCTCTTTTGTCACGACTAACTGTGGAGTTTTGCCAGTTTGCGAGTATTTGGTAGTCGTATCAGTCGTTTTTGTTTGTCGCAATTTCTTCTCATCAGAAGAATTGTGATAGAGATAAACTCTTTCTGACTTAGTTCCAAGTGGTTGATACAATAAGACATCGAGTTGATCAGGAACCGAAGAAACGAGTTTTTGTTTTTGGGTGATCGTTTGAACTTTCATCCCAAAATTATAGGAATCATTCAAAACGATCGCACCAGTACAAAGCACCATGATCGCAAATGATAGTAAAGCATATAAAACGCGGTGTTTAAGGGTAGGCAGGACTGTAAAACAAAAGAAGCTGATCGTTGCTAAAACTAAAATAATGATACTCATCTACTTAGCCCCCTTTTTACTAGTGAGTGTGACTTTAGGTGCATTATTGCCCTTCTTTAAGAAGAAAGCAAAGCACAATGCGACGACTGCAAAGAGGATCGAGATAAAGAATGCAGCATGATAACCATTCAAAACAGCTCCTGTTGCAAGATCAGCATATTTGATCGGCGTTTGGACCAAAACATTGTGAGCAGGCATTGAGTTTTTGGTAACTGAACTCAAGACGGAGATCAAGATCGCGGTCCCGATCGAGCTTAAGACTTGGCGGAAAGTGTTGTTGACCGCTGTTCCGTGAGAGATCTTGTTGAAAGGCAAGACGTTCATCCCAGAAGTCGTGACCGGCATCATCGTCGCCGAGATCCCAAACATTCGGATCGCATAAAAGACGATGATCAACATGATCGAAGTCTCTTTAGTGATAAAAAGAAAGGGGATCGAGCCTAAAGTCAACATCGTCATCCCAGCAAGTGCCATAAATTTAGCTCCGTAACGGTCAAACAAACGTCCCGTGATCGGGGACATGATCCCCATGGCCAAGGCACCAGGAAGTAAGATCAAGCCGGAATGGAAGGCGGATTCCCCGCGAATGTTTTGAATGTAAAGTGGGATCACCATTTCAGAACCAACCAAAGCTAAGTTAGCCACCCCACTTAAGATCGCAGCTAAGCTAAATTCACCATATTTAAAGACCGTGATATCTAAGAAAGGTTCGTCCATTTTTAATTGGCGTAAACAAAAGAGAGCAACAAAGACTGCCCCGACAGCTAGATAGATGAGGACATAAAGATCGCCCCAGCCATCATTACCAGCTTTAGAAAAACCGTATAATAACGCCCCAAATCCGATCGTTGAGGTGATGATCGAAATAACGTCGATTTTTTGGTGGGTGTTAGGCACAACACTTTTCATAAAGAAGAAGGCCAAGATGATAACGGCGACCACGATCGGAATGATCATGCCAAATAATTCACGCCAAGTCCAGTTATCGACGATCCACCCGGAAAGTGTTGGCCCTAAAGCTGGTGCAAGCCCGATCACTAGTCCGACTGTCCCCATAGCAGCGCCTCGTTTTTCTGGTGGAAAGATCGAGAGCATGATCGTTTGAAGTAACGGCATTGAGACGCCGACCCCGATACCTTGGATCAATCGACCTAAAAGAAGGATCCCGAAATTTTGGGCGGTAAAAGAAACGACTGTCCCTAGTAAAAAGGTCAACATAGCCCAGAGATACATCGTTTTTGAGCTGAAACGATTGATCAACCAAGCTGAGATCGGGATCATTACCCCATTGACCATCATAAAACCAGTCGTTAACCATTGAACAGTCGCTGTTGTGATCGAAAAATCTTTCATGATCGCAGGAAAAGCAGTGTTCATCAAGGTACTATTCAAAAAAGTACAAAAAGAACCGACCATTAAAACTAAGACCAATAGATTCCGATTATAACTATTGCCATTGATGTCGGTCGGACGCGTAGCATTATTCAAGCAAGTTCACTCCTTTAGTATTTTAGATATTATTTTTAATTTATGTGCGTTGCCTACTATAAACCTTATTTACCAAGTTTGTCAAGATAGTTGACAAATCGCCCAAACAATATAAAATCTAAAGTGAGAAACTATTTGCGAGGGGGAAGAACCTTGAAAGAAGCGAAGCATAAGATGCATAAACCCCACTTTATCCATGATATTCGGATCGGGATCGGTGACATGTGCAAGATCACCGGGGTCACAGGACGGCAATTGCGCTATTGGGAAGAGCGTGGTTATATCAAGTCGCTAGCCGATGAGAAGAATTCCGCGCGTAAGTATAGCTGGGAAATGCTGTATAAAGTTGGTTCGATCAAAGCTTTTATCGATGAGGGCTATACCTTAGCTAAAGCTGTTGAAAAATCTGAATTGCGCGAAAAAGAAATGGCGATCATCCGTAAATTTATGGCTGCCAATATGCATGGAGTGGAGATCACAGATGAAGAGCTACTCTACGGGCAAATTGACTTAGGAAAATGTGAAGGTAAAAAGATCTACGGTGTTGTTGATGAAAATGGCAGTCATTTGGAATTTGGTGAAGAGTAATGTTTATCCATCATATTGCGATCATTTGTAGCGATCGTGCACAAGCAGTTGATTTTTATGTCGATAAATTGGGGTTTGAGATCATATCTGAACATGTCCGCCCCCAAAAAGGCGATATTTTGTTGAATGTAGCTAAAGATGGGCTAGTCTTGGAGTTGTTCATCAAGCCCAATGCCCCAAAACGTGTCAGTGGTGCTACGGGTGAGGCACGGGGTTTACGGCATTTGGCCTTTAAATGTGACGATGTTGCAGCCAAAAGAGAGCAATTGTTGGCGTTAGGTATCAAATGTGAGCCGTTGCGACGTGATGACTTTGATGGTAAGTTGATGACCTTTTTCTTTGATCCCGACGGCTTGCCCCTTGAATTACATGAATAGAAGGAGACATAATGGTAGAAAAATTAAAGCAATATCCAGTCACAGCGCTTACTGTAGTAGCAATGGTGCTGATAGCTTTGTTGTTAGGTGAGCTGGCTTGGTTTAGGAAATTAGCGGTGGTCTTATTGACTTGGTGGGTCGGAGTTGGCTTTGAAAGGCCCGTCAATGAGATGATCGCCCAAGAAAAATTAGGGAAGCTCGTAGGCAAAGGCTTTGTTTTAGTAGCGACAGCCGTTTTTGCAGCTGTAGTGACCTATGTTCAAATAAGATTTTAAGAGTGTGAGACAATGCGGTCAGCGCCGTATGAATAACGCGGGGAGCCCCATAATGCGTATTTTGCATTGTGGGGCTCCCCGCGTTATTCACTAGGCGTTGCATTGTTGAACACGTTTCCACTATATAACTCAGATGCGTATTTTTGCATCATGGGGGATCTTCTGTTATCTGCTAGGAGTTGTGCTGTCGAACACGTTTCAGCTATATAGCTTGGATGCGTATTTTGCCCGCTTGAGCTAACTTTCAGACCGTTTGCCTATCAGCCCCGACCATTTAGGCGTCTTTAGCGAAAATCGGCCTAAGATTTGCTAGAATTTAGTTAAAGAAAGGGGGATGCCAAAATGAAAAGTAAAGTTGAGATCGATCCGAAATTACCTGAAGAATGGGCCGAATTTCATGTGCATGAATTGACACCTAAGTTACAACAAGTCATCCAACTACTTGAACACGATGAACAAATTTGGGGCTATGTCGATCAGATTGTTAAGCCGTTAGCTTTAGCTCAGATAATCTCTTTAAATAGCCAAGCTGGTAAGATCTATGCTATGACCGAGCACGGTAGCTATCAGGTAAAGAAGAAATTATATGAAGTGGCTGAACTTTTATCTCCGGATTTTGTCAAGATCAGTCGTAGTGAATTTATTAACTTGAATTATTTAGATCATTTGGAATTGTCCGTTCAAGGAACGATCGCTTTAAAACTAAAAAACGGTACTACGACCTTTGTGGCTAGACGTTGTGTCAAAAATCTCAAAGAAAGGCTAGGGATCTAAAATGAAAATATTTAAAAAAATGATCAATGCTAGTTGCTCGGGGATCGCGATCGGAGTGATCCTGTCTGTCATTTTTTCTAGTATTTTTGGGCAAGGAGATTATATGCCCTCAACACCAACGTTTATGGAGTTATTTACGACTCCAGTTAGAGCGATGTTAAGCTCGATCATTTTATGGGCTTTAATGGGAAATGTTTTTTATTTTTCTGAATTGATATTTACACAAGAACGGTGGAGCTTGCTCAAGATGTCATTACTCCATTATCTAGTGACATTGATCTGTTTTTTCCCATTAGCTTATCTGGCGGGCTGGTTTCCGCATAATATTTTGTGGATCGCTGGCTTTTTACTGATATATACGGGGATCTATCTTATTATCTATCTTGGAAATTATCTTTCTACGTGGTTAGAAATAAGAAAGATCAATCGAAAAATCAAATAATAGCCTAGTCCTAAGTGGTTTTATGACCGACTTAGGACTTTTTTAGATCAAATTTGATTTATTTTACAATATTAGTTGACTCTGTATATTATACGTCATATAATATTGGTGAAGTTAAGATATAACAGAGAAAATAGAAAGGTGGGAAAAACTGCATGGAAATCAAAGTAACAGCTGATCTATTAGATGGCTTGGTCTTAGCCTTGCTAGAAAGCCAAGATTACTATGGATATGCGCTGACACAAGATATGCAGCAAGCGATCTCGATCTCAGAATCAACGATGTATCCGGTCTTACGTCGCTTACAAAAGGCAGAATATGTGACCACATACGATGCACCTTATCAAGGTCGCAATCGGCGCTATTACAAGATCACTGAGAGCGGGGAAGACCATTTACAACGGATCAAAAAAATGTGGAATGATTATAAGGAAAGTTTAGATGCTGTCTTTATCGCAGCAGATAAGCGCAAGCAAAATGTATACGATGAGGAGGGGCAACATGAATAGGGAAAAATATCTGGCTGAATTAGAAGAATACTTACAACCTTTAACGCCAGAAGAACGTGCTGATGCCATCATGTTTTATTCAGAATTTATTGAGGATGCAGGTTTAGAGAACAGAAGTCAGATCGAGCAACGTTTGGGCACCCCCAAGCAGTTGAGTCGCAAAGTTTTAGCTGATCATTCGATCAAAATGACTGATGAAGAAGTTAAGTATCAACGAACAGCTACTCCAAAATCAAACGTCAAGATGATCTGGCTGATCTTGTTAGCCTTGTTAGCCTCACCATTCTTATTGGGCGCTAGTGGAGTCATGATCTTTGTTTTGATCGGGATCTTGGCTTTAGTTGCAGGTCTGATCTTTGGGGCCGTTGTTGCTTTATGTGCATTGGTAGTGGTCATGGGGCTTTTGTTTTATGTCGGGATCGGGCTCTTATTTACCAATTGGGCAGTCGGGCTGTTTTATTTGGGATTAGGAGCTTTAGCCCTGGGAGCGTTGCTAGTCGTATTACCGATAGCTTACTGGTTGGTTCGCTTGGTGTTGCAAGGGATCGCTAACTTCTCCAAATACCTTTATGATAAGTTGAGTAAGAAACGCAAAGCAAAAGGAGGCAGTGACCATGAAGAAGATATTTAAAGCTGGTTGGGTGATCTTAGCCCTTGGAGCAGTCCTTGCGATCGTGGGCGCTGCTTTTAACGGCGTCAAAGCAGTTGAATTCAATGGTTTTAAAGTCCAAACAGTCAAAAAAGATACGGCGATCACGAAGACTTATGCTAAAAAAGAATTTGAGCGTATCGAATTTGTCAACGGCTCAGGCTATTTTGTCCCAATGGAACTAGAGATCAGACAAGGCCAAGATTACAGTGTATCTTATAGTGGAAGTTCACGCTTTGAACCAAAGATCGACTATCAAAATGGAACTTTGAAGGTCGCTCGTGGCCAAGAAATGCATGGCTTTAGCTTTGATTTTAACGATTATCGCTCAAAGATCGACAGTAAATTGATCATCACAGTTCCAGAAAATGTTAAATTAAGTTTTGTAAAAGTAAATGGTAACTACGATAACATCAAGTTAGAGAAGCTAAATATCGCTACTTTAGAGCTTGAAGCAGATAGCAGTGAAAAGCTCAGCCTAAATGAAGTAACGACTGAACGGACAGATATCGATATGAATACCGATGAAGTTACGATCACAAATTCTAAGCTAAACAATGGTGAATTATCCCTTGACAGGGTAGCTGATCTCGTTGTCTCTGGTGGCGAATTGACCAATATCAACGTCAAAGTAGATAGTGAGGGCCGGGTCTACTACAAAGATGGTCTAGTCTTAAACGGTGGTGGCACACAATTGGCTGATGAAGTATATGGTTATGCGAGCGATGATGATAACGACGCAGATAATGACAGCGACTATGTTGATAATTCAGAGCCAAGTGCTGATCTTGATGCTGATACGATCACGATCAAAGGCAAGTATGAGATCAAAAATAATGATGGTGCAACGCGGATAATGAATGCAACAGTGCAAGGTTACCGTTTGACTAATAAACATGGGAAAAACAATTTACACGATCAACAACAAACTAATGGTGGGACATTAGAGGAAAATGCTGATCAAGCAGATGTTTTGACTTTGAGCAGTCAAACTGGTGAAAATACAGTAAAGTAAACTAAAATAATTGAAAGGGTGGAATTGCAATGGCAAAAACAAAAAAAGAATTAACTAAATCAAATGATAAAGTAGTTTCAGGTGTCTTTGGTGGGGTTGCTGAATATTTCGGGTGGGATAAAGCGATCACCCGGATCATCGGGGCGATCTTGATCATTTTCCCGGGAAATGTTATTTTAGGTCTTTTGATCTATTTCATTGCTGCTTTGGTCATGCCAGATCAAAGCAAAAATACAAGTGCTACACGGCGCTCTGGCGATGATGATAGTGTGATCGAAGGCGAATTTAAAGAAAAATAAAAATAAGTAACAAAGCTTCGCTGGTCGGCTAGATCGGCGAAGTTTTTTTCTATTTTTGATTTTTTATTCAAAAAAATAGGTATAGTATTTTAGATGATTACTCGGTATCATAAAAAATAAAAAAATGACCGAGGTAATGAAAATGACATTTTATACCTTACAATATCTTCAAAATCAACGTGAAGTAAATCAATTGGTGATCTACAGCTTAGGTGCGCTCGGCTTATTGATCTTACTCTTTGCGGTTTTGATGTATTCACGTAATCGTTTTGATACTAAATATCGTGATATAAGTATTATTATGTTGCTGATGATGTTTTTTCTATTTGGCTTGAGTTACAG
Source organism: Ligilactobacillus murinus DSM 20452 = NBRC 14221 (assembly GCF_001591685.1). Taxonomy (GTDB): domain Bacteria; phylum Bacillota; class Bacilli; order Lactobacillales; family Lactobacillaceae; genus Ligilactobacillus; species Ligilactobacillus murinus. The sequence continues at coordinate 250 of NZ_BCVJ01000013.1, read as the reverse complement.
TAATTATGAACAACACCGTACCCAAACATTATCGACTTCGCAAGTTCAACCATTTTTACGTTCAGTTGCGCGCGATGAAGGTGTTAGTACAAAAGATGTGGCAGTCAATAGTCGCAGCCTTGTAGATGGGATCATCGTGAAAATCAAAGATAAGTACTATCGGGTCGAATTAAGTGTCGATCGTAATAGTTATAAGTTGGCCCGGACACATTTGATCAATAAAGATATTACGATCCAATAGGGGGATTTT
>NZ_BCVJ01000012.1 GCF_001591685.1 Ligilactobacillus murinus DSM 20452 = NBRC 14221 | reverse complement strand
TATAACCAAAGCGCCAGTGACAGAGGTGATCGCCCAAGGGACTAAGCCAAAAACCACAGTGACAGAAGAAGTTTTAGTAGAGAAGATCCCTTATACGAGTGAGATCCAAAGTGATCCCGAACTTTTTGTTGGAACAACAGTCGTTAAAACAGCAGGCCAAGTAGGCGAGCGCACGATCGTATATGAAGTGACACGCGATACTAATGGAAAAGAGCTTGCACGTGTAGAAAAGAGTAATGAAATCACCAAAGTACCAGTAAATGAGGTCGTTGCTAAAGGAACTAAGTTATATGCTAAGCCATTAGTCGAGCTCGTTAAGACAGACGAGTCTGTTGATAATAGAGTAGCCACTGTTAGCTACACTGTAACTGATCCTAATAAGAAATTACAGGCTATAAAAGTAAGTTTGTACAAAGAAAACGAAAAAATAACTGAAAAATTAGTTGATCTAGCTACCTTAACGACGACTTTTGCTGATCTAGCTTACAATACGAATTATCGACTCGAAACAGAGTACACTTATGATATTGGTCAAGGTGATCAGACTGAGAACTTAAAACCGATCACGGTGGAATTGACACCTAAAAAAGTTGAGCTGAAAAATGTTGATAATATCAGCTTATACCAATTAGGAACCAATGGTGGTCTAGAGTTAGTTTCTAGTTTAGCTGAGTTACCAACTGATTCTAATAAATATGTTGCCAAGATCGTGTCACGCCAACAAAAAGATTGGTATTTACCGGTCGCTTCATTTGAAGAGATCAAACTAGGTGAAAAGACTAAGTATCAAGCTACGATCGCGACCCCAGAATTGGTGACTTATCAAGCTGACAAACGTGATTTTTCTACGGGACACACTTTTTTGATCGATAAGACAGAAGTTTCAAATGAATACACCAACTTTGCTGAGTTGATCAAGGCGATAAAAGCTGATCCAACGGGTGATTTTATCCTCGCAGCCGATCTGAATGCTCTTGGCTTTGCTGGGACAGATGCCAACTATATCACTGAGACATTTAGTGGGACTTTGCGCAGTAAAGCTGGTAATTCCTATACGATCTCCAATTTGAATAAACCACTGTTTAATGTGGTCAAGGGTGCAACGATAGCAAATATCTTGTTAGAAAATGTTGAGATCAATGATAATATTGCTAACACTGGGAGTTTAGCTCGTGTCTTAGATGGAGCTTTGATCAGCAATGTCAATATAAAAGGTACGATCGCTTCGACGCAAACAACTGGTGGTCTAGCAGCGCGGATCAAAAATAATACGCAGATCTCACGAGCATCATTTACCGGTACGATCACCCTGACAGGTAATGCTTATGATCAAGGTGGTGGCTTAGTCGGATATGCTGAAAATTCTAGGATCGCGCGCAGCTTTGCAGATGTTTATCTGACGGCTAAGGTCCATAATACCAATGATAATGTTGGTGGCTTAGTTGGACGTTTGGCAAGTGGTGTGGTCGAAAAGAGTTATGCTACAGGGACGATAAAAAATGATGGTCTAGTAAAACGTGCTGGTGGTCTGATCGGAAGTGCTTGGACAAACGGGCGAGTTGTTGATGCGATAAGTGCAGTTAAGATGGAAAATGGTTATATTTTCCACGGTGATGTTGATTTCAAAAGGCCCCCTCATCAAAAGACGTACTATGTTTCTGAGGTCGCAAGTGGTCTGACTAATGATTATCCGACTGCGATCACTGAAGCGACCGCCAAGGAAATGCTCCAAAATTGGCAAGTCGCTGCTCCAACATGGAAAGCCGCGACCGTAGCTCAAATTATCGATTATTCGCAACTGCCAAATTATCAAGCTGAGCGCGAATTAGCTTACAGAAATATGGAAAAATTACTACCATTTTATGATCGGTATACTATTTTGAAATATGGAAATAAAGTTTTGCCAAGCGATAAACTTTATACGACCGCGTTGACGGCAGTTGTCCCAATGAAAGCTGGAAAAGTGGTAGGTGATTCGGTCGTAGAGCCGGGGCAATTGACGAGCCTATTGCTCCATTTTGCTGATGAAACGGTAACTAAAGTAGCACTTGAGTCCTTAGGTGAGTATAAACAAACTAATATCAGTGAGTATCAGTTCGCTAATGGACTGCTCTATACACCATATCAATTGGGCGGAGAATGGGATCAATTGCTCACAGAAGTCGTTACTGCTTACCAAACATTGAACTATTATGCTACAGAAACAACGGCAAGTTTAGCTCTAAAACCAGCAGAAGATAGTTTGAAGAAGGCTAAAAAAACAGCCCTTGAAAATTATCAAAAAATGCATCCAGCTGAAGTGTTGACAGCTGAAAAAACTGCTGCGATCGAAGCTAAGGCGGTAGAACAATTGCGGATCGAACAGCTAAATGAGCTGTATCTCCAAGATGCATTTGCCAAAGTCCAAAAAGACATCAAAGCTCAACTGGGTTCTTTGACGACTTCAATGGCTGTTGTTGACCTAAATTCTGCGGTGATCCGTGAAGATCTCAAGCAGAGATTAGAAGCTAAGAAACTAGAATTGACACTAGCGTTGGCGTATCTGGAACGGTTATATCACATCAATTATGGTGAGTTAGATCTGCATGCGATCGCGGCTTATTATCCAGATTTCTATGGTAAGAAAGTAGATATTTTGTCATGGTTAAGTGACTTTTCTAAGCAGGGAACAAAATTAGCGGTCAAAAATAATTATGCGACATATGCAGCCCTCTTTAGTCAGCTGACAGGTGATCAAGATGTCGTTACCTATTTAGAGCATAATCGCCGTTTGTTTGCCCCACAGTTAGATGACAACACGTGGTTCAAGGGAGCAACTAAAGCGTATGTTTATGAAGCAGCATCTAAACAAGTGCCTGATGCCACAGTTCAGATATATGATCGGCTGAAGGGCAAAAATCGTTTGGAATATCTAAACTACCTCTTACCGCTCCTCAACTTGAGTGAGAAAAATATGTTTATGTTCACGACGATGACAACCGTCTCATTTGGTATCTATGAGCGTTATATCGATGAAGCACTTAAAAGTGACCCGACTGTGTATGCGGCTAAACAAGCCAATATTGACCGAGCTGTCGATAAGTATGCACAGATCATGGCGGATTATTATGATACTTGGTATCGTATCGTCGATGATAAAGTGAAAAATCAATTGCTCACACGCGATATTCCGATCTGGGATGGATATTGGATCATTGATAATACTAAAACAGGCAATTGGAAGAATCGCTGGGTCGATAAGTTCGATAAATCAGTGTCTGGAGTTTATGAATTCTTTGCTCCAGTTGGTAAGATGTATGCTCCTAATGGGCTCGGGGCCTATGCAACTGGTTCATTAGTCCATTTTGTAGTCGATGGTCAGTTGAGTGATTACGGTGTGGCTGTAAGTTCTCATGAAATGACGCATAATCTAGATGGGGCTGTTTATTTTAACGGCTATGATCGTCGTCAAGAAATGGGAGCTGAGACTTTTGCGATGGGGCTATTAGAAGTGCCATCTACTCCAGATCAGAGTCAATATGGCTTGAACTTGGCTTTTGATTGGTCAAATAAAAAGAATTTAACACAAGCAAGTAGTTTTAGTGATTTTACTTCGAGTGCCGACCTCAAACGCTATATGAAAGGCGTCTTTGATGTTACCTATTTGTTAGATTATGCGGAAGCCCAAGCGATCGTAGCGATGAGTAATGCCGATCGGCGCCAGTATCTACGGCAGATCACTTATGATACGAATGCTAAACAAGATAAGATCACTAATAGTGGTCTGACTTATGCTGAAGGTATCAAACTGACGAGTTGGGAAAGTCTGATCGATAACAACATCGTAGTTGCACGCAGTCTTAGTGGTGGAAGTTATGGCAAGAACGTCTATATGACAGTGCCATTGTACGCTCCGATCTATGCTGGGCTTCAAAATGATAACGGCAGTGTTGGGGGCTTGCTCTTTAGAAAGACAGCTTTTGAACTCTTAGCAGATCGTGGTTGGGAAGAAGGCTTTATCCCATACGTCTCTAATCAATATAAAAATCAGGCTAAAGCTGAAGGCGAAGTCTTTGGTGATGCCTATATCTTTAAACAGATCTGGGGTACAGAGTATGCAAATTATGCTGAATTCAAAAAAGCGATGTTCAATGAACGGATCGCTAAAAAAGATAATTTAAGAGCGATCACGATCACGTACAACAAGAAACAAGAAACAATCGATTCGTTTGCTAAGTTACAGACGTTGATGGACCAAGCAAGTGCAGCTGATATGTTATTGATGCGTGCGGGTAAGCGAGCCGTCAACGTAGATAATCTAAAGAAGGCGATCATGGTCGAATATCATTCTCTGACTGATAGTTTTAAGACTTCGATCTTTAACTGAGATATTTTTGAGCAAGGGAGCAAATTCCCTTGCTTTTTTGGTTTGTTACTTGTGTTTTTAAGTGATAATGCTTAAACTAAAAGGGTCTAACGGATAACAGAATAGAGATCTGAGGAAATATATTATGAACGGATTTAGCAAATACTATCAAAAAGATCGCCAGACACGGCTAGATATTTTAGTACAACAAAAAAAATTGACGCAAGCTGAAGTAGACTCTTTGATAGATCCCAAGCTTGATCTTACATTGGGAGATACGATGATCGAAAACTTTATCACGCAGTATCAGATCCCGGAAGGTTTAGCGTTGAATTATGTCATTGATGGGAAAGAATATTTGATCCCAATGGTGACTGAAGAGCCATCGGTGATCGCAGCTGCCAGTCATGGAGCCGCGATCGTCAAGCGAAGCGGAGGTTTCAAAAGTGAACTAAAAGAACGCTTGATGATCGGGCAGATCGTCATCGAACAGGTCAAAGACGCCACTAAATTGGCCCAAGAACTTGAACAAAAGCAAGCTAAATTACTTCAATTAGCTAATGAAGCTCATCCATCGATCGTTTGTCGCGGGGGGGGTGCCCGTGAGATCAAAGTACGGATCTTAGCTCCAGATCTGATCTCGCTTGATCTGATCGTCGATGTTAAAGAAGCAATGGGCGCTAACATGTTGAATACGATGTTAGAGGCTTGTGCGAGTTATTTGCGAACTGAACTTGATACAGAGATCTTGCTGAGTATTTTATCCAATTATGCGACCCGCTGTTTAGTAAAAGTCACTTGTGAGATCCCGGTTTCTGAACTGACTAAAGGTGAGTTAGCAGGAGAAAAGATCGCGCAAAAGATCGCAACTGCCAGCCGGTTAGCTCAGCTTGATCCTTATCGAGCCACAACGCATAATAAAGGGATCATGAACGGGATCGATGCGGTCGTGATCGCCAGTGGTAATGACTGGCGGGCGATCGAAGCCGGGGCGCATGCCTATGCGACGCGCAATGGCAGTTACCAAGGATTGAGTACTTGGCAAGTCAAAGGTGATAAGCTGATAGGTGAACTAGAATTGCCGTTGCCCCTAGGATCAGTTGGTGGCTCGGTCTCGATCGTACCTTTAGTGAAACTTAACCATCGACTTTTAGAATTACAAGATGCTAAAGAATTAGAGAAGATCGTGGCTGCTGTTGGCTTAGGACAAAATTTAGCAGCGCTATATGCCTTAGTGACTGATGGGATCCAAAAGGGCCATATGAAGTTACAATTAAAAAGCTTAGCAGTCGCAGTGGGAGCCAGCCCTAGTGAAGTTTCAGCTGTCGTAGCGGGATTATTAGCTAAAAAAGCGCGTGATTCTGCTACAGCTAAGCAGATTTTAGAAGAGATAAGAGGAAATGATCATGAACAAAAATGATTTAACAACTAAAACACAAGAATTGATCGCCCAAGTTGAGGAGAAATTCCCCGCTGGAGTCGAGATCGAATTTAAAGAACCAAAAAAAGTGGGCTATTTACGCCATGATCAAGCCCAACACTATTTACATGGGGGCAAATTAAAAGTTGATGTTTATGATCAGACCGATCCAGATTATACAGTCGCGCATGAGTTATTGCACTTTTTATTGATGCTAGACAAGACACCACAAGTAGCATTTAATTTGACGACTGGCGATACGAATAAAGATCATAAATTTATGCTAGCCGGGATCGACCTATATGATACGGTCTTACACACTAAAGTCTATGCTAAACAGCGAAAATTGGGTTTTGTAGATGAGAGGATCGAAAAGTTATATCTAAAAGGTGTTTTAGCGATCTTAAAGCCTGAACCAAAAGGAAAACGCGATGAATGGATGGTCTTACGGACGGTAACGTTACTAGATGCGTTGGTCTTTTTTGCTGATGATCTAGCACAAGTATTGCCGGAATTGGAAAAAAACTATCCGCTCTCCTTAGCTGCTGCTCAAAAACTCTATGCAATCATGACAGAAAAGTCACTTAAGACGGCTTTTGAAGTGCGACGTGGTGTGGTACGTTTATGGAAATCATTTGATAAACAACTCAGCGAATGGAATTTATTACCTATGCACTTAAATGATTTCATCACAATAACACCTGTTTTGAGTGAACGGCAATTACGCTTGGAAGCAAGTGCACTATTTGAATTTTATCATACACCTTGGCAAGAGAATTTGACGTTTAAATCAGCCTATGTTGGTCGCTTTAAGGTCGATGGCCAAAATTCATTTATCTTACCAGACCTAGGTGAAAAACCTGCTGAAAAATTTAAAGAACTCTATGCGATGCCAGTTACTAAACTTTTAGCCACTCTAGGTGTAGACTACTTATTACGTTAATAAAAAGAAGGTATTTCAATGTATCAAAAAAACTTTAAATATCCTGATACTAAGGCACATGAATTTGTGATCGCACGCTTAGCTAAACGCGGTGTCAGTTTAGATGAATTGGCTAAGTTGGTCTATGAGACCCAAAAGGACTTTGAATTAGGCTTGACCTTAGAAGAATGCAAAAAAGATGTCAATGATGTGATGCACAAGCGGGAATTATTGAATAATGCAATGGTCATGTTAGAGCTCGATCGTTTGACAGAAGAAAGAAAAGTGGCTTCACCATTAGCCGAGATCATCGAAAATGATTCGGGAGTTTTTGGGGTCGATGAAACTTTAGCATTACAGATCGCCAATATCTATGGTACGATCGGAGCTACCAATTTTGGGTATTTTGACCGCGTAAAATCTGGGATCATCAAGAAATTCGATACGAGCCCCGAACACGTCAACACCTTTATCGATGATCTTTTGGCCGCGATCGTAGCCGCTACTTGTGGCAAAATTGCACATAAATATGCCTAGTCCCTGTTTTTTTGCTTGAAACAGCTAATAATAGGTACGTGGTTATGTTATACTATTTTTATTGAAAATTTGACGATGATAAACTTGCACTAATAGCAGTTTTAAGCGAAAGGAAATGACTAGTTAATGGCTGATAAACAGACATATTACATTACAACGCCGATCTATTACCCATCAGGAAAGCTACACATCGGTAACTCATATACAACGATCGCTTGCGATGTTTTAGCACGCTACAAACGTTTGCAAGATTTTGATGTCTTCTTTTTGACAGGGACAGATGAACACGGGTTAAAGATCGAACAAAAAGCCCAAGACTTGAATATGACGCCTAAAGAATATGTTGATATGATGGCTGAAGCGATCCAAAAATTATGGCAAGAGCTTGAGATCACAAATGATAAATTTATCCGAACAACGGATGAATATCATGAAAAAGCGATCCAAAAAATCTTCCAAAAACTTTTGGATAAGGGCGATATCTATCTTGGCTCTTACAAGGGTTGGTATTCTGTTTCAGATGAGGAATACTTTACTGAATCACAATTAGCCGAAGTTTATCGGGATGAACAGGGCAATATGATCGGTGGGAAAGCTCCATCTGGGCATGAAGTTCAACTGGTCGAAGAAGAATCCTATTTCTTCAAGATGAGCAAGTATGCTGATCGTTTGGTCGAATACTACAATGAACATCCAGATTTCATCATTCCACAAAGTCGTAAAAATGAAATGTTGAATAATTTCATCAAGCCTGGCTTAGAGGACTTGGCGATCACACGGACTAGTTTTGATTGGGGCGTTAAAGTACCAAATGATCCAAAACACGTGGTCTATGTGTGGATCGATGCTTTGTGTAACTATATTACAGCTTTGGGCTATGGCAGCAAGGATCAAGAACTTTTCAACAAGTATTGGCCGGCTGATGTTCATATGGTGGGTAAAGAGATCGTTCGTTTCCATACGATCTACTGGCCGATCATTTTGATGGCTTTAGATCTTCCCTTGCCAAAACATATTATCGGTCATGGTTGGTTAGTCATGCGAGACGGTAAGATGTCTAAGTCTAAGGGCAATGTAGTCTATCCAGAAATGTTGACGAAACGTTATGGGCTAGATGCATTACGCTATTACTTGATGCGGGCGGTTCCATTTGGCAATGATGGGATCTTCACACCAGAAGATTTTGTGCAAAAGATCAACTACGATTTGGCTAATGACTTAGGTAACTTATTGAACCGGACTGTAGCGATGATCAATAAATATCGTGGGGGCGTGATCCCAACGTTGACTTCAAATGTTACTGCATTTGATCTAGATTTAGAAAAGTCAGCTAAAGAAGCGATCACTGAATACGAAACTAACATGGATCAAGCACATTTTGCATTAGCTTTAGAAGCACTGTGGAAGTTTGTTTCACGTTCTAACAAGTATATCGATGAGACTGAACCATGGGTCTTGGCTAAAGATGAGGCTAAAGCTGAAGAATTAGACAGTGTCCTAGCTCACTTAGCTGCAAGTTTACGTTTGATCGCGATCTTATTGCAACCAGTGATGACACACGCACCAAAAGAGATCTTTACTCAATTAGGTCTACCATTAGATAATATGGCGATCAAGGATGTGGACTATTTTGCTCTCCCAGAAAATACAACTGTTGTTAAGAAGGGAACACCGATCTTCCCACGTTTAGACATCGAAGCTGAAGTTGAATATATCAAGTCTAAGATGACTAAAAATGAAAAACAAAAAGGGAGAAAAGCAATGCAAGAAGCCATCGAAGCTCAAGCTGAATTTGATCCTGAAAAGACAGAGCTTAAGTCAACGAAAAAAGAGATCAAGTTTGATAAATTTGATAAAGTTGAACAACGGGTGGCTTTGATCAAGGATGTTTCGCGGGTCAAGGGCGCCGATAAGCTACTTAAATTCCGGTTGGATGCGGGCGATGAAGGTGAACGTCAGATCCTTTCGGGTATCGCGCAATGGTATCCTGAACCAGAAAAATTGATCGGTAAAAAAGTGATCGCGGTAACAAACTTACAACCACGTAAGATGCGAGGCGAGATCAGCCAAGGGATGCTCTTATCAGCTGAATTTGGTGATACAGTACAATTGATAACTGTTCCCGATGAGATCCCAGCCGGATCATTAGTTGGCTAATTAAGTGATAGAAGGCACATGGGCTGACCGTGTGCCTTTTAGCGTAAGAAAGGAAAAAAATGGAGATTTTTGATTCACATACTCATATCAATGCTACTGAATTTAAAAATGATATTCCTGATGTGATAGAGCGGGCCAAAGCTTTAGATGTGACCGAAATGTTAGTCATCAGTTACGATACCCCGAGTACGGAGCGCATGCTTGATCTAGTTGAAAAATATCCAAATATTTATGGGGCATTTGGCTGTCATCCCGAAAGTGCTTTAGACTACGATGCAAATTTTGAAAGCAGATTACGCGAGGTCTTGGTGCACCCGAAAGTAAAAGCTCTCGGTGAGATCGGGCTTGATTATCATTGTGATGTGCCTAAAAAAGTCCAATGGAAAGTTTTTGAACGTCAAATAAAGCTCGCACATGAATTACAACTTCCGATAAGTATCCATGATCGGGATGCGATCGCGGACTGTTATGCGATCTTAAAAGAGGCAGATATCGCAAAGATCGGTGGGATCATGCACAGTTTTAACGGGGATGCTGACTGGGCCGAAAAATTTTTGGATCTAGGGATGGAATTGTCATTTAGTGGTGTCGTGACCTTTGGCAATGCTAAGGAAGTAAAACAGGCAGCCTTAATGACACCATTGGAGCATATGTTAGTTGAAACCGATGCGCCTTATCTGACACCGATGCCATTTCGGGGTAAGATCAATGAACCAGCAATGACCCGCTATACGTTAGAGTTTTTAGCTAAAGAAAGACAGATCGCGCCTGAAAAATTAGCGCAGATCACAACTGCTAATGCAAAGAAAGTGTTGAAGATAAAATGACAGATAAGATGAAGATCAAAGAAGTTATCGTTGTTGAAGGTAAAGATGATACTAAGCGGATCAACTTAGCCGTCAATGCAGATACCCTTGAAACTAGAGGGTCAGCGATCAGTGATGAGACACTCGCACAAATCGAAGAATTACATGACAAACGTGGGGTCATTGTCTTTACCGACCCTGATTTTTCAGGTGAAAAGATCCGTAAGATCATCCAAGAAGCTGTTCCAGGGGTCAAGCATGCCTTTTTGACTAAAAAAGCTGCTGCTCCAGATCACAAGGGGAGTCTTGGCGTTGAACATGCTGATCCAGAGGCGATCCGGGAGGCTTTACGTAATTTATATACAGAAGAGCCAGATGCGACGCCAATGATCAGTCGTGAAGATCTAGCAGTAGCAGGCTTGATATCAGGTCCTAAAGCCAAGATCAGACGGCGAATCTTGGGCGAATATTTGCGGATCGGCTATGTCAACGGCAAGCAGCTCTATAAGCGGTTGAACCTCTTTCAGATCACCCCAGAAGAATTTGCCGCTGCACTAAGATATTTAGAACAAGTAGAGGAAGGAAAAATCGATGAATAATCAATTACCAGAGATCGCTTCACCAACTAGAACGCGGGCGATCATGGAGAGTTATGGTTTGACATTTAAAAAGAGTTTAGGCCAAAACTTCTTAACTGATATCAATATTTTAAATAAGATCGTGGCCGCTGCTGACGTAACGCCAGAAGATGACGTGATCGAGATCGGACCAGGGATCGGTGCTTTGACTGAACAGTTGGCAAAGAATGCACATCAAGTCATGGCGCTAGAGATCGATGACCGTTTGATCCCTGTTTTAGCCGACACTTTGTCACCTTATGATAACGTGACAGTCGTTCATCAAGACGTACTTAAAGCCGATCTAGTAGAATTGATCGCTAAAAATTTTGATGGAAAACATAAGATCAAGTTGGTGGCGAATTTACCATATTACATTACAACGCCGATCATTTTACATTTGTTGGAAGCCCCAGTTGATTTTGACCGGATCGTTGTGATGATGCAAAAAGAAGTGGCTGATCGTTTAGCCGCTGTTCCAGGGACCAAAGATTACGGTTCTTTGAGTGTGGCGGTCCAATACGAGATGGATGCTAAAGTGGCTTTTATCGTGCCTAAAACAGTTTTCATTCCCCAACCTAAAGTTGATTCTGCGATTATTGTATTAGAGAAAAAAGCCGTTCAAACCTATGAGCCAGTTGATGAAAAGTTCTTCAAGCAAATGGTCAAAGGGATCTTTTTACATCGGCGTAAAAGCCTTTGGAACAACTTGCAAGGAATGTATGGTAAGACTCCTGAGATCAAAGAAAAAATGCAGACAGCTTTAGCTAAGGTCGGAATCGAACCGGGGATCCGTGCGGAAAAGTTAACGATCGCACAAATGGTCGAATTAGCTGATGCTTTAGTCAATGAAAAAATTATTAAAAAATAACTTTTAAATATTGAAGTGTTTGTTCGGGTATGGTATAATTGCGTTTTTTGTAAAATTATGTTACAATGTTTCTCACAGAGAGGTGAAGCGCATTGCCAACTACATTAGTAAAAATCAAGAGCAAGCTCGACAATTGCATTGGCGCTGGTTTAACGGTAACGTCCCACGTTGGGCGCAAAAAAGTTACTAAACGTCATGGGATCTTGCGGGAAACTTTCCCCGCTGTATTTATCGTAGAATTAAGTCACGAAAAAAATGCCGTTGAACGCGTATCATATAGTTACACCGACGTTTTGACCAATAATATCATTCTAGATTTTGATTAAGCGATGAGTTGATCATCGCTGACCCTTATTAGGATTTTAGGTACCGAGATTTAATTTTTTGAAACAGTAAATAAGCTAGGAGCACCCATTTGTATGGGTCTCTCCTAGCTTATTTTTTAACTTCTTTTAAGCGCAACGCTAAGACTAAAGCTATGGCTTCAATGAGTAAAAAGCAGATAAAGACGCGGGAATAGCTTGATTTTTGGGTGATACTTTGACCAGCACTGCTCAACAATAAGGTTGCGCCCATGACCCCTAGACTACCAAGGAGCTGGCGGATCGTAGTCGTTAGTGCAGTTGCATGTGCGATCAAGTTTTTAGGGACGGAATTAGCGCCCAGCGTTGTAGCCGGCATCATGACAAAGGCATTGCCCCCTTCGATCACCATTGAAAAGGCGATCAAGAGCGGTAGTCCCAAGTGATCTTGCCATAAGAGAAGTCCCGCCCAACCACTAAGCAACATGCTGACGCCAACTAAAAGAACAGGTTTAAAGCCCCATTTGTCGGCTAGCTTACCGGTCATAGGATTTAACACGCTCAGTAAAACAGCAGGTAAGACTAAGGAAAGCCCAGAAGCTAGCGGGCTTAGACCGAGGATCTTTTGATAATAGAGCGGAAAAACGATCGTGACGACGATCAAGGACATGTAAGAAAGTCCGGTTAGTAATAGCCCAATATCAAAATCTAAATATTTAACGATTCGCAATTCTAAGAGGGGTTCTGCCAGTTTTAGTTGACGCTGGCAAAATGCTATCAATAAACCAAGTCCTAAGAGTAAGAGTAGAACACTTGATAGTAAATGAGCGGGATCTTTAAAGGCAGTCAGTGCATATAATACCATGCCTAGCCCAGCGCCTTCATAAAATAATGAGAAGACATCTAATTGGGAAGGTTTTTGCTCCATGACATTACTGATCGTCACACAAGCGGCCAAGAAGATCACGAGCATTAAAAAGCAAAATAGCCAAAAGAGAGCTTGCCAACGTAAAAAATTTAAGACGATCCCAGAGATGATCGGTCCAACAGCTAAAGCTGAACCCATGACTAAACCAGCAGCCCCCATAGTTTGTCCCCGCTTGTCTTTAGGGGTGATCGTCATCAAAACAGTTTGAAATGACGGAAATAAGATACCGACAGCAGTAGCTTCTAATAAGCGTCCTAATAGTGCAAACCAAAAAGTTGGGGCAAAAATTATCATTAAAGTGCCGATCCCAAAAAGGGCTAAGACACTGAGATAGAGATGTTTAAAAGAAATATTATTGAGAAGCCACGGGCTGACTGGCATCATCACACACATCATTAACATAAAACCGGTCGTCAACCATTGGATCGTTGCGGCATCGACCGTAAAGAAGTGCATCAAGGCAGGATAAGCCGTTGAAAGCGCTGATTGACTGATCGACATGGTAAAAGTACCTGCTAATAGGGTAAAAATAAATAGTTTTCGTTTAGTTTCGGTGAGTTCCATTTGTTCATCTACTTTCTAAATATGTAAAAAAGTCCGAAAAAAAATTCGGACTTCATTATAGCATCAAAGTTTATTTTTCGCGATGTTTTTTCGCTTCCTGTTCTTTTTCTTCGTTCTCACGACGTCTAGCATCGTTTAGACGGTTTTCTTCGAGCCGATGTTCGAGCTTGGAATCATTACGGCGTGTCATAGCTAAAACTTCCTTTCTATATTTACAAAGGTATTATAGTTCTAATGTCTATAAGTTACAAATAAAACGACCCAGGATAAAAGGTTGGTAATATTGTGATTTAATTTAAAAAATTAAAACATATTTTAAGCCAGATGTTTGTGATAAAAGTAACATTGTCCACAAGGTAAAAAAAGTTTACGTCTAAAATATTGCGCAAAATCAATGTTTCTAGGGTATCGGCTAACAAATTAAGGAGTGCACAAAATTAACATTTAGTGACCAATACGTTATAATTGGCAATGTAAGCGCTGTATAAAGATTGAAAATAAGATTGATTCCTTATGTTTAAAGAAAGGAAGTTTTAAAATGGCACAAAAAATTGATTTTGAAGCGTTAAAGACGATCTCTCCTAGTGAAATTAAACCGCTTCAAGTTTTGGATGAAAATGGCAAAGTGATCGATCCAAACTTTTTCCCAGACCTAAGTGATGAACAGATCGTGGAATTGTTTAAACAAATGTTATGGTCACGTGTATTAGACGAACGTTCTACCAAGCTGAATCGTCAAGGGCGTTTAGGATTTTTTGCTCCAACTGCTGGGGAAGAAGCTTCGCAGATCGCATCTGAATTTGCGATGGAAAAGCCAGATTTCTTATTACCTGCTTATCGTGATGTTCCGCAATTAGTCTTACATGGGTTACCTTTGGAAAAGGCTTTCTTATGGTCGCGTGGGCATGTTTTAGGAAATGAATATCCAGAAGATCTAGCTGCTTTACCACCACAGATCATTATCGGGGCCCAATATGTTCAAGCTGCTGGTGTAGCTTTAGGGTTCAAGAAAAAAGGCGCTAAGAATGTAGCGTATACGTATACTGGTGATGGTGGGACTTCTCAAGGTGATTTTTACGAAGGGATCAACTTTGCTGGTGCCTACAAAGCACCTGCGATCTTTGTTGTGCAAAATAACGGTTATGCGATCTCAGTACCAAGAGCGGTTCAAACTGCGGCTCCAACTTTAGCACAAAAAGGTCTAGCTGCTGGGATCCCAGGTCTTCAAGTTGATGGGATGGATGCTTTGGCAGTCTATTTAGTTATGAGCGAGGCGCGTAAATACAGTGTAGCGGGTAATGGCCCAGTCTTGATCGAGACTTTGACGTATCGCTTTGGCCCACATACACTTTCTGGTGATGATCCGCATCGTTATCGGACTGCTGATGAAGAAGCAGAGTGGGAAAAGAAAGATCCACTGGTAAGATTACGCACTTATTTAGATGAAAAAGGTCTCTGGTCAGAAGAACAAGAAGAAGCTTACATTGAAGAAGTAAATGACCAGATCAATGAAGCAATGAAAAAGACGGAACAAGCACCAAAACAAAAGGTGAGTGAATATCTTCAAAATGTCTTTGTCGAAACACCACCGACTTTAGAGGAACAAATTGCAAAATTTGCGGCTAAGGAGGAAGCATAATGGCTAAAACAACGATGATCAAAGCAATTACACAGGCTTTGGAAGATGAATTGAAACGTGATAAAAATGTTTTGGTATTTGGTGAAGATGTTGGTCGAAATGGTGGTGTTTTCCGTGCTACTGATGGCTTACAAGATAAAGTCGGTGAAGATCAAGTCTTTGATACGCCCTTAGCTGAATCAGGGATCGGTGGTCTTGCAGTTGGCTTAGCTTTGACAGGTTTTCGGCCTGTACCTGAGATCCAATTTTTTGGTTTTGTCTTTGAAGTTATGGATGAGATCGCCGCTCAGATCGCTCGGACACGTTTCCGCTTAGGTGGTACCCGTAAAATGCCAGTGACGATCAGAGCTCCGTTTGGTGGTGGGGTCCATACGCCAGAATTACACTCGGATAGTTTGGAAGGATTGATGGCACAAACACCGGGGTTAAAGGTCGTTATCCCAAGTGATCCATATGATGCCAAGGGCCTATTGACGGCAGCGATCCGCTCAGATGATCCAGTTGTTTTCTTAGAACATATGAAGTTATATCGCTCTTTCAAACAAGAAGTTCCAGATGAAGCATACACTGTAGCCTTAGATAAAGCAGCGATCAAGCGTGAAGGCAAAGATGTAACGATCATTTCTTACGGTTATATGGTCCATGAAAGCTTACTAGCTGCTGATGAATTAGCTAAAGAAGGTATCGAAGCCGAAGTTGTTGATCTGCGTACAGTTTCCCCATTGGATGAAGAAACGATCTTAGGATCAGTCAAACGCACTGGCCGAGTTGTCTTGGTCCAAGAAGCACAACGCCAAGCAGGGATCAATTCTCAAGTAGCAGCCTTGATCGCTGAAAAAGGTATTTTATCATTAGAAGCACCGATCGCACGGGTCGATGCGCCGGACACACCATATCCATTTAGCGATGCTGAAACGATCTGGTTACCAAACAAACAAGATATCATTGAAAAAGTAAAAGAAACGGTCAATTTCTAGGAAAGGTGAAGATTTATGAGTAAATATCAATTTAAGCTCCCAGATATTGGGGAAGGGATCGCTGAAGGTGTCATTGGTGAATGGCACGTTAAAGTCGGCGATACGATCAAAGAAGATGCTGATCTAGTTCAAATCGAAAATGATAAATCCGTCGAAGAAATTCCTAGTCCTGTAGCCGGAAAAGTAACTGCGATCGTAGTTCCAGAAGGTGAAACGGCTGAAGTTGGCGATGTTTTAGTAGAGTTAGAAGTTGCAGAAGGGTTAGGCAACGTTGATGATAGTGCGACAAAGACACCAGCTAAAGCAGAAGAAAAAACTCAACCAGCCCCAGAGCCAGTCGCTGAACCAACAAGCAAAGCGCCTGTTGAAGTATCTGTGCAAGATCACTCCTTACCAGTTTTAGCGATGCCGTCAGTGCGTAAATTTGCCCGTGAAAATGGAGTCGAGTTGGCTAAGATCAAGGGGACTGGACGTCACGGACAAGTAACGAAAGCCGATATTGAACAAGCTTTGAGTTTGCCACAAGATGCACCAGTAGCAGCTCCAGAGACAAAAACAGAAGAACCAGTTGTTGCTTTGCCAGCTAGTGCAAGTGCTGCTTGGCCTGAAACAGTTGAAAAGATGTCACCGATCAGAAAAGCAACTGCTAATGCAATGGTGCGCTCAGTTTCCCAGATCCCACATGTACATGTCTTTGATGAAGTTGTCGTGGATAAACTTTGGGATCACCGTAAGAAGTATAAGGAATTGGCAGCAACGCGTGGTGTCAAATTGACCTTTATGGCTTATATGGTCAAAGCCTTAGCCGTGATCATGAAGGAATTCCCGATCTTCAACAGTTCGGTCGATATGCAAAATCAAACGATCGCTTATAAAGATTACATCAACGTAGGGATCGCAACAGATACCGACCATGGTTTGTTCGTACCAAATGTTAAACATGCAGATGCACTTAGTTTATTTGGGATCGCAGAACAGATCTCAAATAATACAGCCAAAGCTAAGGAAAATAAATTAGCACGTGATGATATGAATCATACTGGTATGTCGATCACTAATATCGGTTCGGTCGGTGGTGGTTTCTTTACACCGATCATCAATTGGCCAGAAGTTGCGATCTTAGGTATGGGTAAGATCACTAAAGAAGCTGTTGTAGTGGATGATGAAGTTCAGATCGCACGCGTCTTGAAGTTGTCATTGGCCTTTGATCATCGTGTGATCGATGGTGCGACAGCTCAAAAAGCAGTCAACAGACTCAAAGAATTATTGGCAGACCCAGAATTGTTATTAATGGAAGGATGAGCTAGATGGTAGTTGGAGATTTTTCAATTGAATTAGATACAGTCGTGATCGGTGCGGGCCCTGGTGGGTATGTAGCTGCGATCCATGCAGCTGAATTAGGCCAAAAAGTAACCGTGATCGAACGTGAATTTATCGGTGGTGTTTGCTTGAACGTAGGTTGTATCCCATCAAAGGCCTTGATCGAAGCAGCACACCACTACCAATACGCAATGCACTCCCAAGATATGGGACTCCAAGTAACAGCAGCTAAACTTGATTTCAATAAAACGATCGAGTGGAAAAATAGTGTTGTTTCTAAGCTCACTGGTGGGGTCGCATCACTATTTAAAAAGCATCAGATCGATGTTGTTTGGGGTGATGCTTTCTTGAAAGATGATCACAATTTACGTGTGATCGATAAGGAAGGCCATGCTCAAACATATAGTTTCAATAATTTGATCATCGCCACAGGAAGTCATCCGATCGAGATCCCTAACTTTAAGTTTAAGGGTCGTGTCTTAGACTCAACGGGGGCTCTCAATTTACGTGAAGTTCCTAAAGAATTAGTCGTTGTTGGTGGCGGTTATATCGGATGTGAATTAGCTTCGGCATATGCTAACTTAGGCTCACATGTAACGATCCTTGAAGGTGGTCCGATGATCTTAGCTAACTATGAAAAAGATCTTGTTAAAGTGGTCGAACATCACTTTAGCAAACAAGGTGTAGATATCTACACCAATGCTTTGGCTAAGAATGCTGAACAAACGGATGATAACGTCAAGGTCACCTTTGAGGTCGATGGCAAAGCCCAAGAGATCACGGCTGATTATGTGATCGTTTCAGTTGGGCGTCGTCCAAATACAGCTGATATGGGCTTAGAACAAGCCGGGGTCAAGATCGATGATCGTGGTTTGATCCCAGTTGATGCACAAAGTCGTACAAATATCTCACATATCTATGCGATCGGTGATATCGTGGCTGGTTTTGCCTTGGCTCATAAAGCGAGCTATGAAGGTAAAGTAGCTGCTGAAGCGATCTCTGGCATGAAGACAACGGTCGATTATCGTGCGATGCCAGCAGTTTGTTATACGGATACTTCGATCGCAACGACTGGCTTGACCCTAGCCGAAGCTAAAGAAAAAGGTTTTAAGGCTAAAAAGGCGCAATTCCCATTTGCTGCTAATGGGCGTGCGATCTCAATGGGTAAGACTGATGGTTTCATTCGTTTAGTTTTCGAAGAAGAAACGGATATCTTGCTAGGTGCTCAGATCGTTGGGGCTCATGCGAGTGATTTGATCAACGAATTGACTTTGGCGATCGAAATGGGCGCAACGACTGAAGATATCGGCTTAACGATCCACCCACATCCATCATTAGGTGAAGCTGTGATGGATGCTGCTGATGTGGCGCTTGGTTTTCCAACTAATATTTAATTTTTAGGCAAATGAGGGATAAAAATGCAGTATCTAGTAATGCAAACTGATGATATCAGAACTAACTTAGCAACGGAACAGTATTTGATGAACAGTGGTAAATTGGAAGCAACATTTATGCTGTTTTATATCGAAAAGCCATGTATCATCGTAGGTCGAAACCAAAATACGATGGAAGAGATCAATCAGAAATATTGTGAAGATAACGAGATCACGATCACCCGTCGCCTTTCCGGTGGTGGTGCGATGTATCAAGATCTAGGCAATATGTGTTTTAGCTTTGTCGTGCCAGCTAAAGATCAAAAATTTGGTGATTTTAAGACATTGGTCCAGCCGATCGTCAGAGCATTGCATGAGATGGGCGCTACCAAAGCTGAGGTGACAGGGCGCAATGATATCGTGATCGACGGTAAGAAATTTTCTGGTAATGCGATGTATACAAAGGGTGACAAAACTTTTTCCCATGGGACTTTGATGTTTGATGTGGATACAAGTGCTGTCGAAAATGCGTTGCGTGTACCTAAAGATAAGATCGAATCAAAGGGTGTTAAGTCAGTTCGTTCGCACGTAACAAATATCAAACCCTATTTGGATAAACAGTATCAAGCACTAGATACCTTCGGCTTCCGGGATGAATTGATCAAAAAGATCTGGCAAGTAGATTCATTAGAGCAAGCCCAAAAATTCGAATATTATTTAGATGAGACGGATAAAGCTGAGATCGCAAAAATCGAACAAGAGCTGTATAAAAATTGGGATTGGGTCTATGGACGTTCTCCCGAGTTTACAGTTCAAAAAAGACATCGTTTCACCGGTGGAACGATCGATGCACGTTTCTTGATCGATAATGGCGTGATCACTTCGGTCAAGATCTACGGTGATTTCTTTGGTAAAAAAGATGTCGGTGAAGTAGAAGCGCTCTTGGTGGGTGTAAAATACGCTCCAGCGGAAATTCGTCAAGCTTTAGCTAAGCTAGATCTCACCCAATATTTTGCTGGTATTCCAACTGAAGAAATAGTAGAATTGTTAGCAGTCCAAAAATAAGACTTTAGTAAAGATCCCGTTATGAAGCTCATAGCGGGATCTTTATTTGAGCTTATCTCATTACTGATGAAAATAATAGAAATTATTAAATAAAAAATTGAAGTCAAAACGGATGCATAAATCAGCAAAAAGGACTATAATTTATGCACTAGTAGAAAGAAGGCGAGCACAGTCTTGAAAAAATGGTGGGTGATTTTAGGCAGTGTTTTAGTCGGGCTGATCTGCCTCCAATTATGGCTTTTACGTGGAACACCTGGAGAAGCATTACGCACGAAACAGTTGCGTTCGGATATTGCGTATAGCGATGTTCCAACGCTCCTAGTCCCTGGATGGGGTGGGAATGGTTGGACTTACAGTAAATTGATCGAATACTACCAAAAAGAAAATATCGCACAAAAGACGATGACGATCCATGTGACGCCAACGGGTAAGGTCAAGGTCCAAGGTAGTGTAGCTAATAAGAAAAATGCTTTGATCCAATTGATCTTTGATTGGAATTATACAAAAGATTACCAACCACAGACAAAGTGGCTGCAACAGGTACTTACACGCTTGCACCGAGATTATCATGTCGATAAACTCAATGTGATCGCACATTCATGGGGCGGGAGTGCTTTGATACATGCTTTGGCAGATTCAAGTTCGTTACAAAAAGAGATCGCTTTTCCTAAGGTGATCTTATTGGGAACACCGATCGATGAAAGTGTAGATGAGAATACGAGCTATGCCAAGGCTCAAACCAAAGCCTCGACCGATAAAAATTATCAGCGCTTGTTGAAGAAATTTAAAGAATTTGATCCACTTGCTAGTATCGATTTTTATAATTTGATGGGCTCGGTCGATGGTGAAAAAACTGACGGCTCGGTGCCCAATGTACAGTCACTATTTTTGAAAAATATCATTCATCCCAATTGGTCTAAATATTATCAAGCTGTTTATACCAATACGGATTATACCGACTTGCATCAAAGTGCTAAAGTTTTGGATACGATGGATAAGATCTTGTGGAATAACCGGCCGCTTGCATGGCATCATTAAAAAAAGACCAGATAGAGTTCTTAAACAGTTAAGGACTTTATCTGGTCTTAGTTTTTTAAAAACAAGCTTGCTGGTCTAAATTATAAGGACTAACGATGTAAACTTCCTTACAGAAACCACGTAAACTATTGTAAATATGTTGGGCTCGTGAAGCTTTTTGGCAGACCCCAAAAACTGTTGGTCCACTGCCGCTCATTTGGGCTGCATCACAGCCAAATTGGAGCATTTTTTCCTTGATCTTCAAGATCTCAGGGTGGCGTCTAGCAGTGATCGGTTCTAAAGTATTTCCCATCTTAGTGACCATCGTTGCATAATCTTGGGCCTTGATCGCACAAACGACAGCATCGACATCTTGATGTTTGATCTTATCATAATCGATCTTTCTTAAGATGCTAGGGGTTGAGACACTGTCGCGTGGTTTAGCGATGATGAGCTTCAATGGGGGTAAAGGACCGATCGGGGTCACGATCTCGCCCTTACCAGTCACAAGGGCTGGTTCGCTATAGATACAAAACGGAACATCTGAATCGATCTCTAGCCCGATCTTAGCAAGTTCTTTGCGTGAGAGTCCAAGCTGCCATAACTTGTTTAAGCCACGTAGGACAGCCGCAGCATCCGAAGACCCACCCCCCATGCCGGCAGCTACGGGGATATTTTTATCGATCGTGATCGCTACGCCTTCATTGATCTGGTATTTATCGCGCAACATCTTAGCGGCTTGATAGGCTAAGTTTCGTTGATCACTTGGTAAAAAACCAGAGTCAGTCGAGACGGTTATCTTATGCGAGTTAGGAAGGGTCTGGATGTGTACGTAATCGGCTAAATCAACTGCGATCATTACCATTTTCCATTCTGGCTCACCGTTTTGATGACGAAATGGGGTATCTAAGCTGAAGTTCAATTTAGCCGGAGCTTTCTCCGATATCTCCATTTGATTCACCTGTCTATCATTGAAATTATTAGTTTAATTATACTGAACTACGCGCTATTTTAAAAGAGTCAAACACGCTAAACGAATTTTTGCAATAAATGTGCCACTTCATTTGCTGTTTGTGTCAAGTGTTTTGGTCCTGATCTTAAGGCCTGTTCCAAGTTGATAACACCAGGAGTACACGAAAAGACAGCATCAAAACCTAATTGATGCAATTCAGCAACGGCTTCGAGCTTACCAGCTAAGCCGATCACGGTGCAATCAGGTGAAACGGATCTGACCGCGCGTAAAACCCCAAGGGGCGTCTTTCCTAATTTTGTTTGGCTATCTAAACTGCCTTCGCCGGTCAGTAAAATATCAGCTGCAGTCGCTTTTTGCTCAAGACCAGTCAAAGTGATCGCGAGCTCGACCCCTGAAGTTAAGGTAGCGTTAGTGAAAGCAAGCAATGCCCCACCGATCCCACCAGCTGCGCCTGCACCAGGAGTAGTGGCGATATCTTTACCATAAGTAGCCTTGATAATTTGTGAAAAATTAGTCAAAGCTTGTTCAAGTTGGATCACAGCCTCAGGGGAAGCACCTTTTTGCGGGGAAAAGACCATACTAGCCCCGTTAGGTCCAATGAAAGGCGAAGCTACATCACTAGCAAGGGTGATCTTAGTTGTTTGTAAGCGCGGATCTAAGGTGCTGATGTCGATTTTTTTAAGTGCTTGTAGATGGATCCCGCCTAGAGGCAATTCATAGTCAAACCGATCATAAAATTTAGCGCCTAAGGCTTGAAGTAAGCCAGCACCACCATCATTAGTCGCACTACCTCCAAGACCTAAGATGATATGCTCTACACCAAGATCTAAAGCATGTTTGAGCAATTCGCCTGTTCCGTAACTAGTAGCCGTCAGAGGATCTTTTATACCGTTACAAAGATGTAGTCCGCTAGCAGCCGCAGTCTCAAGGAGTGCAGTTTTGCCCGCATCGATCACGGCCAATTTTGCTGTAACTGTTTGTTTTCTTGGTCCCATTACTTGATAGGAATAAATTTTTCCAGGAACAGTATTTAAGATCGTATCGACAAAGCCTTCTCCTCCATCTGCTAGTGGGATCAATTCATATGTAGCTGTGGGAAAGATGGGTTTAAAGCCAGCATAGATAGCTTGGGCTGCTTCATTGGCAGTCATACTTTCTTTGAAAGAATCGGGTGCAATGATGATTTTCACGAATAAAAGGCCTCATTTCTAGTGCTATTATCTTTGAGTTTAGCGCAAGGCCAAATAAAAAGAAAGGATAAAAATTTCACAAGTTCAATTTCTATCCTCTAGTTAAATTATTTAATTTTTTGCATAAACTGCTCAGCAAGTTCGATCTGCTGTTCAACTTGGGCAAAACCAGTTCCGCCATAAGAGTTACGGCGCTTGACGGCTGTTCTTTGATCAAGAGCAGAATACACATCTGCTTTGATCTGCGGTGAAAATTTCTGGAAAGTTGCTAAGTCGGTATCTTGAAGTGTTTGCTGTTGTTTGATCTGGTGTAAGACTAACTTGCCGGCGATCGCATGCGCTTGACGGAAGGGCACTCCATTTTTAGCCAAGTAGTCGGCTAGTTCTGTGGCATTAGAAAAATCAGTCGTGAGCACTTGTTCCATCCGCTCTTGGTTGACACTCAATGTTTCGACCATTTGAGTGCAGATCTTAAGACAGGGGATGATCGTTTTGACAGCATCAAAGACACCTTCTTTATCTTCTTGCATATCTTTGTTGTAGGCTAAAGGAAGGCCCTTTAATACTGTTAGTAGACCGATCAGATCACCAAAGATACGGCCGGATTTCCCCCGGATCAATTCAGCCATATCAGGATTTTTCTTTTGGGGCATGATCGAGCTTCCTGTAGCGAATTTATCGGATAGTTCAAGATAGCCAAACTCATAGCTACACCATAAGATAAGTTCTTCACAAAAACGGGAAAGGTGGACCATCAAGATCGAACTATTGCTTAAAAATTCCAAGGCAAAATCACGATCAGATACGGCATCTAATGAATTGGCATAGATCTCACTAAACCCCAATTGGTCTGCGCTAAATTTGCGATCGATCGGAAATGTTGTTCCTGCTAAAGCTGCTGCACCTAATGGACAGATGTCGGTGTGCTTTTGATTGAAGTCAAAACGCTCATAGTCACGTTTGAACATTTGCCAGTATGCCATCAAATAGTGGGCGTACGTGATCGGTTGGGCGTGTTGTAAATGCGTAAAACCAGGCATCAGTGTCGTTTGATGCTTTTTTGCTTGACACAATAACGCTTTTTGCAATTCAGCGATCGCCTCCAATACTTGGGGAAGGCGCTTTTTTAAATAAAGATGTAGATCAGTTGCAACTTGATCATTTCGGCTTCGGGCAGTATGAAGTTTACCTGCAACTGGGCCGATCTCTTGGGCTAACAGAGCCTCTAAATTCATATGGATATCTTCGTTTGCGACTGAAAATTCCAGTTCACCCGTAGTTAGTTTGTGTGCTAACGTTTCTAGCCCCGCAATTATCTGATCTGCTTCGGTGGCATTCAAGATCTGGGTATGTTTGAGCATTTTTACATGGGCAAGTGAACCTTGGAGGTCTTCTTTTGCTAGCAACTGATCAAAACTGATCGAAGCTCCAAATTCATCAACGAATTGATCCGGGGACGCTTCAAAACGTCCCCCCCATAATTTATCACTCATAGCTATTTCCTCCATTTTTTTGTTGAACTTGGGCATAGACTTGAGTTGGAAGGCCAAAAAGCTTGATGAAACCACTGGCAGCTTCTTGATCGAATTGATCAGCAGCAGTATAGGTCGCTAGCTTTTCATCGTATAAGGAATTAGGCGATCTGCGACCTTCACAAATGACGTTACCCTTGAATAATTTGACGCGAACAACACCAGTAACATTAGTCTGGGTCTGCTTTAAAAAAGCTTGGAGCGCGGGCATCAACGGTGAGAACCACAACCCGTTATAGATCAATTCACTGAGCTTTTGTTCGATCACAGGTTTGAAATGGGCGACTTCTTTTTCAAGCGTGATATCTTCAAGATCTTTGTGGGCTGTCATCAAAACCGTAGCTGCTGGACACTCATAGATCTCACGGGATTTGATCCCGACCAGCCGATTTTCGACGTGATCGATCCGCCCGATCCCATGTTGGCCAGCCAAGCGATCAAGTTTTAAGATCAAATCAGCTAATTTAAGTTTTTCTCCCGCTAATTTAACGGGGACACCTTGATCAAATTCAAGTTCGATCACACTGGGAACGTCAGGTGTTTGCTCTAAAGGTAAAGTCCGAGCATAGGCGTCTAGTGGAGCACTTTGCCACGGGTCTTCTAAAATACCGCATTCATTTGCCCGTCCCCATAAGTTTTCGTCGACTGAATAAGGGCTTTTTTTGTTGATCGGCACGGGGATATTATTTTGGAGAGCATAGTCGATCTCTTCTTCTCTAGACCAATGGTTATCTCTGATCGGGTCTTCGATCAACATTTCCGGAGCTAGCGCATGGATCCCGACTTCAAACCGGACTTGGTCATTGCCCTTACCGGTACAACCATGCGCGATCGCACTTGCTTTGTAGGCTTTAGCGATCTTGACTAGGTGTTTAACGATCAAAGGACGTGAAAGAGCTGAAACGAGTGGATATTTTTGTTCATAATATGTATGAGCTTGGAGTGCCGTTAAACAATATTGACTAGCGAATTCGTCTTTAGCATCAATGACTAAAGACTCAACTGCGCCTACTGCTAAACCTTTTTCTTGGATAGCAGCTAGGTCTTTACCTTCACCAACATCAATACAACAAGCGATCACATCATAGCCTTTATTTTTGAGCCAAGCGATCTCAACGGAAGTATCTAAACCACCAGAATATGCGAGTACGACCTTTTTATTTGCCATTTTAAAAACTCCTTTATACATTTGTTGAGGCTATCATACAATTTTTATGCAAATAATTCAACAATAAACTAATATTTATTCGTATTAAATTTAGTTTATATAATTTTTATACATAAAAAGTTATATATTTATCCTGAAGTAGAATTTAAAAAAAGTATTGACGCTAGCCGATGACAGTGATAACCTATAATAGTTTGTTTCAGAACCGAACGTTAATCAGAAAGAGAAAAAAGATCTGATAAAACAATTTTGAATCGGGGTTTATCGCCTGAAAAACGAACTTTAAAATTATTTAAAGCTTAAAAACTAGGAAAAATCCGTTTGATAACGTATAATGTAACTAAAATTTCAAAAACATTGGGGGAATAAATTTGAAAACCAGAAGAAGTGATCGATTGATCGATATGACGAGATATCTCTTAGAATCACCGCATACATTGATCTCGCTGACCTTTTTTGCTGAACGCTATGAATCAGCGAAGTCTTCGATCAGCGAAGATCTTGCCATTATTAAGCGGACTTTCAAATTACGTGGGATCGGTATTTTAGAGACGATCCCAGGTGCAGCAGGTGGTGCGCGCTTTATTCCTTCAATGGAAGAATATGAAGCTCGTGAATTTATTGAAGAGATGACAGCCGAACTTTCAGAACAAGATCGCCTTTTACCGGGCGGATATGTATACTTGTCTGATCTTTTAGGCCGACCTGACGTTTTACGTAAAGTTGGACGCGTGATCGCACGCCAATATATCGATAAACAGATCGATGCGGTGATGACAGTGGCAACTAAAGGGGTCCCGATCGCTCAAAGCGTTTCTAGTTACTTGAATGTGCCATTTGTGATCGTGCGTCGTGATTCTAAGATCACTGAGGGTTCGACTGTTTCGGTCAACTATGTATCTGGTTCAAGTGAACGGATCGAAAAGATGGAATTGTCCAAGCGCAGTCTTAAGCGAGGCTCTAATGTGTTAGTCGTCGATGATTTCAT
The DNA here is from genome assembly GCF_001591685.1 of Ligilactobacillus murinus DSM 20452 = NBRC 14221. Classification (GTDB taxonomy): domain Bacteria; phylum Bacillota; class Bacilli; order Lactobacillales; family Lactobacillaceae; genus Ligilactobacillus; species Ligilactobacillus murinus. The sequence continues at coordinate 15,611 of NZ_BCVJ01000012.1, read as the reverse complement.
GAAAGGTGGCGGCACGGTCAATGGGATGAAGTCAATGATCGAAGAATTCGAGTCAAACTTAGTCGGGATCACGGTTTTTGCTGAAGGTTCATTTGATGGAAAACGCATGGTCGATGACTACACTTCATTGCTAAAAGTTGATCAAGTCAATACTTTAGATAAGACGATCTCTGTTAGTCCAGGAAACTATTTAGAAAAAGTATTTGGTAACAAATAAAGCCGTTGAGCGCTAAACATCAAGTCAGGTGTTTAGTGCTTTTTTGATTGGGTTTGGACGCTTGAAACTAGGGTGACAGTGGTTTATCATTAGATAGTGTTTACTAATTATTCTGAGAAAGGGATGCCTTTAGTGAGGCAAGATTCTGAAATGACAGCAAAATATGCAATCGTCTTGGCAGCGGGTCAAGGCACACGAATGAAATCAAAATTATACAAAGTATTACATCCAGTCTGCGGTAAGGCAATGGTCGACCATGTTTTGACTGAGCTTGAAAAAGATCAGATCGATGAGATCGTGACGATCGTGGGACACGGAGCGGCTAAAGTTGAAGAGACTTTAGGAAAGCGGACAAAATATGCTCTACAAGCTGAACAATTGGGCACAGGTCATGCTGTTTTACAAGCCGAAGAACTTTTAGGTGACAAACAGGGGATGACTTTGGTTACATGTGGCGACACTCCGTTATTTACAGCAAAAACATTTGCTAAACTATTTGAACAACATGAACAAAGTGGCGCAGTCGCAACTGTTTTGACAGCTAAAACGGATGAACCATTTGGTTATGGGCGTGTGATCAGAAATCATCGCGATGAAGTTGAAAAGATCGTCGAACAAAAAGATACGACCCCAGAAGAAGCTTTGGTAAATGAAATCAATACAGGTGTTTATTGCTTTGATAACCAAGCTTTGTTCAAGACTTTGCATGAAGTAAAAAATGACAATGCCCAAGGTGAATATTACTTGCCTGATGTGATCGAGATCTTAAAAGCCAAAGGTCGCCCAGTCGGAGCTTACTGCATGGATGAATTTGAAGAATCAATGGGTGTCAATGACCGGATCGCCTTGGCTAAGGCAACTAAAGTCATGCAACGTCGGATAAACGAGTTGCATATGAAAAATGGGGTCACATTGATCGATCCAGCCACGACTTATATCGAAGCTGACGTTAAGATCGGAGCCGATACTGTGATCGAGCCCGGTGTCAGTTTGAAGGGCAAGACAGTCATCGGAGAAGATTGTGTGATCGGGGCGCATTCTGAATTACGCGATACAGTTTTAGAAGATGGGATCGAAGTAAAAGCTTCCTTCCTTGAAGGAGCCATCATGCGTAATGGCTCTAATATCGGACCATACAGTCATTTGAGACCACAAGCTGACATTGGTGAAGGCGTGCATATCGGTAACTTTGTTGAAGTTAAAAAGGCAACTTTAGGCAAGAATACTAAAGTTGGGCATTTGACCTATGTTGGCGATGCGACTCTTGGAAAAGAGATCAACGTGGGCTGTGGCACGGTATTTGTCAACTACGATGGTCAAAATAAACATCATACTAATGTGGGCGACTATTCGTTTATCGGAAGTGGTTCAAATATTATTGCACCAGTTGAGATCGCAGACCACGCCTATGTGGCAGCGGGTTCGACGATCACCGAAGATGTAGCTTCACGTGAGATGGCGATCGCTCGCGGACGTCAAGTGAATAAACCAGGATATTATGATCGTTATCCAGTCGCAAAAGCAGCGGCAGAAAGCGAAAATAAGGATTAGTTTATCTCAAATCCAAAAACCTTTCTAAAAAGCTTGATTTTAGTAGAATAAATGAATAGTATTATAATTAGATAAATTTGTTTTGGAGGATGCTATGTCTGAAAACTATAATAGTTCAAAGATCAAAATTTTTGCTTTGAACTCAAACAAGCCTTTGGCTGAAAAAATTGCTGCTGCTGTTGGCGTACCTTTGGGAAAGACCTCTGTTGACCGTTTTAGTGATGGTGAAATTCGCATTAACATTGAAGAATCAATTCGTGGTGATGAAATTTTTATCATTCAATCGACTTCAGCACCGGTCAATGACAATTTGATGGAACTTTTGATTATGATCGATGCCTTGCGTCGTGCAAGTGCAGCTACGATCAATGTTGTTATTCCGTATTACGGCTATGCTCGTCAAGATCGTAAAGCTCGTTCACGTGAACCGATCACAGCCAAGTTAGTTGCAGATATGGTTGAAAAAGCTGGGGCAGACCGTGCGATCATGTTAGACTTGCACGCTGCTCAAATTCAAGGCTTCTTTGATATTCCAGTTGACCACTTGATGGGTGCCCCATTATTGGCTGACTACTTCTTGACTCAAGGTTTGGATAAAGATGCAGTTGTGGTTTCACCTGACCATGGTGGTGTGACACGTGCACGTAAGTTAGCTGAATTTTTGAAAGCACCGATCGCAATTATTGATAAACGTCGTCCACGTGCCAATGTTGCTGAGATCATGAACATCATTGGTTCAGTTGATGGCAAACGTTGTATCTTGATCGATGATATGATCGATACAGCTGGTACGATCACTTTAGCGGCTCAAGCATTGATGGATGCAGGGGCGATCGAAGTTTATGCTTCCGCAACTCACCCAGTCTTGTCAGGTCCAGCGATCGAACGGATCGAAAAATCACCGATCAAACAATTGGTAGTGACAGACTCTATCCAACTTCCAGAAGAAAAACAGATCGATAAGTTAGTTCAAGTTTCAGTTGGGCCACTTATCGGGGATGCGATCAAGCGGATCCACGAAAACAAACCGGTCAGTCCATTATTTACGACTCGTTTCCGGAGAAAATAGCTCAAACTAAATAGGAGAAAGCAATCTAGCTCGACTAGATGCTTTCTCCTATTTTTGTGTTAAGAAAACAGTTTTTTATTTTAATCGTTTCACGACAGAAAACGCTTTAGCTTTAGCGTGTTCTTCGGCGATCGCCGCTGCTTCGTCAAAGATAAAGTACGGTTTGCCATCTTTTTCTTGGGCGATCAAGACAGGCTTAGCAGCCTTGTGGTGATAGATCTGGGCAGCAACATAGGCATTTTCAAAGTCAAAATCACTAGCGATCGAATCACCAGGATTAAAGAAGATATTTTCACTCATAAAATTCACGCCTTTCATATGGTCTCAACTACAAGTCAATTGTAGCACTAATTTATCTCAGTGCGTAGAAAAACGGTAGCTCCGTAGAAATAACTGCAAGCTGGCCGTGATGTGAGTTCATCATGGATAGCTTGCAGTTATTTTTTAGGAGCTGTTTTTCGGAGCATGACAATATCTCAGTGTGTAGAGAAACGGTAGCTGATGATGCGAGTTGACATAACGCAGAGACTGACCTACTCTGATATTGATAGGGGGAAGAAAATGCAAGCAATACAGACGATAAGTAAGCCAAAATTATTAGGCTACTTTATTTTTTCGATCTTTTTAAATAGTTTAGGCAATGCCTTGACGGTTGCGATCAATTTAGGGAGTGCGCTTTGGACCGCAGCAGCTGTTAATCTTTCAAAAGTCTTACCGATCACGTTGAGTGTGATGTTGATCTTATCCGGGATCATTGTTATCATGACAAACATCATCATTTTAGGACGGTTTGATTTTAAACGAGTTTTGGGTAATTTGATCTTTATGGTGCCATTTTCATGGCTAGTAGGTGTTTTTGAAGTCCAATTACTAAAATTACATATCACATACCTCCCACTGTGGTCGCAAGTGATACTAGATTGTTTGGGAGTCGTTTTGATCGCAGTAGCTATTTCGATCTATCAGCGCGTAAATTGGATGCTCCATCCAGTTGATGACTTAATGCAGATCATACGGTTCAAATATTTACATGGTAATGCGACAGTAGCGCAATTGCTCGTCTTTACACCGCCGATCATAGCGATCGTGATCTCACTGTTAGTGACACATCAGCTATATGCGATAAATATTGGTACGCTGTTTGCTTTGGCTTTTCAAGGCACAATAGTTGGAATAGCCGACAAAGTTGTTTTTCCAAGTCTAAGACACCAAAATTTAGCCACGAAGCTTTGAGTTTTTGGTGCAGTAATATGTTACAATAGAAATTATAACTTAAAGAATGCGAGGAAATATCATTGATCACAGTAAGCGATGTAAGTTTGAACTTCTCAGGACGTTTGCTCTATGATGACGTCAATTTAAAATTTACACCAGGTAACTGTTATGGCGTTATCGGAGCCAATGGTGCTGGTAAGTCCACTTTCCTAAAACTATTAGAAGGTAAATTGACACCAACGACAGGGACGATCACGACTGGACCAAATGAACGGATCTCTAGCTTGAACCAAAATCACTTTGGGTTTGAAGAATTTGAAGTGCTTGAGACCGTGATCCAAGGCCATAAGAAACTCTATGATATCATGAAAGAAAAAGATGCTTTGTATGCCAAAGCTGATTTTACTGAAGAAGATGGGTTAAAGGCAGCCGACTTAGAAGCGCAGTTTGCTGAAATGGACGGCTGGAATGCTGAAGCAGATGCCTCTCAATTGTTACAATCAGTTGGGATCGCTGAAAGTATGCACACCCAAAAGATGAGTGAGTTATCCGAAAGTGAAAAGGTCAAAGTGTTGTTGGCGCAAGCGCTTTTTGGTGAACCAGACATTTTATTGCTAGACGAACCAACAAACGGTTTAGATGTGCAAACGATCAGCTGGTTGGAAGATTTCTTGGCGGATTATCCTAAGATCGTGATCGTTGTTTCTCACGACCGCCACTTCTTGAATCAAGTCTGCACGGAAATGTGTGATGTTGACTTTGGTAAGATCAAGCTTTATGTGGGTAACTATGATTTTTGGTTGGAATCAAGCCAATTAGCTGCTAAATTGCAAGCCAATGCCAATGCTAAAAAAGAAGAAAAGATCAAAGAGTTACAAGAATTTATCGCACGTTTCTCAGCCAATGCTTCTAAGTCTAAGCAAGCTACTTCACGTAAGAAACAATTAGAAAAGATCACTTTAGATGATATCAAACCATCTTCACGCAAGTATCCATTCGTTAAATTTGAGATGCAACGTGAATTGGGAAATGACTTAGTTCGGGTCGAAAATGTTTCAAAGACGATCGATGGGGTCAAGATCTTGGACAATGTCAGCTTTATGATCCGCCCAGGTGAAAAAGCTGCGATCATTTCAAGAAATGACTTGGCAACAACGACTTTGATGCAGATCTTAGCTGGTAAATTAGAACCAGATACCGGTTCTGTGACTTGGGGCCAAACTGCGATCCCAAGTTATATGCCACGTGATCTAGATGCTAACTTCAACAATGATGAATTGTCGATCTTAGATTGGTTACGGCAATATGCGGATAAAGAACAAAATGACAATACTTTCTTGCGGGGCTTTTTAGGTAAAATGCTCTTCTCAGGTGATGACATCGATAAGCAGATCAAGGTCTTATCTGGGGGCGAAAAAGTGCGTTGTATGTTATCCAAGATGATGCTTGAAAAGGGCAATGTCTTGTTATTAGATGACCCAACTAACCACTTGGATCTTGAATCGATCACGTCTTTAAACGACGCGTTGATCGACTTTAAGGGTTCGTTGATCTTCACTTCTCACGACCACCAATTCATCCAAACGATCGCTGATCATATCATTGAAGTTTCAGGCAAGGGTGTCGTTGATCGTTTTGATACGACCTATGATGAATTCTTGAACCATGAAACCGTCCAAGAACAAGTAAAAGAATTATATTAAAAATAGACTAAATAACGCGGGACCGACTTAAAGCGTAAAGCTACGCATCTTGTCGGCCCCGCGTTATTTATATAGTTATATCCTCTTTTTTAGATATTCGAACCAAAATGGCAAGGCTTCGCTTAGATCAGCGTAAGTTTTTGCAAAATCACCAGTATACCAAGGGTCAGCTACGACATGGTCTTCTTTTCCAGGGGTCAGTGAGTAAACTAATTTGACTTTAGCGGCTGAGTTTTTATCCGGTGCCATTCTTTTAGCATCCCGGAGGTTATTTTCATCCATCACTAAGATATAGTCAGCTTCTAAAAAATCAGTTGCATTTAGTTGGCGTGCGATCATATTAGTGGCTGATAGACCGTGTTTAGCTAGTTCATTGACAGTGCGCCTATCAGGTGGAGAACCTAGCTCGTATGTGCTTGTAGCTGCAGAATCGACTTGGATCTGTGAACTCAGCCCCGCTGAAGACACCAGATCCTTAAACATTGCTTCAGCCATCGGGGAGCGACAGATATTTCCGAGACAAACAAAAATAACTTTCATATTACACCTTCCTAACTTTGATAACTTCGCCAGAATTCAAAACTTTTCCGTTCTCTAAGACTAAAGCACCGTGGTTGTTAATGTCAATTACTTGTGCTTCTAAGGTACCAGTGGGGCGTTGGATAGTGACGTGTTTACCGATCAAGTCACAGTGAGCTCGGTATTCATCCATAAAAGATCCCGTCGTATAATTTTGGTAAATTTTGAAGAATTCATTTAGATAGGTCGCGATGAAACGGTTGCGTGAGAGCCGATTTTTTTTGACATAAGGTGCTAAAGTTCCGACTCGTGCTTGAAGCTCAGTGGGAAAAGTTGAGATCTCAGTTAAAAAGTTGATCCCAGTTCCAACAACTACTTGACTCAAACTTTGAGTCTCTAGATCAGTTATCCCTTCGGTCAGGATACCACAGATCTTTTTATCATCAACTAAAACATCGTTGACCCATTTGATCGTGGGCTTTAGCGCCAGTGTTTTTTCTAAGGTGCGAGTGACCGCGATGGCAGTTGCTGTCGTGAGTAACCCAGGATCAAAATCAGGGCTTTTGTTGGCTAAGAGGATACTAAGATAGATCCCGGTATTTTTAGGTGAGATAAAATCCCGGTGATAGCGCCCATAGCCAGCTGTTTGATGGTCGGCGATAACAACTAGTGGTGTTTGTGAAGTAGGGTTTAATCCAAGTTCTTTGGCTTTGAGATTAGTCGAAGGAAGTGAGTCAAATACTTGGAGTTCTAGGTCTAAGTCTAAAGAAAGAGCTTGTAAGATCGCAGTTTGATTCAAAGTATCACTATCAGTGTAGCGATAGCCCACATGTGGTTTGCTGTCGATCTGATAGCCGGCTTTTCTTAGCTGTTCGATCGCTTTCCAGATCGCTGCTCGGGTGAGCTGTAAACGATCAGCTAATTCTTGCCCGGAAAGATAAGTTTCACTTCTTGTCAATAATTCTAAAACACGTTCAGAAGTTTTCATTAGGGCACATCCTTTTCAAAGTTTAGATATATTTTAACATGTTAAGGGCTAAGTTGTGATATGGTTAAATAAACTGATTTTTGGAGGAACTAAAATGAAAGTCAACACCAAAACATGGCTCAAGCTAGCCTTGATCTTGGTCAGTGGCCTATGTTTATATTTATTTTTGCGCAATGATGCATTTTTATATCAACAACCGATCGGAAAAGTGGTCGCCGTTAAGCAAGCTACACCAGAAAAAACGACCGATGTGTATAATAATAGCGATGAGACGACCCGCCAGACGTTGACGTTAGAGATCTTAAATGGCAAATACCGTGGGCAAAGCTTTAAGGTCAATAACACTTATTCAAGCTCAGGCGGACTTGACCAAAAATATCATCTAGGGCAACAAATATTTGTCAATATCCATGAACATCGTGGCCAAAAAGATGTCGTGATCTCACACTATAAGCGAGACGTCTATTTGATAATGTTGAGTTGGTTGGTCGTTGTATTACTATATTTAACGATGCAGTTTCAAGGGATACGTTCGTTATTGAGCGTAATCTTAAATTTCGTCTTATTTTTATTGATAGTCCAAATGGATGTCTTTTTGAATCTGACAAATTTCTTTTGGCTTTTTGCAATAGCGGCTTTGCTCTTTACTGCATTATCCCTAGCGTTAGTGATCGGCCTAAACAAGCAATTTAGCGTGACTTTTTTGGCGATCTTTTTAGGAACGACCAGTGCGCTAGTCATTGGCTGTTTAGTCTTGTATTTTACTAAAAGCAAGGGCGTACACTATGAAGCTTTAGATTTTGCCACGCAATCACCTAAGCAACTTTTCTTAGCCGCGACAGTGATCGGTTTATTAGGGGCAGTAATGGATGCAGCAACGGATATCGTTTCAACGCTTTTTGAGATGAAACGCAGCCAACCTGAATTGACGAAGCAACAATTATTCAAATCAGGTCAAGTGATCGGACGCTCGGTCATGGGCCCACTGATCAATGTCTTATTGCTGATCTTTTTTGCCGAAACGTTTGCAATGTCGGTCTTATATTTTAAGACAGGCAACAGTATTGCCTATACGTTTGAGTGGACGATGGCTTTAGGAGTCGTTCAAGCGTTGATCAGTGGGATCGGGATCGTTTTAACGGTTCCGTTAGCTAGTTTTTTGAGTGCCCAGTTTTTAGGGGGGAAGCAAAATGTCGGCAATTAGTATTTTAACGTTTATTTTAGCGGCATTGATGTTGATAGTTGGTGGTAAAGCTGGCTTGACTGCATTTTTTAGTGCCGTCTTCAATTTTATTATTTTGTTTATAACAGTTATCTTGATCACAGGTGGGTTGCCACCAGTTTGGGTCGCATTTTTTGCAGGCGTTTGTATTCTAGCGATCACGATCTATATGGGAAATAAGGATGAAAAAACGGCCAATATTGCTTTTAAGGCGACGTTGATCGTGTTGATCGTAATGTTGATCTTGATCATTCCGTTGGATCATTTCGCTCAGATCAAGGGTTTTGCTAACGAACAATCAGAAGAGATCGAAGCGTTTGATCTTTTGGTCGGGGTCAATTTTGAACAATTGCTCATTGCAACAACTGTCTTGAGTACTTTAGGCGCAATTGCCGAAGCTGCGATCGCTGTTGCTAGCGGTTTGAATGAATTGATCGAACAACGCCCCACGATCACTTTGCCTGAAGTTTTTAAAAGTGGCAAGACGATCGGCTTTCAGATCATGGGGATGACGTTTAATACGTTATTCTTTGGGATGTTTGGCAGCGACTTAGCTTTATTTATTTTATTATATAAGTTAGATGCTGATTTTAGTTACTATTTGAACTCTAAGATCTTTGTCAAAGAATGCTTAGCAGTCCTTTATTCAGCGATCGCCGTGATCTTTGTGATCTGGATCACGACGTATTTGGTCGGCAAAAAGCTCAATGAAAAACGAGCCCAGATCGATAAATGATCGAGTAAAATGGTATAATGTAACTGTAAGATCATTATGCTGTTTGTTTAAAGCAGAAAGGAAAAGCTATTTTTTAATAGTCGGCTGATAGTTATGAAAAAACAAAGAATATTAACGTTGAGCTGTTTGTTTTTTAGTGTGATATTTATCTTGAGTGCTTGTTCGAATAGTCAAACAGCGAATAAGACTAGTGAAAGCACGAGTCAGACAGTTCAAGTTAAAGTCAACGAACGCTATCAAAATGCACTGTCATATTTGGAATCAGGTGAAAATAAGCAGGCTTATGATGAATTGAATAAGATCAAAAATATCAAGCAAGCCCCGACCCATGTGCGGGCCTTAAAAGCCGATCTTGCTTTGCTATTAGCAGCTAAAAAAGCTGTGACGGCAGCTAAGTTGACCGAAACGGAGAAATACCTAGGTCAATTGGAGAAAGTTGAATCACCGACAGCTTTAGTCAAACAAGTCAATGAACTTGAAAAAGAATATCAGGCCGTAAAGTTGGCTAAACATTATGCCGCTGAAGTTGAACAATATTATCAGGCTGGTGCTTATCAAGCAGCGGGTGGGAGTTTGCAAGCCTTAGACTCACTATCGAGCAAGTATCAAGCTGTGGCGATGTTACAAGAAAAAGAAACTGGATATAAAGCTAAGATCGCTTCGGCTCAAGCAACGGCTAGCTCTGAACAAAGTAGTACCGCTACTAGTGCTAGTGAAGTAACTGCGTCGAGTAACGTGACGCCTAAAGCTGGCTACACTAATGCACGGAGCTCAAAGTTACTAAGCTCAGAGTATAAAAAAGAAACTGGCAGTGAGATCGCCAGTGCTCCAAGTGAGGCGGTCTCCTCGATGTCAGCTAAGATGAGCAACCAAGATGTCTTGAGTGCCTTTCGGAAGGCGACTGCGATCCCACAAGAAGCTGGGGACCAATATTATGTTCAAGACCTAGGTAATGATCACTATCAGATCGAGATCAGACATACCAGTCCAAGTGATCCGCAAGTTTCCAATTTGAAGGGGATGTATCGATTTGATCTGGCCAGTGGCGCTTCACAAAAGTTAAATGAAGTCAGCGGACAGTACGAAAAACTTAATTAACAATGGGTGAGAAGAGAATGCAATTTGTCAAAGAAAACATTTGGCTCAAAGGTGATCTAGTGATCGCAGGGATCGTGTTGCTCTTGACGATCGTTGGGCGTTTGACTAGCAACCATATTTTGGTTTCAGATATTTTATTTATGAGTGGACTAGCATTATTGTGTTTAATGATGTTTGATATTTTACTCCACGCTAACTTGTTGGCTGGGTGGTTTCAACGCCAACGCAAAGGTGAAAGTGATGAAGAATTTGCTAAACGCAAGATCGATATCAAACGAGTAGCTTCAGAAAAGAAAAATGCCCCGATCCATTTTAAGAAGTTTAGCTTCAATTGCTTACTTTTAGGGAGCTTTATGATAATTTTAGCTGTTGTCGTCACATTGTAAATTTTGATGCGGCGGAGAAAAACTACTATTGGACAACAGGATAGAAAATGAACCATGATCTTTGATTTTTCAAAGATCATGGTTCATTTTTTATAGCTTCATCTGAGAAATGGGCTCAAACCAAAATAGCTCACATCTGATTTAAGTCTGAGCTGTTTTGTCTTTGAGCGCTAAATAGATCACGCCTAAACTTGCACTCATCGCTAAAATAAAATTCAATAAAACTACGACTTTGACTGAAAGATATGTCAAAAGTAAGCTCGACAGCAGCAACGATACTAACGAGGATAAGCGTCCGCAGCTCGAACGTAATGAAGTCAGCGATGAGATATGCGTTTTAGAAACTGTTTTGGAAAATAACACATTACTGAAGTATTCAAAAAAGGTAAAGATAAAAACTAAGACTAAATAGCTGAGTAAAAAGCTCATTTTGTCTGTAATATTTTGAATTTGAGCAAGATATTACGACAGGACGCTCTAAAATGGAGCAAGCTTTACAGGTATTCAAAATTTTAGGCGAAAATGATATCCATAGTCAGTATGCAGATCATTACACTAAGACCATAGGATCAAAAAAGCATAGTGATATATAAAAACGGTCGTAAATGACCGAAAAGTCATTTACGACCGTTTATCCTATTTTTTAGCCTCTTTAGATGAGCCGATCATTTTTGATGTGTTGCAAAAATTCTTGATAGTAAGGTTGAAAGATATCTTGTTGCTCTTCAGGTGTACCTAACATCTGTTTAGGAAAGAAGAAGCGCTCGTCTCCTAGTTCTTTATCAGTCACAGCCTTGACTAGCGGTGAGACCTCGGATAGTTCTTCTAGTTCGCCATTTGGTTGGATCAAATTGATCTTGGCTTTAGAATCATAAAGCGCATAGGGTAAGTTGAAACTATCATTAGTTGCAGTGTAGTAATTGGCATCATAGCCAGAATTAGTCACTAATGCGGCCAACTTTGGTAACAGCCCAGTTTGCTTTTCTGTGACGCGTACTGATTTTAAAGGTTGGCGATCTAAGAAGCGTTGGGCTAAGTCACTTAAGATCGGATCTTTGGCAGTTCGCCAGTTTTCAAAGCAAGTATTTAAGATCCCATCGTCAAGGCGCAAGTAATTTGCGAGTGTGAAATCTTTTTCAAAGAAAGGCCGTAACAGCTCGGTGGCAAAATCTTTGGGTAATTTACCAGCTAAATAGAGATCTTTAGCGCGCTTTAGCAAGTGGCCTAAAATAACTTCCATCGAGCGTGAAACGGGATGGAAATAGACTTGTTGATACATTTGCAGCCGACTGATGATATAATCTTCGACCGCATGCATCCCACTGTATTCAAAGACGATCCCATTTTCACTTGGACGCATGACACGTAAGATCCGGGTCAGATCAAAGGTTCCATAGTTAGCCCCAGTGAAATACGAATCGCGTAAAAGGTAATCCATCCGATCAGCGTCGATCTGGCTAGAGATCATTTGGACGACTTGGGGATTGGGGTAAGTCTTAGCGATCACGCTAGCAACTTTTTGGGGAAAGTCAGGCGCGACTTGCTTTAAAACTGCATTGATCTGGGTGTCTTCTGATGTGATGATCGTACGGGTCATCTCTTCATGATCGGTTTCAAAAATATGCTCAAATGTATGTGAGTAGGCCCCGTGTCCAACATCATGTAAAAGGGCAGCGCATAAGGCTACTAAGCGCTCATTATCATCCCAACCACCATCCCCTTGTGTTTTAGTGGCATAGTTTCGTGCAAATAGATCACAGATCCGCCGAGTGATCTCGTAAACGCCGACCGAGTGTGTAAAACGAGAATGCTCGGCACTATGAAAAGTGTAATTAGTCGTTCCCAGTTGCTTGATCCGCCGCAAGCGTTGGAATTCGCGGGTGTTGATCAGATCGAGAATGACTTGATGTTTGATATAGATATAGTCATGGATCGGATCACGCAAGACCTTTTCTAAAGGTAACATTTTTGAGGTATAGCGAGTTGTGATTTTAAAGCCCCCTTCGTAATAATTATTGTTATAATAAGTATATACGTTGAGTGATCAATTGTACATGTTTAGAAATGGGGTAGAGCGTTTTGACAATGCAAGTACCAGTGGAAATAAAATTAAAAACTGTTCAAACTCAGGCAGGTGAGATCGAAAAATTTGAATTGCTCGAACAGGGTGAATTGACGCGTAAAGGAGAAACTATATATTTACGGTATACTGAGGCTAAAGCTGGCGCCCAAACGATCTTAAAGATCAAGCCAGCTGAATTATTGCTGACTAGACGCCAAGGGCAATTAGCTTTGCAGTTAAATTTAGTTGAAGGTCAGCAAACCAATGCTAAGTATAAGACCGCTTATGGGATCATTTCTCTGGTGGCCAAGTGCACGACTTACAAATATGAACCGCTCGCTGAAACTAGCGGTGAGTTAAAGGTGGAATATCTTTTATATTCGGGTGAAGAATTATTGGGAGAATATAAATTAGAATTGCAATTCAAAGCTTAATATTGTAAGATGAAGAGTAAACTGTGGAAAGGACGTGTACCAGTTTGGAGCTAGAAATATTCAAAGATGCTAACCGCAATGAATTATCAATGGTCGAAGTTGCACACGCAATTTTAAGTCAAAAAGGTGATGTGATGGCCTTTGCTGACTTAACAAACGCAATTCAAGAATATCTTGGTAAGAGCGACCAAGAGATCCGTGATCGTTTAGCGCAATTTTATACAGATTTAAATGTTGATGGCAGCTTCATCTCTTTAGGAGATAATCTTTGGGGCTTACGCTCATGGTATCCATTTGAATCGATCGACGAAGCACTCGTTCACTCTGAAGACGAAGAAGAAGAAACTCTTCCACGCAAGAAGCGTAAGAAGGTCAATGCTTTCTTGGCTGATGCAACTGACGATGATGACGTGATCGATTACAATGATGATGATCCAGAAGATGTTGATCTAGATGATGATTATGATGATGAAGACGATGATGATGAAGATCGCGAATTGAAAGCTTATAGCAAAGATCTAAGTGATATCGACGATCCAGAAGATGAAGAAGATGATCTTCCAGATGGTATCGAAGGTCAGTTGACTGAATTGTCAGATGCTGATTTAGAAGATCAATAATTTTATGCTTGACGTCAAGCAGTGTTTTATGTAAAATTCAATATGGGCGCTTCACTTATAGGTGAAGTCAGACGTACGGCAAGGCAAGCTCCCTATTCTAAGAGGTGAATAGGGAGCTTGTTATTTTTGTTAGTTCTACCCTGATAAATTAAATTAAAGGAGCATTTAATAATGACCAAGTATATTTTTGTTACGGGCGGCGTTGTTTCATCTCTAGGTAAAGGTATTGTTGCCGCTTCACTAGGCCGTTTATTGAAAAACCGCGGATTAAAAGTTACGATCCAAAAATTCGATCCATACATCAACGTTGACCCAGGGACGATGAGCCCATATCAACACGGTGAAGTTTTCGTGACCGATGATGGTACAGAGACTGATTTGGATCTCGGTCACTATGAACGCTTCATTGATATCAATTTGAACAAATACTCAAACGTTACAACTGGTAAGATCTACTCAGAAGTTTTGAAAAAAGAACGCCGTGGTGATTACTTAGGCGCAACAGTCCAAGTTATCCCACACATTACAAATATGATCAAAGAAAAGATCATGCGTGCTGGCACGATCACTGATGCAGATGTTGTTATTACAGAGGTCGGAGGTACAGTAGGCGATATCGAATCACTTCCATTCCTTGAAGCTTTGCGTCAAATGAAGTCTGAAGTCGGTAGTGAAAATGTTGTTTACATCCACACGACTTTAGTACCATACTTGAACGCAGCTGGTGAAATGAAGACAAAGCCGACCCAACACAGTGTAAAGGAATTACGTGGTTTAGGTATCCAACCAAATATTTTGGTCGTTCGGACAGAAAAACCAATTTCTCAAAGTATGCGTGATAAGATCGCTAATTTCTGTGACGTTGAACCAGAAGCTGTGATCGAATCAATGGACGTGGATACACTTTATCAGATTCCATTGAACCTACAAGCACAACACATGGATGATATCGTATGTAAGAAGTTGCATCTTGAAACACCAGAAGCTGATATGACTGATTGGAGCAAATTAGCTGATAAGGTACGTAACTTAGATGGTGAAGTTAAGATCGCTTTAGTTGGTAAATATGTTCAATTACCTGATGCATATATCTCAGTTAACGAAGCCTTGCGTCATGCAGGTTATGCGATCGATTCTAAGATCAAGATCGATTACTTTGATTCCGAAAAATTGACTGCTGAAAATGTGGCTGAACAATTAGGTGGCTATGATGGGATCATCGTGCCAGGTGGTTTTGGTGACCGTGGTCTTGAAGGGATGATCCAATCGATCCGCTATGCGCGTGAAAATGACGTACCATTCTTAGGTATCTGCTTAGGTATGCAAATGGCATGTATTGAATTTGCCCGCGATGTGTGTGGTCTTGAAGATAGCAATACGGCTGAAGTTGATCCCAATGCTAAGAATAAGATCATCGATCTGATGGCTGATCAAGCTGAAGTTCAAGAGATGGGTGGTACACAACGTCTAGGCATTTATCCATGTAAATTAAAACCTGGAACAAAGACAGCAAAAGCTTACGGTGACCAAGATGTGATCCAACAACGTCACCGTCATCGCTATGAATTTAACAACCAATACCGTGAGATCATGGCGCAAAAAGGTTTAGTCTTTGCTGGTACTTCACCAAACAACCATTTAGTTGAAGTTGTGGAAATTCCTGAAAACAAATTCTTCGTGGCTGCGCAATACCACCCAGAATTCTTGTCACGTCCACAACGTCCAGAAGGTTTATTTGCAGCTTTCGTAACGGCGGCTGCTGGAAAATAGCGCATTTAAAAGCACTTCGAT
>NZ_BCVJ01000011.1 GCF_001591685.1 Ligilactobacillus murinus DSM 20452 = NBRC 14221 | reverse complement strand
TGTAGGTATACTAACTAAAACTTGCTCAGCATCCCCTATAAACCCTTATTTCATGCGGATTCTCCCCAACTACGTAAACCATCCTCATGTAGAAAAATATTAGTTACTTAGCCCAGATAGCGAGCGCATAACCAAATCAACGTCTTTGTTCTCTAATTCTGCAATAATATGCAAGTATGTTTTTTGTGTCGTAGTCATACTTGCATGCCCCAATCTTCGTGCCACACTGGCAATTGACACCCCGGCAAATAATAACAACGATGCATGGGTATGTCGCAAACCATGGATCGTGATCACTGGAATACCTACATTTTTGCAATGTCGCTCTAAACGCTTATTAGGTGTCGAATTCCAAACCTTACCTTTTACAAAAATCGGCTCATCTTCTGGCAACCCCTTCAATAATTCTGTGAACTGAATGACCGTCTGCCAATCGATCTGAATCTTGCGGTTAGATGTAAAGTTTTTAGTTGGCATAAATCCAGTGTCGTTTTTATAATCCCATGTCTTATTTACACGTACAGTTTGGTGTAAAAAATCAAAATCTGCTGGCGTTAATGCTAATGCCTCTGAAAAACGCATTCCCGTTTTAGCGATCAGTAAAATCATCCAGTCCCAATTGATCTTTGGACCTAGATCTAAATCACTTAGAAGCTTATGAACTTCAAATTGATTTAAAAACTTTTGCTTCTTTTCACGTGGTGTTTTTCCCTTAATGATCGCTTTTCGTGTTGGGTCACGATTGATCCATCCTTCATCAACTGCATCTAAGATCGCTGCTTTTAATTGATGATGAAAATCCATCGTTGTTTGGCGTTCATGGTATTTTGCATAATCGTTTAACAATTGCTGATAGGTCGTACGATTCAACTGGCATACTTCTAAATTAGGAATCAACTTAACTAGCCACTGCTGCGTCATTTTGTATTTTTGCATTGTTACACGTCGAATTGCACCTTCCTTATAGATATTGATCCAACGTGCGTAGTATTCGTGAAATAGCTCGTGCTTTGTATTTTTATTGTTTTCCATTTTTTGTTCCCCCATAAATTTATAACCATGAGGATGGCTTACGTTGTTGGAGAGTAATTTTAGTTTACTACGGTTATTTAATTGATTAGACACAAAAAAAGCACTATACCATCAATTAGATGATACAGTACTATAGCTCCCTTAACCCCACTTTAAGATTTTAATTCCACACGACAAAAAGACGCCCTACTCAGGCGCCAATCGCTCTATCGTGAACGCTTTATTCGAATAATACCAATTAAAGACCAACCAAACATCGTTCCTATCACTATACAAATATATCTATTTACATTGAGATCGATTCCGAAAAGATACGCTATACCAAGAAAAATAAAAGCAATTAACAGAGCAACTACAGCTTTTTCTACAATCTCCAAATATTTCTTCATAAACTATCCCGAAGTTTAAGTGCCAATTCTTTTATTCAGTATCACGTATTTTCCATTTTTCCAATCCCTTGAATACCAAAACAACACTTGCAATCACTAACAAACTAACTAAAATATTAACGACTAAGTTCACTTCAGCAGAAGGCATCAACTTGGCAATAAACAAACTATAAAAATACTGCGTAACAAAAATAGCAACTACAATAGCAATATTCATTTTATCTTTCATGTTCAAGACCCCCTTGCGATCACAAAAACAGTAACCGTTTACACTTTAATTATACACTATACATCAGTGACTTTGATACAGCTTTCCGTCAAATGATAATTTCCACTTAGGATCATAGAAGCATGCTTCACTTGGATACATTATCTTTTGCAACCCAAACGCTTGCAACAACGCATCTCCCTTAGTGATCACTTGCTGATATTTCTCTAAACTGATAGTACCTTGCTGCAATTGTAAACCCAAAAATCCCGTGTGGATATACATGTGGCATTCATGACAGATCGAGACATATCCGGTCAATGTTTGGATCAAATTAACAAAATCATATTCATATTGCTCGTGGAGTTCAAGCCAGTCCCCAGCAGTATGACTGACATATCGTTGACAGATCATGCAGTGATGATCAGCTAACAAACGATATTGTTTTTTCAGCTTATTCCATTCAAATTCTCCCATGATCGTCCGCGGATTCACATAATGCAACGCCGGTGGAACTGGTGGTTGCGTCAAAACTGTGACCATATCGATAGCTAATTTTTTATTTGTTTGTCTTTCTGACATCTGCTCATCCCCTCATACGCTTGGTCACTTTCTCAGTGTAGCTCACATCTCATTTACTGTTTATTCTACGATCTGATAACCTGCTTTAGCCAATACATCTAATGCTGATTGATAGTCTTTTGCCTTAGTCAAGATGTAATCCGTATTGTAAGTTGAGATCGCAAAAATACCGATTTTATTTTCTGCTAACAAAGTCGAGATCTTAGCCAAGATCCCGATCAGTGAAAAATCTAACACACCTTGGATCCGGAAAGCTTTCCAAGCATCATCACGTTCCAAGACGTTTGGAGGTACATCTTTAGTCAAACAAACTAGTGAGTTTTCTTCGTCTGTTTTTCCCGTAAAACAGTATTCCTTATTCAAGTCAACTTGTGAATAATCTTTTACTTTGCAAACTGAAAAATCATGTGCGATAACTTTTAATTCCATATTCGTCTCCTCTTCTTACACTTATTATAGCTGTAAGTATAGCAAGTGGATATACGTTGTGCAATATTTCGTTAAGCGTTAGTTGTATACAAAAAACATCATGCTATCAAGCGATAACATGATGTTTAGACTCTTAACTATTTATCGATCTCAGGTGCGTTACCTAGTTCAGCACTTACCATCCAGATTTTCTTTTCGATATCGGTCTTAAATCCGATAAAGATATCTTGTGTGCTGTGATCTTGTTCTTGATCACTGACTTCGATGCCTTTTTGATATAATGCTTCAAGATAGCGATAACCTTCTAGCAATTTAGCTAGATGTTCTGCCATCGTCTTGTCATAGCTACCAGGTTCATCTTTGATCCCTGTATGCTCAGTCATTTCACGAAGCGTTGAATATGGTGCTCCATCAAGAATGATCAAGCGTTCCGAGATCACATCGAGTTGATCATTGATCTCATCCATGAATTCATCCATCAAGGGGTGTAACTTCAAAAAGTTGGTGCCACGCATATACCAATGTGTTTGATGAATGATCATCGACATTTGGCTCAGATCTGCAACAAGTTGGTTCAAAACTTTCTTTGTTTCTCCATACTTCATGTAAAATTCCTCCCAAGATAAATTAGAATGTTTCTACATTATCTACTATAACATTAATTTATCAGAAATTCTAAGAATTGAACTGAGTACTTCTACACCTTATGATAACTGCGATTTTTATTACTTCCCAGCTATTTCACACATAGTTTATCGATCACTTACACCTCAAACGCTCAGTTTCTAGGCACAAATTTAAACTTTGTCCACGGTTTGACAAAATCTAACAGCATCAATTCTTCTGGTGGATCTTGCCAACTAAACTCTTGCGTGGATCACTGTACGGTTCTAAAACGATCTGGAGCTCATTTTTATACTTTCCAAAGTCATCATTGCCGATCACCACATCGCCTCTTTGGAATTCCTTGGTATTATCATGAGCTGGGTTAGTCTGCTCAGCGTATTTTGCGCGCACCATCGTCGAACGGATCGCACTGGCTGTAATATCGCCCCGCCGGAAGTGCTTCGGGTAGGCTACGATCTTTTTTTCAAGCTTCGTTACTTGCGGTACAAACTCGATCCCTAGACTCAATTTATAGCGATCGATTGCTGCTAGTGATCTTAGTTCTTCATCTGAAGCATAGGCATTACCAATGATCACCGTATCGATCAACCCAGTCGAAAACAGATGTCGTGCCTGCAGTTCAAGCGGTGGATGCCGATGCATTTCAAGCGTAGGTAAGCCATCATTGACATCCCACGGTCCACCTTTAGCACTTTGACTTGTTACAAAAGCTGCTGTTTTGATGCCATGGCGCTTGAAACGTTGACTGCAACTGACAAAGAAATCATACGGCAAGGCTGAACCTTCTTGCAGATAGAAGTTATGACACCCATAAATAAAGGGTTCATTAGCTTCATATGACAAGATATTTTCCAAATATACTACATTGTTGCTCATATTCAGCTCGATCGCAGACCTTCGGGGTTATAACTCAACATGGCTTCTTTACTGCCATCAAAGCCTTCGTCTAATCTGATCCCATCAGCCCCTAATTTGGTCAACTCATTGAGATAACGACTAACATTAGCCCGATCGATCTGTAATTTATCTGCTAATTCTTTTGCAGTGAATTTATTATGGTTTTTAGTTAATATCTCTAATATTTCTTCTTTTCTCGATCTCAAAAATACACCTCTTATTGGTCTAGATCAATCATATTGTAACCATTTTCTTTTTTAGATTACTAGCAAATAGCCTTACCCAAAAAGTCGTAAGCATCTCGGCTACTACTTTAAAATTATTTAAGTAATATATTTTTTATTTTATTACATTGTACTAATTTATCTAAATATCTTGTTCTTTAGGGACCGATCTAGGTGAGTGTAATGATGCGCTTTTGGTATAATATCCGTACTAAAAAATAGCGAACAACTGTCGAAAAGAGCTTTTTGGTCTGTTCTACTCATATTTGCAATGGTTGAAATTCTATGCATACTATGCGTAAAAAAACACTCCCCACATTTCTGCAGGAAGTGTTGTATGGGTCATCCCTATCAGTTGACGGACACCCTCTTATTATTTACGAGAGGCTAAACTTGGACACATACTATTCAAACATTCGCTTAGCAGCTCGCATCAAGACCCGGGGATCTTTGTCATAGCGTGGTGTCTTGACCAATTTGCTCATCGGCACACCGGCAAAGTGGAAAGCAGCGATCTCACCAGAACGAACAGCACTTTGTTCGGTAAAGACCATCTGATATGGTTGTTCCACAAATTCACCGGTAAAGGCTAAGTTCGTCGAATGTTCTGGGATGACTTCTGGGCGATCGCTCTTAGCCCGGTTATTGAACAAAGCAGAAGCATATGGCATATAAACTGGGATACAATTGATCACGCTATCCATGATCGCTGCTTCTTTTTCTTTGATATTGACCGGTCCGGGATCGACTTTAGAAAGTTGCCCGATCAATTCTTGTAACATCTCTTTACCAGTCATCTTAATGTATTGCTTATCAACAAATTCACCCCGCCGTCTTGGGTAAAGGAAATAACCCCATAAGACGGTCTCATTTGGTTTTTGCGTCGTAAAGTGCGGTTGATGGTGAACAACGATCGACATATTGACATCTTCATGGCCTAGTGGTGTGATCGGCTCTGTTGATAGAAATGAATTGAGCGCATTCCCTGGTAATTGGGTCGTGATCCGTGTGATCTCATTTAACAACAGATGATCTTTGGTCGTCAAAGTAAAGCTGACCCATTCTGAAGCGTTCCGATCAGCAAAGAATTTATCTGGATTACCCAAATTATAGAAATGCTCAGTCGCTTGCTTCCACAGTGAGGAAGCAGCCCCATAGTCCATATTTTCCGGTGCAGGTGTATTGAAGTCACCCAGGCTAGCCGAGTCTGTGATCGAACCATTCGTAAAGAAGACGGCGGTATCAGAAGCGATCGCAACATGCTTCTTTTCGTTTGTCGCAGTATCTAAGATCTCTAAACCAGTAACGGTGATCTCATCTTGCATCGACGTCTCTTTGAAATCAAAAGCTTCGACCCGACTATTCATCACAAACTTGCATCCTTGACCTTCGAGGTATTTGATCAAAGGTAACATAATACTTTCAAATTGATTATAGCGTGTCCGATTGACGCCAACTAAGTGTTCGATCTGAGTAAATTCATAGATCATTTGGTGCATATAGCGCCGTAATTCTTGCGCTGATGATTCAACGCGAAAGGCAAATGTCGTCTCCCACATGTACCAGAAATTCGTTTGGAACATATGTGGATCATCTTTAAAGTATTCAGCGATCGAAACATTGTCCAATTCTTCTTCCTTATCATCAGGTAACATGATCAAGCGGGTCAATAGCATGCGGTCTAAATTATTCAGTCCTAGTTTGTGACCATCAATGATCCCTTTACCACCTTGCATCAGCCGTGCTTTATCAAATGTCCGGTGTTTGCTATCAAAATCACGCGTATCTTCAGCCGCTGTCATACCTGGCTCAGTTACTGAAGGGATCCGATCTAATAGATCCATCAGATCAACATAAGTCCGATAATTCAACATCCGCCCACCACGTGCAACGTAGCCCTTGGTGTTTTCCATTGGATGGTTCTTGTTCCAATACTGTTCAGCTGCAACTGAAGCGGCAGCACCATCATTTGCTCCATGTAGATCAAGGGCATAAAAAGTGATGTCTTCGCCACGCCAATGACCTTCTTGGATCAAATAAACGGCGGCAGCCATATTAGCGATACCAGCACCGATCATTACTGCTTTATTCTTTAACATAACATATCACCCTATCTATCAAATTTCACCTCCATTATAGTTCTCTTACAGTAAAAATACAGATAAAAACACTCAAAAAAGCGACAAAATCCTCATTTCGTCGCAAATAACCACTTAGTTCAAAAAAATTTAATTTTTACCAAATTCCACCAAAATATCACCTAAAAGCTGAGTTCCATCCCCAAAATCCTGGAGTCGAATATGCTCATTGGGGCTGTGCACCTGGCTTCCGGCATAAGAGACCCCTAAGATCACGATCGGTAGGTCCAGTTCATTACTAAAGGCCTCAGCAGGACCACCACCAGCTGAATTAGGTAGATATTTAGTTTGTTTACCGTAGTATTCTTTGGCCTTAGCAAGGACTAATTGGATAAAGGGATCACTCATCGGTGAACGATGCCCATTTTCACCTAGACGATACCTGACTTTCAGATCTTCAAAGCCATTTTTATCTAAATGTTCTTGGATCAACTGTGCGATCTTTTTTGGATCTTGTGAAGGCGTTAACCGACAATCCAATTTCGCCGAAGCCATATGCGGGATCACCGTTTTGACACCTTTACCTTGATAACCAGCAGTCAAACCATTGATCGTCATCGTTGGTTCATTGACTAACGCTAATTTATGCTCGGCTTTGAGGGTCCGTCTCAAACCAGCCCGACTGATCGCCACATCTAAGTCAAAATCATAGGCAAAAACGGCTTCTTCTTCCGCCTTGCTCAACGGTTGGACATCATCATAAAAACCTTCAACTAAAACTTTGCCGGTATCATCACGTAAAGTAGCTAAGCCACGAACTAAACGCCAAGCAGCATTTTCTGCATATGAAGCTAACGATGAATGCAGATCGATATCAGCTGTTGTCGTTTCGACATCAAAGACCGTGATCCCCCGCATACCACCGACGATCTGATAATTGTCGACGTAGTTTTTGCCACCACCTTCCCAGATACAAGCATCTGCGGCTAGTTTGGCTTTGTTTTCCTTAACGATCTGTTCGACATGTAAACTGCCGATCTCTTCTTCACCTTCAACAAAAAATTTCACGTTGACTGGCAAACCACCATTTGCCTGAAAATATTTAACTAAGACTAAGCGTGAGATCAGCTCGCCTTTATTATCGGAAGCTCCTCTGGCATAAAGTTTTTCCTCCCTGATCGTCGGTTCAAAAGGATCACTTTCCCATTTCTCCAAGGGTTCTGGTGGCTGAACATCATAGTGCTGATAAAACAAGATCGTTTTAGTCGGATCATTGCCAGTAAATTCAGCAAAGATAGCTGGCGCATGTTCCGGACTCCCTAATTTTTCCACCCGAGCTGCCCCTAACTCATTAAAAACTTTCACCAGATACGCTGCCGTCTCGGGGATCTCTCTTTGCTGGGCTGAGATCGAACGCAAACGCAACAGCTCAAAATAGTCCGGTAAATGTTTTAACGCAAATTCACGTAAATTTTCTTTCATATTGCTCACTTCCTTTAGAAAATCACTTCATTTTTTTCTAAAGTATATTTAATATATTTTTCGTTGTCAATCAAAAAAGGCACTTCTGACAAGCGCCCCACTAGCTTAATTTTTCCTAACTCGCAGACGTTTCAAAATAACATCTAAAATCATGTATACACCAAACATCACAACGATCATTATAACTATGTTTATTCCGATCTCAAGCCAAGTATCATTAGGTAAATACCAAAACAAAAACAGATCACAAATGATATAACCGATCACGTTATACAATATCTCCTTGTCAGCTTTCATAGTTCCCTCCTTATTGTGATAGCGCATCCATATCTAATCTTATTATAACATAATTATTGACCTCAATGTTGTAACCATTGACATCACAACTCACGCAAAGTATAGTTGACTATATTGAAGTTATATTTAAAGAGGTGATATTCATGCAGATCTCAAGCCGTTTCACGATCGCTATGCACATTTTAACTTATATCGCTACTGCTCCAGCAGAAGAAAAAGTGACCAGTGAGATCTTAGCTGATAGCGTCCAAGTCAATCCGGTGATCATCAGAAACATCTTATCTCAATTAAAAAAGGCTGGCCTGATCGCAGTCAAACGCGGTCAAGGTGGCGCTTCGATCATCAAAGACTACGAGCAACTCAGCTTATTTGATGTCTATCAGGCTGTCGATAGCATTAAAGATGGCACGCTCTTTGGTTTTCATGCTGATCCTAACCCTAATTGTCCCGTTGGGCGTAACATCCACCATATCTTAGACGATAAATTATTACGCATCCAACAAGCTATGGAAAACGAATTAAAAACGATCACCTTAGCCGAAGTTTTGCAAGATGCAAAAAAATATCTAAATTAAAATAGACAGATATACCTTGATATGATCCCCTTAGAGTAGACACAGAAATAATAAAATTCTGTGATTCTATTCTAGAGGGATTTTTATGTCTAAAAGAACTACTAAACACACTATTGAAGAGCGGTATGATGCTGTTACTAAGTATCTTAGTGGGCTATATTCCAGAATAACTATTAGTAAAGAATATGGTATCGATGAAAATACTTTAGCGAACTGGATACGAAAATATAAGGCTAATGGTATTGATGGCTTAAAAGAGTCTCGAACGTGGAAAAGATATCCCGCTGATCTGAAACTAAATGCTGTCCTAGACTATTTGGAAAATGGTTATTCTTTACGCAAATGTTGTGATAAATATAACATTTCAAGTCGTGAAGTTTTACGCCAATGGATTAGATTGTATACTAGTGGTAAAAGCTTTAAAACCACTGGAGGACATGCAAACATGAAACATGGCCGTAAAACTACCTTTAAAGAACGCTTGGAGATCGTTCAATATGCTTTAGCTCATGATAAAGACTACCAAAAGGCGATCGATAAGTATAAAATCTCATACTCGCAAGTCTATTCTTGGGTCAGAAAGTTCGAAAAAGATGGCGAAGTTGCCCTTCAAGATAAGCGTGGAAAGACCGTTAAAGATCGTGAATTCGAAACTTTATCCGAAACTGAACGCCTTAAACTCGAAATCTTACGCCTAAAAGAACGAAACGAATATTTAGAAACTGAGAATGTCATCTTAAAAAAATTGGACGAGATCGAAAGGAGGAGATAATTCAAGTACCTAAAAAGATTCGTTTTAAAGCTATCAAGGAAGCCTTAGATGATGATCCTAAACTAAATGTCAGATCACTATGTAAAATGTTAAAAGTCTCTCGTTCTGGCTATTATCGCTACTTAAGTGCGCCTAAATCAAATCGATGCTTAGAAAATGAATGGCTAAGTGAGATAATCAAAAAGGAATTTCACGCTTTAAAGGGCATATATGGATCTAGACGTATTAAAATATTGATCGAACGAAAATATGGTAAATATTATAATCTAAAGCGGATCAAACGTTTAATGCGCAAATTAGGCATAACTTCATCGATCAGAAGAAAACGCAAAGGTTGTACTAAGTCGGGTTATTCAAACTATGAAGAAAATGTCTTAGGCCGAGATTTTACGGCGAAAGCTCCTGATCTCTACCTGTGCCACTCCAGTTTTCAATAAGCCACATGAATTCAATACAGTTCCAGAATCTAGCCAAAAAGTTTTATTTGTTGCATAGTCTACAAATGATACAGTATTGTTTTTTGAAACAAAGGTGACTGTGTATGGAGCATTAAGAAATAACGTTCCAACCTTAGTCAAATGTTTTTCATGCTCACCAACTTTAGTTCCATCAGAATACGTAAAATTCATAAATATGACCTCCCAATATCACTTTATTTATCCATACTATTTTATGGATAGCACATATGATATCACTTTTTTGATCTCATATTTAAATATTTCAAAATTGGTATTACTAAGCTACATATTTGGTAATATTTTTTCACTAAGCTATATAAATACACTTATAGTGCAGCACGATCATAAGTTAAAATCTTTGCTACTTATCACTTAGAGGACTAAGATAAAGACGGAGGTTTTTTTAATGAAATTTAAATATGTATCAGTACTTGGTCTTGCATGTTTGAGCTTGGGACTTGCAGGAACTTTTACTTATCAAGCAACGACCCAAAACATCCAAGCTAATACAGTATCCACTAAGAACTTCAAAGAGATCAAACTTGGCATGAATAAACGTCAAGTCGTCGATATTTTGGGAGAGCCTGCCCACAACAAATATGAAGACAGCGTTTGGACTTACCAGATCAAAGATAAACAGACCTTGACTTTGATCTTTGACAAAGAGACTTTAGAAAACGTCAACGATCATACCTTGATCAGTACTAAAGATAGTGTCGCTAAAAAAGTTTCACCTAAAACGTTGAAAAAAAATATCAATTCAGACTTTGCCAAATATTTTAAACAAGCCTATGAGTATGCTAAAGTAGGTCAGACCGAATTTGCTTGGAGTACAATGATCGCTAAAGTCACGTTTAATGGTGACGACGAGGTCAAAGTTACTGCTGTCAATGGCTTCAACAATACACCTGCCAAGGAAAAAAATGAGATCGCAAAAAAGATCGCCAAACTCAGTCAGTCCTTTCTACACCGCTATAATAAGAAGGACTTTGACCTAGAGTTTTATGAAAACAAACACGAAGTCGGAAGCAATAAAAATGATTCCTTGACCAAGTTTGAGTGGAAAAATAATAAGTAATAACCACTTAAAAAGCAAGCCAAAACGACTTGCTTTTTATTATTTTCCAATTTCTTCTAGCAACTCTTTAAGATAACCGGTAAATTGCTCAAAATCAACTAACCGGATATTTTCATCAGCCCCATGCTCATTGCTCTGCGCATAGCCGATCCCACCACTTATCACGGGGATCCCTAAATCATCCCCAAAGACATAAGCCGGACCTGCTCCAGAAGCATTGGGTAAGTAACATACATTATCTTCACCATATCGTCTCTTTGCGACTTGATATGCTTTACTTACAAAAGGTGAAGTTATATCTGTTCTAAAACCTTTCTGACCAACGATATATTTGACCTTTAGATCTTCAAAACCATTTTTTCGCAATTGCTGGGCGATCACCTTAGCTACTCGTCTTGGATCTTGACTAGGTGTTAAACGACAATCGAGCTTTGCGACTGCATAACGCGGCAAAACAGTCTTTACCCCTACTTCTTGATAACCAGTCGTGATTCCATTGATCGTTAAGGTGATTCCATTGACCAATTCTTTTTTGGGATCTTTAGTTAGAAAAGGTCGCTTAAGTCCACTTGCTTTTTTAACTGCGCATTTATCAAAAGGACTTTTTACAATGGCTTTTTTCTCTGTCTTAGTTAATTCATCGGCATCAGTCTTAAGATCAGCGACCAAAATATTTCCTTTCGTATCACGTAGACTTGCCAAGCCTTGCACCAACCGCCAAGCAGCACTTTCAGCATAGCTTGCCAACGACGAATGTAGATCATAGTCTGCAGTCTCAACTTCGATCTCTAAGGCAACGATCCCGCGTACCCCACCTACGATCTGATACTTCTCAGCTTCATTTTTTCCGCCTCCTTCCCAAAAACAGACATCAGCTGTAAGTTCTTTTTGATGGGTGGCAACACATTTTGCTAGATGCGCACTGCCGATCTCTTCTTCACCTTCTACGATAAACTTAACGTTGACTGGCAGTTCACCTTTTTGTAAGAAGTACTTGACTACGATCAATCTGGCTATTAGTTCACCTTTGTCATCAGAAACACCACGTGCAAAAAGCTTGTCTTCACGGATAACTGGCTCAAATGGATCACTAGTCCAACGCTCTAACGGTTCGGCTGGTTGAGTATCATAGTGATTGTAAAAAAGAACTGTCTTTTCTTTTCCAGCGTCAAATTCAGCAAAGATCACGGGATTTCCGCCATGCTCTGTCCAAGTTTTTGTTTTAGTCGCCCCGAGCGCTTTAAAAGTATCGACTAACCAGTCACTGGTCTGCTTTATTCCGCTATCTTGAGCTGCGATCGTTTTTATTCTGAGATAATCAAAATGATCTGCTAGATGTTTCAATGCGTATTCTTCAATTTCCATAAAATCCCCTCACTTATTTAGTCCCAAATTTTTCCCACGCTGCCACACTTCCACCCTTAGAAGTTTTAGCGATCACTTTTTTAGTCTCTTCTGTTTGATAGGCTTTTACGATCTTTTTGTAAGTCTTATTGTTATTATCTTCTTTTCGGGTCGCGATCACATTTACATAAGGTCGTGATTTTTTATCAAGTGGCTCTAAATAAATCGCATCTTTTTTAGGCGTCAACCCGGCATCAACCGCTACCCCATTATTGATGATCGCTGCATCGACTGAGCGCAATGAACGAGCTGTCTGTGAAGCATCTAATTGCTTAATGTTTAAATGCTTTTTATTACTGGTGATATCGCTTTTTGTCGGTGTATCGCCACTTTTCTTTTTTAATTTGATCAAACCGGCAGATTCTAAAAGTTTCAAAGCCCGCCCACCATTTGTCGGGTCATTTGGAATGGCTATCACGGACTTATTTTTTAAAGACTTGACGTTCTTTACTTTCTCAGAATAGATCCCTAGTGGCGCTATCACTGTATTGCCGATGCTTACTAGGTCGGTTTTACGTTCCTTATTGTAGTTATCTAAGAAAATTTGTGTTTGAAATGAATTAAGATCTACATCTCCCGTGGCTAAGGCTTTATTTGGTTGGTTATAGTCTGAAAACTTAACATATTTGATATTGATCCCTTCTTTTTTTAGTCGTTTTTTTACACTGTCCCAAACATCGGTATCAGCACCAACTACACCCAATTTGACCGTTTTATCTTCAGCTGCTTGGGCTTTAGTTGTGGCAAAAATAAAGCTAGCTAAAATAAAACTCGCAACTAGTAAATACTTGAATACTTTTTTCATGATAGGTTCCTCCAATTAATGTGAAATTTTTTTGATCAATAAATTACTGATATACTGACTTAAAAAGACTAAGACTAGTATCAAGGCCGTGGCGACCACCGTCACATCATTTTCAAAGCGATTATATCCCTGTGAGATGGCCAGATCGCCTAAACCACCAGCCCCAACAGCTCCCGCCATCGCCGTCAAACCGATGATGCTGATCATTGTTAAGGCAGATACGCGGATCAAACTGCTGAGTCCTTCTCGTATGTATACTCGCCAAATGATCCCTAAGCGACTGAGCCCCATCGCTTGGGCCGCTTCGATCAGGCCTGGATCGACCTCTAATAATGCGGTCTCGACTTGACGAGCAAAAAAGGGGATCACCGTGGCTATCAGTGGGACTAAAGCCGCTTTCGCCCCGATCGTTGTTTTGACGATAAATTGTGTCACAACGGCTAAAAGAGCTAGTAAAATGATAAATGGAACTGAGCGGACTAAGTTGATCACTTTATCTAACAGCCAAAATATCAGCTTATTTTCATAAAGTCCGCCCGGTCGACTGACAACTAAGATCACGCCTAAGACTAACCCCAATGCTCCTCCGATCAAGGCTGTCCAAAATGTCATGTAGATCGTCTGCCAAGTGGCTTCAAAAAAGACCTGTGGATCATTTGCTACATTAGGCAAATATTTTTCAAAAATCGTTTGCATTATCTGTCACCTCTTTATTTTTCGATTTGTAACTACACACCAAGTGTTGTTATTTCTAGCGACCTAACTTTTAATCCCCTACTTTTTAAATACGCAAGACTCTTCGTTTTATTTGCTTCGCTTCCCTTAAAACTGACGATCAGTTTTCCCATCGGGGTCTCTTGCAAATACTCGATATTACCGTATAAAACATTAGCGATGATCCGAAATTTTTCATATAGCTCGATGAGTAACGGCTCATTAGTGATATCTCCCGTATAGGCCAATTCTACCAGTGTCTCATCTGCTTTAAGATCGGTGTGTTGCAGTAACTTGGAAATGATTTCCTCTTGTTGAAAGGCTGTTTTAATGAATTCTGCGGTCAATTTCTTTTGTGGTTTACTAAAAAGTTGTAGTACCGTGCCTTTCTCAACGATCTCACCCTTAGACATCACCGCTGCTTGATGACAGATCTCTTTTACGACCTGCATTTCATGCGTGATCAATACGATCGTTAGCTTCAATTCTCTATTCAAATGCTGTAATAGCTCCAGGATCTGTTTAGTTGTTTTAGGATCTAAAGCACTTGTCGCTTCATCACAGAGTAGTATCTTAGGTTCCGACGCTAAAGCTCTAGCGATCGCGACCCGTTGCTTTTGTCCACCCGACAATTGGCTGGGATAAGCATCGACTTTATCTTCTAATCCCACTAATTTGAGTAATTCTGCCACTTTAGCTCGTTGCTTTTCTTTAGAAATATTATTATATTTAAGCGGAAATGAAACATTTTCGCCGATCGTACGCGTCTCTAACAAATTAAAGTGCTGAAAGATCATCCCGATCTCTTTTCTTTTTTGACGCAACTCTTTTTCATTCAATTCGTTTAATACACAATCTTCAATTCTCACAATTCCCGTCGTTGGTCGTTGCAACCGATTGATAACACGGACCAGTGTACTTTTCCCAGCACCCGAATAACCAACGATCCCAAAAATAGTTCCTTTAGCGATCTTTAAGTTGACATGTTTGACTGCTTCGACTTTTTTCTCATCATTACCAAATACAACAGAAACATTTTCTAATTCTATCATTTTGATCATCTCCTTCTTTCACATAAAAAAACGCCCCCATAGCTACTATGCTACAGGGACGTTTACACGTGTTACCACCCATCTTCGTCATCATCTCACAATAATGACCTCACTAAGTACACCGCAAAATGCAGTAGACCCGCGAGCTGTAATGGGCTCGACCCAGACATGGCTTACATTTGCTCACCCTGTCATCATGCTCAAAGACCATCTTCACCTAGTTTTGCACTATCTACTCTCAGCACACCATAGACTCTCTGTGATCGGCCCAAGCTTAGGTTACTCATCTCATCATCGCTCACGTTATTTTTATGTTGTTTCTAATATTAACCACTAAATATAATGATGTCAACTAGTTTTTTAATTTTTTCTGAATTTTTTTCAAAAATATGCAAACTTTGAATAATAAAAAGCGCCTGCCTTGGTGAGATCTCATCAAGAGCAAGCACTTTTTATTCAAAACTAATTTTTAGTCTTCTTTACGGCTGTAAGTTTCAATGTCATGCAAGATAAGGTTTCTGAATTCATCTTGAGTCATTGTTTCAGTCTTTTCACTACCGTATTTACGAACAGTCACAGTGCCATCAGCTACTTCTTGGTCACCAACAACTAAAGTATATGGTGTCTTCATCACTTGAGCTTGACGGATCTTGTAACCCATCTTTTCGTTACGATCATCGATACTTACACGGATCTGATGTGCTCCCAATTTTGAGCTCAATTGACGTGCATAATCCATGTGAAGCTCATTCTTAACTGGAATGATCTCAACTTGCTTTGGAGCTAACCATGTTGGGAAAGCCCCCTTGTACATTTCTGTCAAGTAAGCTGTGAAACGTTCCATCGTTGATACGATACCACGGTGGATCATAACTGGACGGTGTTCTTCACCATCAGCCCCAGTATATTTGAGATCGAAACGTTCAGGTAACAAGAAGTCCAATTGGATCGTGGAAAGTGTTTCTTCTCCACCAAGAGCCGTCTTAGTTTGAACGTCTAATTTAGGACCGTAGAAAGCAGCTTCACCTTCAGCTTCAAAGTAATCCAAGCCAAGATCATCCATGGCTGCTTTTAACATCCGTTGAGATTTTTCCCACATTTCATCATCGTCGTAGTACTTATGTGTGTTTTCAGGATCACGGTAGCTCAAACGGAAACGGTAGTCCTTGATGTCAAAGTCATGGTAAACATCGACCATCAATTGAAGTGTCCGCTTGAATTCTTCTTCGATCTGATCTGGAGCTACGAAAGTATGACCATCATTTAATGTCATTTCACGTACCCGCGAAAGACCTGTCAAAGCACCTGATTTTTCATAACGGTGCATCATCCCTAGTTCAGCGATACGTAATGGAAGATCACGGTATGAACGAATATGGTGGTTGTAAACTTGAATGTGAGATGGGCAGTTCATCGGACGCAATTCAAGTAATTCGCCATCACCCATGTCCATTGGTGGGAACATGTCTTCGCGGTAGTGATCCCAGTGACCTGATTGCTTGTAAAGATCAACGTTAGCTAAAATTGGTGTGTAAACATGTTCATAGCCACGAGCAACTTCTTTATCGATGATATAACGTTCGATCGTACGACGGATCGTAGCCCCATTTGGCATCCAGTATGGTAGACCGGCACCGACTTTAGGATCAACAAAGAAAAGATCTAAATTGTTACCGATCACACGGTGGTCACGTTCACGTGCTTCTTTTCGACGTTGTAATTCAGCATCAAGGTCTTTTTGCTTGTAAAAAGCTGTCCCATAGATACGTTGTAACATTGGGTTGCTTGAAGCACCTTTCCAGTAAGCCCCAGCCACTGAAAGTAATTGGAACACTTTGATCGCACCAGTTGAAGCCAATTGTGGTCCAAATGAGAAGTCATTGAAATCACCCAATTTATGAGCTACGACTTTACCAGCGTTATCAGCAGCGATCTCTTTGACTAATTCCGTTTGGTATTGATCACCATCAACTAATTGCAAAGCTTCTTCTTCTGTATATTCAACACGTTCGATCGGTAAGTTTTGCTTGATGATTTCTTGCATCTTTTGTTCGATCTTTTCAAAATCAGCTTCAGCCACTTGACCAGCTGCATTATCTGTATCAAAGAAGAAGCCATGTTCTAAGGCCTCACCTTGACCAAACTTCATTTCTGGATAAAGGCTATGCAAAGCACTAGCTAAAACATTAGCAGCTGTTTGCCATAACACGTTCATTCCTTCATCAGAATCTTTCGTGATGATCTTGATCTCACCATCTTCGTTTAAAGGTTCGTTGTAATCCACTAATTTACCGTTAAATTCACCTGCAACAGACTTCTTAGCTAAGCTGATGCTGATAGATTTTGCGATATCTTGTGTTGTTGTTCCAGCTGCAAATTGTTTTACAGCACCATCTGGAAACTTAACATTGATCTCTGACATTATTATGATCCTCCTTGTTTTTTGCCAAGACATAAAAGACGCCCCTAGTGCTCCATTGAACACTAGGGGCGTCTTTAACGCGGTTCCACCCAATTTCAAGGTCAGTTGACCCTCTCTTGATCGTCGATAACGGAAACGAGCCGTCCTACCTTTGCAGTAGGCTATCGTGATAAAAGTGGTAAGCTCCTCTTTAAGAGACTTGCAGTCAAAGGTCTCTTTCCCTGAATTGATTTGCCGTTTGTCTTTTACTTAATGTAATTCCTATTTAAGCACGAAACCTCTTTAATTTCAAGTCATTATTCCGGATTTCGGCGATTTTTTCCTACAACATGATATTCATCGGCCAAAAATTTGATCCGTTCCATAATGCGCTTGGCCTTCAAAGGCTCGGCTTCCCCCCGATTGTTGACCGTCAAATACTGCTGTTCTAGCTGTGTCAACGAGAGATTCGAGCTAAAAAAGGTCGGTAACTCTTCTTGCATCCGGTATTGTAAGATGACCCCTAAAACATCATCTCTTAGCCAGCTACTCAAAGAATCAGCCCCGATATCATCGATCATCAAGACCTGTGCTTTTTTTAAACTATCGATATACTCTGTCGTTTGATTTTTACTGATCGAACTTTTGATCTCAACAGCAAACGATGGAAAATGCACCAAAGTCGTTTGATAGCCCCTTTTAGCTAGATCGTTAGCGATCGCTGCTAAAAGATAGGTCTTACCCACACCAAAACTGCCTTCTAAATACAGACCCTTGTGAAATTCTTTTGGTTTTTTAGAGTAACTATTAACAAAATCCAAAGCCGCTTTTAAAGCCTCCATGCGTTCATCACTACGCTCATAATCTTTTAACTGCGCTTTACGAACACTACGCGGTAGATTGATCGTCTTAACACGCGCTTCCAAAGCTTTTTGCTCACGCCTTGCTTTGAGCTCAGCTGTAGGAACGTACACGACTTCGACCCGGTGATTGCTGATCGCAAGTGTCGGTAGATAGCCTGGTGCAAAAGTCTGTTTACCTTGAGCTATCTGCTTTTTTAAAGTCACAAACTCATACAATTTACTCGCACTTTTCATCACATCTGCCTGTGTCAAAGTTTGACTGTTTTCAGCCAAAAAAGTCCGCACCTCGGTATCCTGCAAGATCTCGGTGATCAGCTTTTGATAGCGCTCGTTCCAATTATTTCTTTGCATCTGCTCAGTCAAATTCTTGCCTAGATCTTCCATTTTAGCCACCGCCTTCCTATTCACTTTGTTCTAGCTGTGCCAATAATTCGTCTATCTGAGCATTTAGTACCTGTTTATCCGCTTTAGTTGACTTAGCTTTAGGTTCTTTTTCATCTTTTGCCCAGTCCGGCAAAGTTTCTTTTTGTACGATCTGCTGTTTTCGCCCATAATATTTTTTTTGTTGTTTCTTTTCACGAGCTTTCTGGTTAGCCTCACGCATGTAGACCATTGCTTCTTCTGGAGTCTTGATCTTCTTTTCGGCTAACTTAGCGGCAGCTTTAGTAAAACGATTAGCCACTTTATCTTCTAACATCGTGTTATTTTGAGCGATCAAATAATAGTGCAACAAGACATTGATCACCGCATTGGGTAAAACTTGTTTTTCAACTAGAGTTTTGACCGTATATCGCTCTAAATTCGTCACAAAACTATTCTTTTGCCGTTTGAGTTCTTCGATGAATTCAAGCGGCAGATATTGTTTTGAAACAGCGATCAGCGCTAAATCAGTTTGCGTCAATTCCGCACTCACCGCTGGATCGATCGGTGCGGTCGCTTTAACTTCTTTAGGTGTTAGCTCTTTGAATTGCCGATCAAATTGCTGAGTGGCTAATTTCTTGACAAGTTCAAGATCGACTTTATCGTCCTTGACATTTAGTGCCTGTTCGAGCAATTTGACGAGTTCTAGTTCATTTAGACCATATAATAAAGCGATCGACTTTAAGGTCTCAAGTGAACGGCTGATCTCAGTTGCCGGCACAAAAGATTGGGCTAAAAGCTCTTTTAAATATTCTATATCTAGATCGACTTCGACTGAATCAACGAGATTTTTAGCCGGTTTAGCTGTCGCTTTTACCTGTGAATTTTTGAGTAATGTATCTTTTTTCACAGTAAAGACATCTAGAAGCGACTTGGTGATCTCTTTAGCATCAGTATAGGTGAGATCTGGTTTGACAAATTCTTGTTTCAACTCGTCATATTGGGTCTGACCCAATGAATCGGCTAAAAGCATACTCAAGAGGTCATCTTTAAAAAAAGCCTCGGCACTCAAAGGAGCTTGTAACTCATAGATAAACACTTGACCAAGCTCATCTTTTTGAATGAATGTCTTCAATAGTCCGAGTGCTTCTAATCTGATCCGGGCTTCGTAAAAGTCACGCAAACCTAAATTCAAAATATCCAATAGCTCTTTATGCATTCGGCGCGCTAACAAGTCTGGTGTTTGAGCTACTTTAGCCGCTAATAATGAATAAATACCATAAGCATTGACTCCCATCAACGGCTGGTAGAGCTTTAAAATGACTTTGAACTCTGTCGAACCGATATGGGCTTTAGTATTGACAACGTAACCATCCTTAGGCGACATCTGCCTTAAACCTTCACTCATCGCCTAACATCCCCCAACTACTTATTTTTTTCGTTATCACGTGCCATCAAGTCTTGCAATTCCCTTGCAAAAGATGCCATATCTTTAAATTCACGATAGACGCTAGCAAATCTGATATAGGCGATATCATCGACATTGGCTAAGATCTCCATCACATATTCACCGATCAATTGACTGGAAACTTCATTACCTCCGACTGCACGGATCTTTGTTTCAACTTGATCAACGATATTTTGGATCTCATCCATTGCAACAGGCCGTTTTTCAGCTGCTCGCATAACACCACGCAAGACTTTTTCACGATTAAATTCTTCTCTGGCACCATTTTTCTTAATAACTAATAGTGGCGCTGCTTCTACTCTTTCAAATGTAGTAAAACGGAAACCACAATTTTCACATTCCCGCCGGCGCCGAATAGCATGTCCATTGTCGGCGGGACGGCTATCCACTACACGTGATCCATTTTGGTGACAATTTGGACACTTCATAATCTTTACCTCACTGCCTAATTCTCGATTAAATTATTTATCTTTAGCCATTTTATCACTTGCGCTTGCGTTTCTTCAACTGTTCCCGAACTATCTACTGTAGTTGTAGCCAAATTCCGCCTTTTTTCAGCAGACATTTGACTAGCGATCCGCTCAAGTGCCGCCTTTTCACTCAAATGATCGCGTTTCATGATCCGCTTTAGTTGCACTGCTTTAGGAACTTCAACATTGATAACTGCATCACAATGATCTGCATAACCATTTTCGAATAATAAGGCAGCATCGATCACAACTACTTTATGCCCCTGTTGCTCAGCCAAGGCCAACTGTTTTTCATATTCAGCTTTGATCAAAGGCTGCATGATCTGGTCTAATTGGGCTAATTTCTTAGGATCACTAAAGACGAGCTTACCAAGCTTAGCCCGATCTAAAGTCTGATCAGCTTGGATGATCTGAGGTCCAAATGTTTTTTGCAATTCAGCCAGACCAGGCGTCGTTGGTTCAACGATTTTTCGGGCGATCACATCAGCATCAAGGATCTTAAAATCTAATGTTTGCAAAAAATTACTGATCGTCGTTTTGCCCATTCCGATCCCACCAGTCAAGCCTAAAATATATGTCATTTTACCACCTGCTGACACTGCGGACAAAAATGCGTGCCTCGTTGTCCTACCACGATCTTTTGGATCTTTGTACCACAACGTTTGCACGGCTCACCGGTTTGACCGTAGACATCTAGTTCAAATTGAAAGGCGCCCGTTTTTTGGAAAGCATCCGTGTAACTTCTGATCGTTGTTCCACCAGCTTCGATCGCCTTAGCTAATTCAGTGATGATGTTATCATGCAATGTCGTTGCTTGCTCTAAGGTCAATTTTTGACATGACGTCTCTGGATGGATCTTACTTTGCCACAACACCTCATCAACATAGATATTGCCTAACCCCGTGACCAAAGTCTGGTCAAGTAAGGCAGTCTTGATATTTTTCTTCTTTTTTTGTAGTTTTTGATAAAAATCAGCAACTTTAAAAGTTTCAGCTACTGGCTCAGGTCCTAATTTAGCTAAACTTGGCAGATCTTCTTCACTGCCCGTTTGAACTAATTGCATCCGCCCAAATTTACGAACATCGTTATAGCGCAACTGCCGACCATCAGTTAGATAAAAGATGACATGTGTATGCTTGTCGACTGGATCAGTCGCTTCTTTGACATAAAACTTACCTTCCATGCGCAAATGGGACACGACGGTAAGATCATTTGAAAACCTAAAGAGCAAATATTTACCCCGCCGTTGGATATTTTCAAGTGTTTGATCTTTTAATTTAGCTCTAAAATCGTCAGCATCACCAACGATCATCTTAGGATATAAAACTTCGACGCGTGCGATCTTTTGACCTAGAACTAATTTTTGCAAACCACGCCGGACTGTCTCTACTTCTGGTAACTCTGGCATTTTTTCACCTCATCTTATACTATTTAGTCTCAAACCACGTCTTACCACTAGCACTTTCGACCTTTAATGGGACCGAAAGTTCAACGGCCGAATCCATGATCTTTGGTACTAACTCTTTTAGTTTAGAGATCTCTGCTTTAGGTGCTTCAAAGATCAACTCATCGTGTACTTGTAACAACATCTTGGCTTCTAAGCCTGCATCTTTTAAAGCTTGTTGCATATTGATCATTGCAACTTTGATGATATCAGCTGCACTGCCTTGGATCGGAGTATTCATCGCAGTCCGTTCTGCAAATGAGCGCAAGTTGTAATTTTTGCTCTTGATATCTGGAAGGTACCGCCGACGATGGAAAAGTGTTTCAACGTAGCCTTTTTGGCGCGCACTTTCAATGATATCTTGCATGTATTGATGTACTCCAGGAAATGAGGCTAGATACGTCTCCATAAACTCTTTTGCCTGCTTACGGGTACTCCCGATACTTTGTGCCAAACCAAAATCACTGATCCCATAAACGATCCCAAAGTTGACCGCTTTAGCTTGGCGACGCATGTTAGCTGTAACTTGGCTTGGATCATCTAATCCAAAAATACGCATCGCAGTATTA
This sequence comes from Ligilactobacillus murinus DSM 20452 = NBRC 14221, assembly GCF_001591685.1. Taxonomy (GTDB): domain Bacteria; phylum Bacillota; class Bacilli; order Lactobacillales; family Lactobacillaceae; genus Ligilactobacillus; species Ligilactobacillus murinus. The sequence goes on along the minus strand of NZ_BCVJ01000011.1, from coordinate 20,163 downwards.
GCGTGAATATCAAAATCATCTTTAAAAGCTTGTTGCATGTGCGGATCTTTTGAAATATGGGCTAAGACTCGTAACTCGATCTGCGAATAATCAGAAGCAAAGATCTCCCAATCCGGATGACTTGGTACAAAAGCTTGCCGGATCTTACGCCCTTCTTCTAAACGAACAGGGATATTTTGCAAGTTAGGATCAACTGATGATAGACGCCCAGTTGCCGTTAAAGTTTGTGTATAACGTGTGTGGACCTTACCATCAGCTGCGATAACTTTTAATAAGCCTTCAACATAGGTCGATTGTAATTTAGCCAATTGACGGTAAGCTAAAATATTATCGATGATCGGTGACATCCCACGTAATTTTTCTAAGACATCTACAGCCGTTGAGTAGCCTGTTTTAGTCTTTTTAACAACTGGCAATTTTAATTTTTCAAACAAGATCACCCCAAGTTGCTTAGGTGAATTGATATTGAATTTCTCACCAGCTTCGTTATATATTTGTTGTTCTAACTCACTCAAACGTTCCTTAAACTCACTTTGCATGATATCTAAGCGTTCACGATCGACTTTGATCCCAGTGATCTCCATTTGCGCTAAGACTAAAGAAAGTGGACGTTCGATCTCAAAATAAAGATCTTCTTGCTCATTTTCAGCTAGTTCTTTCATCAACTTATCTTCTAGATCTGAGATAGCTTTGAGTTTATGCGCTAAGTGCTCAAAATATATCGCATCATCAACTGGAACTTTGCGCTTAGCCCCTTTTCCATAGACTTCTTCATCGGTCAAAACATCGAAGTAGTCATGACGCTTGGCTAAATTCCCCAGATCATTGCTGTTATCGCTGGTATTTAGCAGATATGAGACTAAAAGTAAATCAAAATTGATATTTTTTAGTTCAATACCTAGACGTTTTAAGGCTACATAGGTCTGTTTACCATCAAACACATCAACTTGGATCGCTGGATCTTCCAGTAATTGCTTTAGTTTGGGTAATTTTAAGAGCTCAACATCTCTAGTTGCATAATAGCGGTCATCGATCTTAAGCCCAAAGCCCCAAAAGTCAGCCGTATGGTAATTATCATCACTTAGTTCAAGATAAAAGCTGATATCTGAAGCTTTATCATAAATTAACTTTTCGACCTTAGCTTCATCTAAAGCTTCGACCTCTAATTTGCTCAAAGTAGGTCCTGCACTGACATCGTCGGCTGAACTAGTTTGTAATTGAGCGATAAAACTCTTAAAATCCATCTCTTCAAAGAATTTGAGCAAATCTTCTTTTTTAGCTCCTGGCCAAGTTGTCTCAGTTAAAGTGAGGGCTACTGGAGCATCTTTTCTGATCGTCGCAAGATCTTTACATTGAAATGCGAGCTCTTTATCATTGATCAAGTTTTCTTTTAACTTGGACTTTTTCATCGCTTCAATGTTTTCATAGATCCCTTCGATCGTGTCGTATTGTTTTAAAAGTTTGATCGCAGTCTTTTCACCGACTTTAGTTACCCCCGGATAGTTATCTGAGCTATCACCTGTCAAGCCCTTCATATCAACGATCTGTGCTGGTTGTAAGCCATATTTTTCGACCACATGAGCTGGTGTATATTCTTCGATCTCCGTTACCCCTTTGATCGTTACTGCAACGGTCGTCTTATCAGTCGTCAACTGCGTCAGATCGCGGTCACCCGTTACGATCGTGACTTGATACCCTGCTTTTTCTGCTTTGGCTGCCATCGTTCCGATAATATCATCAGCTTCATATTCTGGTAATTCATAGTGTTTGATCCCATAAGCATCAAGCAATTCTCTGATGTAAGGAAACTGTTCTGACAATTCATTTGGGGTCTTGGAACGCCCACCTTTGTAATCAGCATAAGCTTTCGTTCTAAAAGTCACTTTGCCAGCATCAAAAGCAACTAAAACATTACTCGGTAAAACATCGCCCAAGATCTTGTCTAGCATCAATTTAAAGCCATAGATCGCATTAGTATGCAGCCCAGCGTGATTGACAAAGCGTTCTAATTGATTATGGAGTGCAAAGAAGGCTCTAAAAGCCACGCTATTGCCATCCACTAATAACATTTTCTTATCTTCTGCCATATCGATCCGTCCTCTTATCTAGTTTCTTTTATTTTAACAAATTTTTCGTAGAAATAAAAAAAGCCTCTCCGAAAAGTCGAAGAGACTCGTTTGACTAGTCGCGGTTGCCACCAGCACCAGTAAAGATATTCAACAAGAAGATAAAAATGTTGATAAAATCTAAATAGAGCTGTAAAGCACCCATCAAGGCCAAATTATTAACATTTACTTGTGAACCCATTTGAAGATACATTTGACGTAAGCGTTGGGTATCCCAAGCTGTCAGACCAGCAAAGATCACTAAACCGATAAAGGAAAAGACATAAGTGATCATTGGGCTTTGCAAGAACAAGTTGATCAACGAGACGATGATAAACGCGATCAAAGCGGCACGAGCTTGGCGACCGATCCCTGAGAGATCTTTTTTAGTTGTTGAGCCCATAAAGGACAAAACAGCAAACATCACAAAGGCGGAAACAAAAGCACTGGTAATGTTTTGGGCAGTGTAGACGATAAAGATCCCACTAAAGAGTAGACCTTCCAACCCTGCAAAGACGAACAAACCTAAAGCACTCACTAAAGGTGAACGTTGTGACTTAAGCGACGACATGGAGTAAGCCAAAACTAATTGGACCCCAAAGACTGCAAATAAGGCGATCGGATTACTCATAAACCGGATCACAGTTGGGCTAAACGAACCAAAGAAAGCCGTTAGCGCCGAAACTGCTACTGCAGCACTCATATACCCATACATCTTAGTAAAGAAACTGTTCAAGCCAGCATTACTATTGTTGTAAACTTCGGGATTATTATTCATAAAATTCTCCTTCTTTCAAGTATTTAATTGATCATAAATGTAGCTAATCTTGCTGACGCGGAGGCCGAGCCATGACAACTGAATCTAAAACGCGTTCATTTTGACGGTTACTACCCTCAACTGAGATCATCACAACTTCTTTCATCGTATCAACTTTGATCACTTCAAAACTGAATGTGACGATCTCATCATGATAGACTGGCCGAATGAAGTTAGCTGAAAAATTCACCACTTCACTCCCAGGTCCAGGTAATAATTTTGAAACTGAGCTCGTAATGATCCCACTCAACAATACTGGCGGCACAACTGGACCAGCGTGCCCTAATTTTTGTGCATATTCATTTTGAATATACAGTGGGTTATTATCGTTAGTCAGTCCCAAATAGATCAATAGATCTCGTTCTGAGATACTTTCCGTTACAGTCAATGAATCGCCTTCTTTGATCTCAGCGATCGTTTTGCCCTGCCGATGCACATCATCAGGCATATAGCTTCACCTTCCTCTAAGTGGTCTGCCTTAATGATAGCATACCCCTTCTTTTTGCTCAATCGTTAGGTCTAGATCAAATTACCTAGATTTAGGGATAATTATTGTTCTAGCGCATTGTATTGGGTACAATGTAATAAAATTTAAAAAATCGGAGTGATACGATGCGTTTAAAACGCGATTTTAGCTTACATTGGAAAAATTATCTGATCCTCTTTTTAGTGGTCGAACTTTCACTTGAGGTCGCGATTATCCCCCTCTTTAATGCGTGGACTTCGCTACTATTGAATTTAGGTGCGATCCCCTATTTATCTTATACCAATGCACTTTCACTCGTTACGAGCCATCCCTATATCACCTTGGGCTTACTTTTGGAATTGATCATTTTGATCATCTGTGTTTTTGGGCAATTTGCGCTCATCCTAAACGGTGTTGTTTTGATCAGGCAAGATGAATTCAGCTTTCGTGCGATCTTAAAAAACACGGCTCGGCAATTACGCCAGCTCGATCCACTCGGGATCTTCTTTTTTGCCGGCTATTTCTTATTGATCGTGCCTTTTAGTGGGATCTTCTTTAATTCGCCACTTTTGAGTAAAATAGTCATCCCTGAATTTATCTTGGATTTTCTCTTACAAAAACCACTTTATGCAACTTTGCTCGGTATTTTTTACTTAGCGATCTTTATTTTGAGCATCCGCCTGCTCTTCGTTTTACCGCTGATGCTTTTTGAAAAAGTCAAGATCAAAGCAGCGCTCGCACAAAGTTGGCAACTAACTAGAAATAAGTTTTGGGCTTATACGCTAAAACTACTAAAGATCTCATTTATTGCGCTTATCACTAACTTAGGACTGATCGGTATTTTATATTCGATCCAACTTGGACTCGATCAGAATCCGTTGAGTGCGCTTATCGGTGGAAGTATCAATGTTACCTTACTGCAGATCGGCTCATTTCTGATCTCTGTTTGGGCTAGCGTTGCCCTTTTACAGCTCATTTTACCAGCTGACGTTACCTTAGCGACTTACAAAAGTACTAAAAAAAGCTGGCTCAGCAAGATAGCTAAGCCATTGTTCGCTTTATTTACACTTGGAGCTCTTTTAGGTAACGGGGCCTACTTAGTTCATTTAGGTCAAACACCATTGATCATCTCACACCGTGGAGTCGATGCAAAAAATGGCGTCCAAAATACGATCCCTGCTCTTCGTAAGACTGCCCAAGCTAAACCAAATTACATCGAGATCGATATTCAAGAAACCAAAGATCATAAATTTGTCGTCATGCATGATGAAAATCTAAAGCAACTCGCCGATCTTGATACTAGCCCCCAAGAGCTGACACTGGCTCAATTGACTGCTTTGACCGTACACGAAAATGGTCACCAAGCTAAGATCCCTAGTTTCGACGAGTATCTGAGCGTTGCCAAACAATATGAGCAAAGACTATTAGTCGAGATCAAGACAACTAAACGTGATTCAAAAAATATGTTAAAAAATTTCTTTGACACATACAAAACTACGCTCAAACAAAATAATCATGAGTTACAATCACTTGACTACAAAGTTATTACTAGTGCTAAAAAATATGCTCCTACACTAAATGCTTACTATATCCTACCGTATAATTTCATCTTCCCGCAGACACCAGCTAATGGTTATACGATGGAAAAGACAACGTTAAATGACTCTTTTGTCACCCAGGCCAAGCTCAGTTTTAAAAAAGTTTATTCTTGGACTGTCAATAGCGAGGAAGATCTTAAAAAGGCCGCCTTCTTGGATGTAGATGGGATCATCACCGATAATGTCACTGAAGCAAAGTGGGTCTACCATAACTTCAATGCTAATACCAGTTATGCTAACCGCTTGTTAGATGCTGTCATTCTCTTACCTGAATAACAAAAAACCTCACTATGCTGTTAAAGATCTGCATCATAGTGAGGTTTTGTTATTCATAGAGCGCTTAACGCATCGTCTTTTATTAGTTATTATTCAAGCTAAGATCGCTCAATAATTTTTCATAAGCATATTCGTATTTTTGAATATCACCGGCACCCATAAAGACAACGACATCATCATGGTAATCAAGTAATGGTGACATATTATCTAGAGCTAAAACTTCGCCACCTTTAGTGATCTTTTCACCTAGATCTTTGGCAGAAACTTTACCGTCATGTTCACGGATCGAACTGAAAATATCAGTCAAATAGACTTTATCGGCTAGATCTAAACTCTTAGCAAATTCGTCCATCAATGCGACCGTCCGGCTGAAAGTATGCGGTTGGAAAACTGCAATGATCTTCTTATCTGGGTATTGTTGGCGCGCAGCATCTAAAGTCGCAGTGATCTCAGATGGATGGTGAGCATAGTCATCAATGATCACCATGTCAGCAACACGCTTTTCAGTAAAACGCCGCTTGACCCCCTTGAAAGTCAATAATTCTTTTTTGATCTCTTCTTGATCGACTTTTTCCATGTGCGAAACAGCGATAACAGCTAAACTGTTCAAGATGTTATGCTTACCAAACATTGGGATCTCGTAGTTGCCTAAATATTCATCGTGTAAATACACATCAAAAGTTGAGCCCTTAGTCGTACGTTTGATATTTTCAGCACGCACATCGTCATCAGCTTCAGTCCCATAATAATATACTGGTACATCGGCTTTTAGTTTGCGAAGATATTTATCTTCACCCCAGACAAAGAGGCCTTTTTTAGTTTGTTTAGCCAACGTTTCAAAAGCATCACAAACATCTTCGATCCCAGTGAAATAATCAGGGTGATCAAAGTCGATATTGGTCATGATCGTGTAGTCTGGATGGTATGCTACAAAATGGCGACGATATTCATCAGCTTCAAATACAAAGAAACGTGCATCAGGGATCCCTTTACCTGAGCCATCTCCGACCAAATAACTTGTTGGTGAGACCCCACTTAAAACATGGGCCAACAAACCTGAAGTACTCGTCTTACCATGGGCACCAGCGACCCCAATGCTTGTCGTCTCTTCGATCAACATTTCAACAACTTCCGGATAACGCATAACTTTTAAGCCTAATTCACGTGCTTTTTTGATCTCTTCTTGCTCATCACCAAAAGCATTACCAGCAACGATCGTCATCTTGTCATGGATATTTTTTTCGTCAAATGGGAAAATCTCAATTCCAGCCTGTTCTAAGCCACGTTGTGTAAACGTATATTTTTCAATATCTGAACCGGCAACTTTATAACCCTTGTCATTTAAAATAAGGGCTAACGCACTCATCCCCGTCCCCTTGATGCCTACAAAAAAATATGTGGTGTCCATATTCATGGTAAATATCCTCTTTTCTTAATTAACAATTAAGCTAAGTTTACCATAGATCGCAAACCTTTTTAAAGTCATAGCCATACAAAAAGCCGACCAAAATTCTGATCGGCTCATTTCTTATTTCTATGTCTTGAGTGCACCAACAAATTCGATTATCGCGTGCATCTGTTCTTTAGTCTTAGTATTGAAAATATAGCCAACATCTCCCATGATCTCAGCAAACACCCCTGGAACATGTTGGATCTCTTTTAGCTCATCTCCATATTTTTGTCTGATCTTAGCTAGGTCATAGCGATAATCTTGCTTGTTACTTCGTGAAATATAGACACTGTAATACGGACAAGTACTATCGCCATAGAATTTATTTTCTTTAACTAAATGAGCATATTCTTCAAACAAGCTCAACTGATGAGCATGATTCATCAGATCGATCGAAGGCCCACCTGGTGGACGACAGTTGATCTCTAAGGCATAGAGCTTGTCATCTGCTGTTCTAAAGAACTCGAAGTGGAAAAATCTTTCCCGAATATCAAAAGCTGCTACACTTTTCATTCCTAACTCATAAAGATCTGCGTCAATGTCACGTGTCTCATAAAAATACATGTCACCTGTGCGATGGACTGTATCTAAAGCAGGCTCTTGGTAAACGAGTGAAGAATAAAAAACCACACGTCCAGTTTGATCTGTCAGACCATCAAAAGTTATGATGTCTCCTTCGATGAATTCTTCCATAAAATAAGTTACATCAGGAGTACGTTTGGTCAAAAAAGCAGTAAAGTCTTCCGGCGTACTGATCTTATACGTGTCACTAGCTCCGACTCCAGAATCGGGTTTAACGATCACTGGATAACCGAACTGTTCTAGTAAATTCCAGCCTTCCTCTGCGGTCTGAAAAACTTTTCCTAGTGCAACTGGAATATCGTGGCTCAAAAAGACCTGTTTCATCTTTGACTTATACTTGATCTTATCCATCTCATCACTCTTATAGCCTGGGATATTAAAATCTGTCCGCAATCTAGCATCCTGAAACAGCCAATATTCATTATGTGATTCCAAGCGATCGATCTTACCGTATTTAAATGCAAAGTACGCTACTGCTCGATACATTTGGTCATAATCTTCCATATCATCGACTCTGTAGTACTCATGCAATGCGGTGCGCAAACTAGGTGTCAATTCATCGTAGGCTTTATCCCCGATCCCCAAAGTCGTGATCCCATTATTGCTGAGACTCACTGAAAATTGCTCAAAATTTGCAGGAAAATGGGGCGAAATAACAATAAAATTCATTATATCTTGTCCCTTCTACTCAAATTTGTCCCGTTTCGGATAATTTACTTAAATAATATGGCATCTGTTTTTTCCACCAGACCCAGTCATGCGAAACATCTTTCCCCCAGTAATCAAACCAACCTGGGATCTGCTTAGCCTTAAAAACAGCTTCAAGTTTGCGAGTCTCGTCAACCTCTTCCCAAGGTCCTAGACCGGTACAGATGATATAAGTATTTTGCCGATATTTTTCAAAAAACCATGGATCAGCTAAATTCCATAGATAATCAGTTGGTGAATTGTAGTAAACTAGCTCATCAGCGCCATAATCACCTACGACAAACCGCAGATCATATAGTCCACTTAACGAAATAACAGTATCAAAGATCTCAGGGAATTTGAGCCCAAAATTCATTGCATGATATGCCCCCATCGAACATCCAGTTGTTATCAAACTTCCGGACCAGTTTGTCTTGTCATAGATAAGTGGTACTAATTCTTCAACGATAAAGCGCTCATAAGCCATATGCGCTAAGGCACGATCATGGGGACTTTTCTCATTAGCCTCAAAAGCTTCCTTATCAAACGAATCTGGGGTAAAAAAGCGTACCTGACCACTATCGATCCAACGCTGACATGCTGCGATCATCCCAAAATCACCATATTCATTATGACTACCACCAGAAGCCGGAAAAACTAAGATCGGTCTTCCCGCATGACCATAAACATTAAAATTCATCGAACGTCCTAAAACCTTACTATGTAATTGACATTTCTCAAAATGCATATAATTTCCTCCACCTTTTTTAATTTACAATACCTTAGTCACTCTAAACGCTTATCCCGCTTAAAAAGCCAAAATAAATTTTATTTCACCCAGCATTAACTAACTTTCATTTAATTTTTCGTTAATATTAACACAAATCACAACTAATGTGAATACCATTTTTTATCATTTTATTTTTATATAAATAAAATTTTGACCATAGCTGGACAAAAAGTTTTTTTCAGTATATCTTGGTCATATATGCAAGAAATTGGGAAAGGAACTGCTATATTATGCCTCAAAACAGTTATTATCTCGAGCTACGGACTCATTATCTATTTGTGCCTTATTTTTCAAATGAGCGCAGGATCCGAGTACTACTTCCCCGAGATTATTTTAAAAATGAGCGTCATTATCCGGTTTTATATATGCACGATGGGCAAAATGTTTTTTACAGTCGCGAAGCGTTTGCAGGTTATTCGTGGAAGGTCATTCCCCTGATCAAACAACACCTCGAATTGCCACAAATGATCATTGTCGGGATCGACAATAGCGCCGAACACCGTCTCGATGAATATTCACCATGGAAGACTGAATTTCAAACATCTGATGGTACCGGGTATTTTGGCGGTCTAGGTCGAGCATATGTTGACTGGCTAGTAGATACTGTCAAGCCATTCATCGATAAAAAATATCGTACCTTACCTCAACGTGAGACCACGTTGCTAGCTGGAAGTTCAATGGGTGGCTATATCACAGCCTATGCCGGTTCACTGTACCCTGAGATCTTTGGAAATTTAGGCGTTTTTTCTAGTGCTGCCTGGTTGAATCAAGTAAAATTCACGCAGTTTATCACTTCTCATCCCTTGCACCCTGGCAATAAGGTCTATATTCAAACAGGAGCTAGTGAAAATGATGCTGGTGACGATGAAGTTTTGGCTCCTGAAAAGCAGGCCCAAGCCTATATTGATGAATCTTTGCGCTACTATCAGACACTTTTACGAACAGGGCATCCAATGGATAATATCTCACTAAATATTTTTGCAGCTGAATCTCATAGTGAATTTTACTGGGCTAAACATTTCCCAGAATTTTTAAATTTTATATTTAACGAATAAATGTATCAAAAAAAGACTGAGTATACCTCAGTCTTAGATTGAAGACAAACCTCACTTATTGAGCGTTTGTCTTTTTATTATACACTGCGCAATTTATTCAAGCCTTCTTGAGTCAAAAAGACCTTCCGTGGCTTGGCACCATGCGCTGGTGAAATATATTGTTTAGCTTCAAGATCATCGATGATCGCGGCAGCACGATTATAGCCGATCGAAAAGACTCGTTGCAACTTGGAAGTTGAGATCGTCTCTTCATTAACGATATAGTCTAAAACTCGAGGCAAAAGATCATCTTGTTTTTCTGATTCTACTGCACGTTTTTTCAAACTATCGGGATCAAAAGCGTACTTAGGCTTACCTTGCTGTCTAACAAAATCAGTCACCGCATCGACCTCATCTTCAATATAAGTCCCTTGCAACCGGGTCGGTTGCCCCGAACCATTTCCCAAATAGAGCATATCGCCACGACCTAAAAGGCGTTCGGCCCCAGCAGTATCCAAGATCGTTCGTGAATCGACTTGGCTTGAGACCATAAAAGCGATCCGAGTCGGAATATTATTTTTGATCGTTCCGGTCAAAACATCCACACTTGGTCGTTGGGTCGCAACTAATAAGTGGATCCCAGCTGCCCGAGCTTTTTGCGTGATCCGGGCAATATGATCTTGGACCTCAGACGAAGCTGCCATCATAAGATCAGCTAATTCATCGATCACTACCACGATATATGGCAATTGCAGCCCATACTCACCGGCTGCCTTAGCTTTTTCATTATAAGCCTCTAAGTTACGAGCCCCAGCAGCAGCTAAACGTTGATACCGCTCTTCCATCTCATTTACGAGCCATTTCAACGCGGCCGCAGCTGCTTTAGCATCAGAGATCACGGGCGCTAGTAAATGGGGCAGATCATGATAAGGCGCCATCTCGACTGCTTTAGGATCGATCAAGACCAACTTCACTTCACTAGGTGAAGCTTTATAGAGTAAGGAAACAAGCAAACTATTGATAAAGACCGATTTACCCGAACCGGTAGCCCCTGCGATCAAGCCATGGGGCATTTTTTGTAAGTCTGTGATCTGGGGCTTGCCAAATAGATCGACTCCTAAAGCTACTGTCAATGGTGAAGAAGCTTCTTGGAATTTATCTGAACACAAGACTTCAGATAACATGACTGGGCGTGAAGTTTTATTGGGGATCTCGATCCCAACACTACTTTTACCTGGGATCGGCGCTTCGATCCGAATGTCTTTAGCAGCTAAGGCAAGTTTGAGATCATCATTTAAATTGGTGATCTTGTTGACCTTGACTCCCCGTCCCAAAGTCAATTCAAATTGCGTAACCGTCGGGCCAATAGTCCAATCACTAACAGTCGCCTCAACATGAAACGCTTTGAGTGTCTCATTTAACGTTTGGACCTGACTTTTGACCCAATCATCCAATGCAGGATCGTCATTGATCACTGGTGCAGGTAATAAACTAAGTGCTGGAAATTGATAAGGCTCAGGTCCATCCTTAGGTAATGTCAGTTTCGCTGACACACTTGGTTCGCTTTGCGTCAAAGAGCTTTCATGTGCCAAGGCTGCTTTGAGCCCGGTCATTTTGGGAGACTCTGGTCTAGTAGCGATTTCACTAGTGAGGTCAACTTGTGAACTAAGCTCTGAAGTTACTTGACTTTGGCTTACGCTCTTTGCCTCACTGTTACTGTTAGCTGGGCTCATGCTTTGAGTGCGCGTATCACTTACTGAACTTTGCAACTGGCTAGTCGAACTTGTCGAGTGGACCTGGCTTGTTGTGTCGCTCATACTTTCACTAGTCGCTAAACTAGAACTAGTTGATCGACTGTCCGAAGCTAATGTTGGTGTTTTTAGTTGTGATGATACCGTCGGGTGTTTAGGCAATTTAGTATCTGTATTATCAAACTGGCGACTTACCGTCAGATCGATCGCTTGAGTTCCTAGTAAAACAGTCCCTTCAAAGAGTAAATAATCTTCGGGGGCTTTCTTTAATGAACGCACCAATTTATCGTAATCAGGGCGTTTTTTTACAACACGCTCGGCAACTAAAGAGCGCGGGACTTTTCTTGGACTAAAAGCCCGTGAAGTTCCATTTAAACGTTCCTTTTGGTTACTTGTCGCTATTTTAGTCGGTGCTTTTTCAGTTTTAGCTGGTACTTTAGTCTGAACCCGCGTTTTTGTAGCTGGGCGACCATTATTTCTGTAAAAGGCTGGTCCATCATAATGTTCCATGGTGTTCATCCTAACTGTCTGTCTAATTTACTTTTAAATTCATTATAGTAATTATTCAAAATGGAGAAAAGGTTTTTTACCACTTTTATAAAACTTTATGTAAAAAAACACCTAGGACTTATCACAGTCCCAGGTGAGATCTACTAAACTAAGCTGTAAATAGCTTAGCCCCCTTTTCAAAATCAAAAGCTGTCTTAGCTGCAAATTCAGCGGGATCAAGAACTAAGATACCACGCTTTTTAGGCGCATTAGGTAACTCAAGCTCACGAGCAGCACAAACCATCCCATAGCTATCGACACCCCGCAATTTACCTGGCCAGATCATCGCACCATTTGGCATCATCGCACCAACTTTAGCAACGACCACGTTTTGCCCAGCTTCAATATTCGGTGCGCCGCATACGATCTGCAAGGTTTGGTCATTATCGACTTCGATCTTAGCGATATGCAAATGATCTGAATCTGGATGTTCTGTCAATTCAGCTACATAGCCCACCACAAATTTAGGTTCATCATCAAAGACCAATTCAGGTTCGAACCCCGCTGTTTGTAAAGCTTGATTCAAAGCTTCAACTTGAGCTTGATCCAAGAAAACTTGACCTTTGCCAGCTAGATCAACCAAGATCTCACTGACATCAAAAAAGTTGAACCCTAAAGTTTCATTATTTTCGGCATTAAAAATACGAACGATCCGTCCTTTTTGTTCAGTTGCTTGCGCTGCTGCTTCAGGGCGCACCATCGTCAATAAAACATCACCCATTTGGGTCGGATTATAGCTAGCAATTAACATTATTTGATACTTCCTTTGTTTTAGATATTATTCAAGAAGTCTTCTACTTCTTTTTTCGTCTTACGATCTTTATTCACAAAACGAGCTTTTTCTTTACCGTCTTCATACACGACAAAACTTGGGATCCCCATGATCATCATTTCTTGGCAAAGGTCGATATTTTCATCACGATCGACTAAGATAAATTCGAATTGTGAAAAGTTGGCTTCGATCTCAGGCATTGCTGGTTTGATAAAACGGCAATCTGGGCACCAGTCAGCGGTAAAGAATAATACATACTTCCCTGTGCTCAATTTTTCTTCTAATGCTTTTTTATCCATCTTTGCTAATTTTTCCATCTTAAATACCTCCAAGATAAATTACTTACTTTTTGTATATTATAACTTATCCTCTTAGCTTTTAAAATTTTTTTGCCTAAGCTTTGAAATGAGCTTCGAGTTTATAGATCGGTTGACCTTTTTGGCTGAATTTTTCTTCATATTCAGTCATCACATTATCTTCAACATCTGGTGTCTGATGAAGATCTAGCCATACTTGATCAAATACCATCCCATAATTGTTCAAACTCGTCAATGAATATTCAAATAAGCCACGATTATCGGTCTTGAATTCAAGATGACCGTCAGCTTGCATCACTTCTTCATATTGAGCCAAAAAACTCTTATAAGTCAAGCGCCGTTTTTCATTACGATTCTTAGGCCATGGATCAGAAAAATTCAAATAGATCCCACTAACTTCATTTGGTTCGAAGAATTCGGTCAAACCACTGCCGTTAGCACACACTAACTGGAGATTAGGCAATTTGGCCTCGAGTTGTTTTTTCAAGGCGATCCCTGTAGCAACTGTTTGCATTTCAAGACCGATAAAATTACGCTCAGGATATTTCTTGGCCATCTCAACGATAAAACGGCCCTTCCCCATCCCGATCTCGACATATAGTGGTTGTTCTTTTTCAAAACGACTTTGCCAATTACCACGTAAAGTTGCCGGATCAGTTACGACATATTGTGGGTTTTCTTGGATCAAGGGCTTAGCCCAAGGTTTATTTCGTAAACGCATGATAAATTGCTATGTAGTTAATACATAGACTTCCTTTCAACTAAAATTCACTAAATAAGGGACAAAAGGTTTTTGATGCCTTTTATCCCCATCAATTTTAAATATAATTTTGCTTCTTGATTACTTGATTAAGCTTGATAATGTCTTGGTTCATTTCATGGAAATGACCACGCTGATAGTTGTGTTTGATAACTAACAAAAGATTCATGACCGCATACCAATAAATGCGTTTCATCATATCCGGTGACGGTTCTTTTTTTGCATACCGCGTCAACCATTGCTTCCAGTCTTTGCGTGGGACATATTGACACATTAACATACTAAGGTCTAAAGCCGGATCAGCCAACTTAACGGCTTCCCAATCTACTAGATATAGCTGTCCTGTCTCAGATAAGAGCCAGTTTTTATGATTTAAATCGCCATGACATACTTCGTAATTCGAGCGTTCAAGTTGCGGCTGGTTTGCCTTCAATCGCGACGTTGCTTCGGATAATAGTGGATGCTGACGTAATTCAGAACTCAAACCATTAAAATATTGTGCCAACAGATCAGCCGGCGTATACGTCTTGCCTCCGACCCGTAACAGCATCTTTTTTAAAAGTTTGGAACCATGCATCCGAGCTAATAATTCCGAGACCTGGAGCGAACACATCTCTTCACGTTTTAGCGAACGACCATTCAACCACTCTTGTGCAGTCAGAGTGTCACCTGAGACTGTCCGCTTTGACCAGATCAAGCGTGGAACGATCTCTTCTAATGAAAGAGCCGCCAAAAACGGCGAAGTATTACGCTTGATAAAGATACGTTCATCGTTATTCACCGCCATATAAGCAGTGCCAGTATCGCCATCGATCGGTAAGATCTCCCAGCCATGTTCCAAATTGAAATCCATCTGGGGCTCTCCTTTTGAAAATATCGATAACTAAAATAAGTCTACAAAGAACTAGACTCAGTGTCAAGCTCTTTTTGCTAAGCGTCCCTTAAGATAAGGCCGAGTCAATAATACGATCTCAAGCACTAAAACACCTAAAAATTCGAGACTAAATAAACTATTTTGTAACTGTATCCAGCTAACTAACGTAAAGATCACCGCGACCACAAACAATAATTGCCCTAACATTTTCTGAAATGCTTTTTGTTTATTTTCTGGATCTAACGGATAGATATGCATAAAAACTATTTCGTCGTAGTGGTGATACAAAGAAAACAACTGAAATCCAAGCAAATAGACAAATAGCACTGCTAGAGCTAAGGCTAGCCACGGTTCAGTGATGAAATACAAGATAACAGCACCTAAGACCGTTAACCGTAATACTAAGCCACTGGTTTCACCATTGCGTACCAGGGCCCGCCAGTAGAGGTAAGTAAAACTTCCACCAGGCTTAGCTTGTGGTAACAGACGATCTAAATAGCGCCGTCGTTTGGCTGCGACTTGCAAATTAGGTACATCGGTAAAGAGCGCAAAGAAACGATATAACTGCAACATTCTTTCATTTTCAGTCTCAATAGCCACTTCCCAGTTAAATACAGCCTGTGTCGTGAGAGCTTTTTTTGACTTATCGATATAACCTGTCAAAAGTGCAGCTACTAATAATAGATATAATGGATCTAAATAAAGACTTGTCCCTAATAAGAGACCACAAAAGCCAATATCTAAGAACCACTTCCATCGTCCACTAGCAAATTGAGCTTGATAAAGGCCTAGTAGTTTTCGCTCTAGTTGTAAATATTTCAATACTAGTAGCAATAGCCATAAAAAGATGAGCTGGACTACTGTCAATTTAGCAGCAACAAGTAAGAATGGCGTCAAAGCCAACATCACTAATGTATCAAACACCCAAGCAAAAATTAACGATGACTGTAAAGCTTTTTGTAAATATTGGCCCATTTCAGCTTGTCGGGGTGAAATAAATACGATATCAGCTGGTTTTAACAATGTTGCCAACCGTCCGACTTGTAAGCTTATGACTAAAATAAGTAACACTAACGGTTTAGCATACCAGATCTCTGCTTGGGGCGAGAGGGCTTTGAGATAATTTGAATAGCTCAAAGCTAAGCCACCCAAGATGAAAAGCAACGCTAAGATGAAGTGATCATTTAGTACATAGCGTAAATACTTAAACATCTGCTTTTGATGAGTTTTTTGGCGCATTTTCCACAGATCAAGCATGTTTTTCACCTGCCCCTGTGAGCTTGAGATAGATCGTTGCTAAAGAAGCTGTTTCATCGCCAAACTGTGTCCGCAAACTTGCTAGATCACCTTTAGCAGTTACTTGACCTTGATCGATCATGACAAAGCGATCACAGTATTCTTGGGCTGTGCTCAAAACATGCGTCGACATCAAAACGGCTGCCCCAGCTTGCTTTTTTTGATCGATCAAATCTAAGAGATCTTGAGTCGCTAAAGGATCAAGTCCCAAAAATGGTTCATCGATGATATAAAGTTTAGCCTCTGTTATAAAGGCACAAACGATCATCACCTTTTGTTTCATCCCCTTAGAAAAATTAGCTGGGAACCAATCCAATTTATTTTCTAATCTAAAGAGCTCAAGTAATTTTTGAGCGCGTTGCCAAGCACTTTTAGCTTCTAATCCATAAGCCATGATCGTTAACTCGATATGCTCACGTAAAGTCAATTCTTCGTATAAGATCGGAGTCTCAGGAATATAAGCCATTTTTTGCTTGTATGTTTTAGGATCTGATTTTAAGGTCACACCTTCTAAAGTTATCTTTCCCTTTTGTGGGCGTAACAATCCAATAATGTGCTTGATGGTCGTAGATTTACCTGCCCCGTTCAAGCCGATCAAACCGACTAATTCACCGGCTTTGACCGTAAATGAAATATCTTTTAGAACTGGAACACGTGAGTAACCACCGACTAAATTTTCAATTTCTAGTGTCATCTAAATTACCTACTTATCTAAATTTTGGTGGGATCATAGCCCGTTTTATCAGCTGCTGTGATCTTTCGATCGCCATATGCGACTACGTTAGAAGGAATATCATGTGTGACCACATTTCCCGATTCGATCACAGTATTATCGCCGATCGTGACTGGTTTAGCTTGACAATCTCCCAATTGGCGCTCAGTTTTATCAATTGTATGATCTGCGGTATAAATACCTACCCGTGGACCAAATAAAACATTGTTCCCGATCGTGATCTTAGCCCCATCAAGCATAATACAATCAAAATTTGCAAAAAAGTTATCCCCGATCGAGATGTTCTTCCCAAACTCGCATCGAAAAGTCGGTTCAAAATGAACATTTTTGCCGATCTTGCCTAAAATTTTTGCTAACAATGCTTCGCGTTTGGCTGGACTTTGCGAGTAACTTTGAGCATACGCCGTCGTTAAGGCCATAGTCTTTTGACGTGCTCGCATCAGCTCAGGATCTAAATCATTATACATCATACCGCATTGCATTCTATGTGTTTGTTTTCCCAACATGACCTTCCTCCATTATTTCCTTTTAATATTTAGTTTACAACAAATTCGACTCAGATAGTGTATACTAAAAGCAGATTTAAAATTTTTGAAAGAAGGTTTTTATATGACAGACTGTATCTTTTGCAAAATCATCGCCGGGGAGATCCCAAGTGTGACCGTCTATGAAGACGATAAAGTCAAAGCCTTTTTAGATATCTCACAAGCGACTCCAGGGCACACATTGGTAGTACCTAAAAAGCACGTTTCTGACCTCTTTGAATACGATGAACAATTAGCTAGTGATGTTTTTAGCCGCTTACCTAAGATCGCACGTGCAATCAAAGCGTCCGACCCAACGATCAAGGGACTAAACATCGTCAATAACAACGGTGAAGTCGCCTATCAAACGGTCTTTCATTCACATATCCATCTCTTACCACGTTATAGTAATGAAGATGGGTTTGGAATGACCTTTGTCGATAATTCTGCTGACTACACACCAGAAAAATTGCAAGTGATCGCAAATAAGATCACCGAGCAGATAAAGGACTGAAAAAAATGAAAAAATTTTTGTGGACTTTGACCATTACTGGGGCTCTCGGCGCTTATGCTTATAGTAAGCGCGATGAGATCTTAAAATATCTCACCCAAAAAATGATCGCTTTTGATCAAACTGTAGAACAAATAACAGATTATCTTGCTAAAGTCGAAAAAGTCAAAGAAAATGTGGCTAAATTTTCAGCCGAACTCAAAGCTTCTGAGCCTGTGATCAACAGTTTGACCCAAGAGATCGAAAACTATCGTGAACAAGTAGAACCCTTAGCCAAAGAGATCCAAGCTAAATTACCTCAACAAAACGATTGATTTTTCTTAAAAATTATTAAAACATTGATAATTTAGACGTGACTTGTGTTATATTAGAATTATTAATTTTACGATTGGATGTGTAACATAATGAAAAAATGGTTTGCCGCTTTAGCCGGCATCTTGTTGACTTTCACCTTAGCAGCTTGTTCATCTAAGACAGTTGCAACAACATCAGGTGGTAAGATCACTGAAAGCCAATACTACGACAGTATGAAAAAGACTACTTCAGGTAAGCAAGTCTTACAACAAATGATCTTAGATAAGATCTTAGAAGGCAAGTATGGTGATAAAGTCACTGATAAAGCAGTTAACAAAGAATACAATAAGTATAAAAAACAATATGGTTCTTCTTTCTCGACTGTTTTAGCACAAAATGGTATGACAGCTTCAGCATTCAAGAAGAGCATTCGTTCTAACTTATTGCTACGTCAAGCTGTGATCGCTAATACTAAGATCACTAATGCCGACTTAAAGAAACAATGGAAGAGCTATGAACCAACGATCACAGTCGCACAGATCTTAGTATCTAAGAAAGAAGACGCTAATGCGATCATCGAAGAATTGAAAAAAGATGGCTCTTGGGATAACTTCAAGAAGTTAGCTAAAGAAAAATCGATCGATGAATCTACTAAGAACGATGGTGGTAAATTACCTTCATTCAATAACATGGATACTTCTCTTGATAGTGACTTCAAAAAAGCTGCTTTTGCTTTGAAACAAGGTGAATTCTCACAAGAACCAGTCAAGACAAGCTACGGTTACCACGTCATCTACAGTATCAAGAACCCTGGCAAGGGCAAGATGGCTGACCATACAAAAGAATTGAAAGATCAAATTATTGATGAAAAACTAAATGATTCAACAGCATTGCAAAAGATCATTGCTAAAGAATTCAAAGAAGGTAATGTAAACATCAAAGATAGTGACTTAAAAGATGTCTTATCCGATTACATTTCCTCATCTAGCTCCAGCTCAAAATAAGCTTTGAGCTTTCACGGCTACCTACATTTCGTGGGTAGCTTTTTTTTAGCATAAAAAAAGAAGCCTAATACAGCTTCTTTTGTACTCAACTAGTTATTTCTGCGGCTTGTTTAGCTAATTGATCGGCCCGTTCGTTGAATTTTACCCCCGTATGAGCCGAGATCTTTTGAAAATGGACCTGTAGCCCCTCTTTTTTGATAACTTGCTCAACAAATGCAGCATAACGTTTAGTAATATCTTGTTTTGCTTGCCAAGAACCATCTGCCCAGCTAGCGATCCCTTGGTAGTCATGACAGATCGTAACTTCTCTCATTCCAAGCGACAATGCATACTTTAAGGCATAGATCGTAGCTAACAGTTCACCTCCGACATTGCGTAAACGCAAGATCTCAGTATGCTTATCATCTCGGATCGTTTGTTCATGAACACTTTTGTCATCTTTTACCAGTACAAAAGCACCCCCGACGATCGCTTTATCCGCATTAAAACTACCATCGACGAAAATACTTTCACTTGGTAAACTTGCAGTCGGACTTTTTCCTGCTAAAAATGCCTTAGCTTCTGATTCAGTGGCAAAGCCCTTGAATACAGGTGCTTTGACTTTTTTAAGTGCTGTTTGGCATTCCGCCCAAGAGCGATAAATTTCCCCCGTATTTTTTATTGCATAAAAATGTTTTTTTGCCATATGACCTCATTGATCTTTCTTATCTATTTTGTAATGTAATTTCTCAATTTCATAATTTAACACGTGATTTTCAAAATTATCTAACTTGTAATTTAGATAATTCAAAGTTTTTTCGATCTCGCGCTTTTGCTGTTCTAATTTATCTCGTTGTTCGACAAGTAATTGTTTTTGGGCAGCACGCGTATCAGTCTTTAGACGATATAGCTCAACAAATTCAACTAGCGCCTCGATCGATACTCCAGCTTTGCGCATAGCCTGAATAAAGAAGATCCAATTCAATTCATGTTC
>NZ_BCVJ01000010.1 GCF_001591685.1 Ligilactobacillus murinus DSM 20452 = NBRC 14221 | reverse complement strand
CAAACTGCGAGTGCAAAAAAATTACCCTCCAACTTTTTGTTGGAAGGTAAGAAGGTTGCGAGTAACCAGTTCGCTAAGCAGGAGATGTCCCCATGCTCACTTCAATTCTAAGCTTGATCTTGGCTATCTTAGTCAATCTTGTATCAAGTATCATCTATGACTGGTTGAAAGATCGTCACTAGATGAATGTGCCCGCTCGGTTCGCTGATTGGGGTTGTTTTTTGTGCCCCCAAATGTCCCCCTAATTTTAAAACTTCATAGACTTTAGATAACACAGTAAAGTCATCTAAAATTTGTTTCAAACACTTCAGAAGGCTTTTTAGTAGCTGATCTGTCTAAAATCTTTTATCATCAAGATATGAACGATTTTGTGAAAGGATGAGTCAAATGTTTAAAAATCTAGTCCAGGGTGCCTTGGGAAATTATTCTGAAGTCAGTGTGCGTGAATTGACCCAGGAATATGGTGATTTCTTACTGACAGAAGAAACGATCAGCAGTGGCTATAAACTGGTTCGTGATGCCTTGATCTTTACAAATTACCGGATGATTTTTGTTGATAAACAGGGGGCAACTGGTAAAAAGACTGCTTACCACACGATCTATTTAGATGGAATCGTTGATGTGACGATCGAGACAGCGGGATTTGGGATCGATGACAGTGAGATCAAAGTGACTGTTTTAGAAAATGTTTATCAAAAGCCACATAAGGAAAATTTGACAACGATGAAATTTGAATTTCCTAAGCGGATCGATATCTTGCCACTCTATCGTTACTTATCCGAATTAGCATTGGCAAATCGGCAACGAATAAATGAATAAGACTAAAGGCTGTAGGTAAAACTGCAGCTTTTTATGTGCCTAAAAGTGCTACGCTCAAAGTGAGTTAATGATAAAGAAGGTAAGCAAGATGTATCAAACAGATTATCCACACACATTTCCAAAAGATTTTCTATGAGGTGGTGCTACAGCGGTAAATCAGATCGAAGGGGCCTTTGATACTGATGGCAAGGGACTGACGACTGCCGAAGTCGTAAAAAAGGCCACTGATAGGCGTCAGATCTCAATGGGAAATGTGACAAAAGCTTCCCTTAAAAAAGCACTAGCGGAGAAAACAGTAGGTGATTATCCTAAACGCCGGGGGATAGATTTTTATCATCAATATCCAGCCGACATCAAATTATTTGCGCAAATGGGCTTTAAAGCGTTACGGATCTCGATCGCCTGGGCTCGGATCTTTCCGAATGGTGATGAAAAGCGGCCAAATAAAGCAGGTCTGAGATTTTATGATAATTTGATCGCTGAAATGAAAAAGTATAACATTGAGCCGGTCGTGACCTTATTGCACTATGAGATGCCTTTGGGTTTGACCTTAAAATACAATGGCTGGGCCAGTCGAGAAGCTATCAGTGATTTTACACGCTTTACGCAAACTGTTTTTGAACGCTATAAAGATAAGGTCAAGTATTGGATCACTTTCAATGAGATCAATACTGGTGCATGGGGGTTCCATGAAACTGGGGCGCTGGAGGATGGTTTGACAGAGCAAGAAAAGTTACAACAACGCTATCAAGCTCTACATCATCAATTTATTGCTAGTGCTTTAGCAACAACGCAATTACATGAGATGGAACTAGAGGATAAAATGGGATGTATGGTGGCTCGGATGCAGACTTATCCAGCAACGACTGATCCAGCCGATGTTTTAGCTGCTCAGCAAGCAAATGACCAAAATCTATTTTGTACTGATGTCCAGGTCAGAGAAGAGTATCCTAACTATATGAACCGTTTCTTTGCTAAACACAAGATCACGCTCAAAATGGAACCTGGCGATCAAGCAGTTCTACGAGAAGGTAAAGTTGATTATTTGAGCTTTAGCTATTATATGTCGACTGTGACAGCTGCAGCAGAAGAGAAAAAATTAGGTAACTTTTCACATGGACTAAAGAACAAGTATCTAGAAGAAACTCCTTGGGGTTGGCAGATCGATCCCGTGGGTCTTAGGATATCTTTAAACGAGTTGTGGGATCGTTACCAGGTGCCATTATTTATTGTTGAAAATGGGATCGGGATGCTCGAAGTCCCAGATGGCAATGGCAAGATCCATGATGATCACCGAATTGATTATTTGCGGGCGCATATCGAACAGATGCAAGAAGCGATCGCTGATGGAATAAAATTACTTGGCTATTTGATGTGGGGACCGATCGATCTGATCTCGTTTTCAACGTCTGAAATGTCAAAACGCTATGGTTTTATCTATGTTGATCAAGATGACGAGGGTAAGGGAAGTTTGAAGCGGATCCCTAAAGACTCTTTTTATTGGTATCAAAAAGTGATCGCAACTAATGGTAAAGACCTTGATTGAGCAAACTAAGGATAGGTTAAGCCCTGTCCTTAGTTTTTTGTTATTGTCTTGTAAGCAAAGGCTAAAACTAGATATGATATAATTAAGAGCGTGAAGATAACTTGAAAAGGAAATTTGGTGACTGAATGGAAAACTACTATTATTCAAAGAATCCAAATGTCGAACACGATGAGAAATACTGGAATTTTGAACTATTGGGACACGATCTTGCTTTTGTAACAGATAATGGGGTCTTTTCTAAAAATACAGTTGATTATGGCTCACGCGTCTTGTTGAATGCTTTAGCAACGACCGAGCTTACGGGCGCGATCTTAGATGTTGGTTGTGGTTATGGCCCGATCGGCTTAGCTTTGGCTAAAAAAGTGCCTAGTGTGACAGTCGATATGGTCGATGTCAATGAATTAGCGTTAGAATTAGCTCAAAAAAATGCAGTACAAAACGAGATCGAAAATGTCAATATTTTTGCGTCAAGCATCTATGAAAATGTGACGAAGACAGATTATCAGTTGATCGTAACTAATCCGCCGATCAGAGCCGGAAAAGCAATCGTACATGAGATCTTGGAAGCTGCCAAAGAGCATCTCGCTGTCGGGGGTAAGTTAGTTGCAGTTTTACAAAAAAAGCAAGGGGCACCATCTGCGAAGAAGAAAATGGCAGCCGTCTTTGGTAACTGTGAAGTTATCTTAAAAGATAAGGGTTATTTCATTTTACAGAGTGTGAAAGAAAGCTAAAATGAAACGAGAAGAGTTTATGCAAGCTGCTCTAGCTGAAGCTAAGAAGGCTCAAGCTTTAGGCGAAGTCCCGATCGGTTGTGTCATAGTGCATCAAGGTCAGATCATCGGGCGAGGCCATAATTTGCGTGAAACGACCCAGCAAGCAGAAAAACATGCCGAGATGATCGCGATCGCTCAGGCTAATCAAGTGTTGGACAGTTGGCGCTTACCAGAAGCTGAGTTATATGTGACACTAGAGCCTTGTCCAATGTGTAGTGGAGCGATCATCAATTCGCGGATCGCTAAAGTTTATTATGGTGCAGCCGATGAAAAGGCTGGTACAGCTGGAACTTTGATGAATTTACTGACGGATCCGCGCTTCAATCATCAAGTCAAGGTGCAAAAGGGATTGCTCCAAGCTGAATGTGCGCAGATCCTAAGTGATTTTTTTGCAAATTTGCGTAAAAAATAAAAATAATTGATTTAAAGACTGGAAATTTTACTTAATTTCATGTAATATAGAATATGCCGTAAGGCCTTAGGGCAATGTTGTCCTTACGAAGCGTGTCAGGTCCGGAAGGAAGCAGCACTAAGTTTGGTTCAGCATGTGCCCTAAGTTAATATGAAATTAGGCTCTCGGTCATTTAACGTTGATCGAGATTTTTTTTTAAACTGAAAAAGAAAGGAAGCAATGGTTGATGAGCTATCAGGCTTTATACCGTGTCTGGCGTCCGCAAGTTTTTAGTGATCTTGTAGGGCAAGAATTTATCACGAAAACGCTGAAAAATGCGTTGTTGACAAAGCAAACGACACATGCCTATCTATTCACCGGCCCGCGGGGAACTGGGAAAACTTCGGCAGCTAAGATCTTTGCCAAAGCGATCAACTGCCAAAACCAAAAAGACGGTGAACCTTGCAATCAATGTGAGACTTGTAAGGCGATCACGGCGGGACGGTTAAATGATGTGATCGAGATCGATGCGGCCTCAAATAATGGGGTCGAAGAGATCCGAGATATTCGCGATAAGGCTAAATACGCTCCAACACAAGCGGATTACAAGGTCTATATCATCGATGAAGTTCACATGCTGTCGACCGGAGCTTTTAATGCATTACTAAAAACGTTAGAAGAACCACCCGCTAATGTCGTCTTTATCTTGGCGACGACCGAGCCACATAAGATCCCAACGACGATCATTTCGCGGACACAGCGCTTTGATTTTCGCCGGATCACCCCACAAGCGATCTTGAAACGAATGGAATATATCTTACAGCAAAAAGATTTTGCCTATGATGAAGCAGCACTCAAAGTGATCGCCAAGGCTGCTGAAGGTGGGATGCGGGATGCGTTGAGTATTTTAGATCAGGTGTTATCTTTTGGGGATAATCAAGTGACGTTGGATAATGCGCTACTTGTTACCGGAAGTGTCACCCGCGATAATTTGACTAAGTATCTACATCAAGTTGTGGCTAAAGATACGAGTAGTGCTTTAGCTACGATCCATGAGATCTTGGAAGATGGCAAGGATGCCAAGCGTCTGATCGAGGATCTGATCAATTATTGCCGTGATCTTTTATTGTACCAACAAGCACCAAAACTCGTCGAAGAAAGCGAGTTAGGGATGCTCGATGATGATTTTAAAAAATTCGCAGGTGAGGTCGATCCAGAACAGCTCTATCAAATGATCGATATTTTAAATGAGCAACAAGAAAATATGCGTTTTACTGTTCATGAAGCGATCTATTTAGAAGTGCTGACGGTCAAATTGTCACGGCTACAGGCCACAAGTGCGCCACTCACAACGCAAGTCACTTCAGATCCAGCAACTGATGCTAAAATGTCACAGTTACAAAAGCAACTCAACGCATTGGAGCAAAGTTTCAAACAGCTTCAGACCACGGGTGTACCTGCTAAAACACAGACACCACCAAGATCAAACCGTAAAGCTACTAAGCAAAATGGTGAGTTGAAGTTGAACTTGAGTAAGATCTATGAAGTCTTAGGTCAAGCTTCTAAGCAAGATTTGATGCAGGTCCGTCAAGTTTGGGGCGATCTGATGAACATGTTAAATGTGACTCAACGTGCAATGATGCAAGTAGCCAAGCCAGTCGCAGCTAGCCCAGATGGGATCGTGATCGGTTTTGAATACGACATCTTATGCCAACGTGCCCTTGAAAATCAAGAACTCCAAGATGTTTTAGGGAATGGCTTGAGTCGTTTACTTGGTGTTGCGCCCCATTTGATCTTTATCCCAGGTAACCGTTGGCCTGAGATCAGAAGTAACTATTTGAGTGAACATGGTGATGTCAGGCAAAAAGCACCTGAAAGTGATGAACAAGTGATTCAAGCACCGCCACAGCCAGTTGTGCCAGAAGTTGTTGCCAAGGCCCAAGAGCTCTTTGGGGAACAACTAGTTGAAGTCAAAAATGATTAGAATTTGAAAGGATGATTTATTATGATGCGTGGAATGAACATGCAAGGTATGATGAAACAAATGCAAAAATTGCAAAAGCAAATGCAAAAGGATCAAGAAGAATTACATGCAACGATCTTTGAAGGGCATGCTTCTGATGATGCGGTAGTAGTCAAATTTACTGGTGATCACAAGATGACTGATATTGCGATCAAAGAAGAAGCTGTTGATCCAGATGATGTTGATATGTTACAAGATCTAGTTATCATGGCTGTTAACGATGCGATGGCTAAGATCGATGACCAAACACAAAAGACAATGGGTAAATATTCCCGCAACATGCCTGGCTTTTAAGCGTGAAAGAAGGTTAGACGATGCAATATCCTGAACCGATCGCTAAGTTGATCGATAGTTATCTAAAGCTCCCAGGGATCGGTGAAAAGACCGCAACTCGCTTGGCCTTTTTTACGATCGACATGGAGCAAAGCGAGGTCGTTGCTTTTTCTAAAGCACTGGTCGCAGCTAAAAAAGATCTCAGTTACTGTAGCATTTGTGGCAATATCACGGAAAATGATCCGTGTGTGATCTGCGCGGATAAGACCCGCGATCAAAGTCAAGTCATCGTAGTTGAGCAAGTCAAGGATGTGATGGCTTTGGAAAAAATGCAAGAATATCGTGGCTTATATCATGTTTTACATGGTGTTTTGTCGCCGATCGAAGGTAAAGGACCTGAAGACATTAATATCACCAGTTTGCTACGACGGCTCCAGCAAAATAGTCAGATCAAGGAAGTCATTTTGGCGACTAATGCAACGCCTGAGGGTGAAGCAACGGCGATGTATATTTCGAAGTTGATCAAACCAGCTAATATCATGACAACTCGTTTAGCACACGGCTTAGCGGTCGGAAGTGATATTGAGTATGCTGATGAGATGACATTGTATAATGCGGTGAAAAACCGCCAAGAGATCTAGTTGGGGTGAAGTTGATGTTTAAAAGAAATAAGCAAAAACTTAGACGCTCTTTTAATGAATTATTATTAGAAGATATTGATCAAGCTAAGTTGGATTGGGATCAAGCCCGCCAAACTGCAGCTGCAGTCTATGACGTTGATGATGAATTGTTGGCTGAAGTTAGTCTAGCTCGTGCTAAGTATGAGTTTCTCTATCGTGAAGCTAAATATCGTCAGGTCAAGGGCCATATTCAAGCGTCAGTGATCAATTATTAAAAATTAGCCTGTCAAGCAGTCCAACTGAAGTGGCAGGCTTTTTCTTTTTGAAAAAATGGGGTCGTGGACAGCCAGCAAATGTTACAGTACAATAAAATCAATAAATGAAAATGGGGTTTTACAAGTGAACGGATTTTTTATTACCTTTGAAGGTACTGATGGATCAGGGAAAACTAGTGTCCTAAACGCGATCGAAGCCAAGTTAAAAACTACCAAGGTCGATTATTTACGGACGCGTGAACCAGGTGGTAATCGCATATCAGAACAGATCCGCAATGTTATTTTAGATGAGAGATCCACTGAAATGGATGCCCGAACTGAAGCTTTATTATACGCTGCTGCACGGCGTCAACATTTGGTCGAGACAGTGCTTCCGGCCTTAGAAGCGGGAAAAGTAGTGTTGTGTGATCGTTTTGTCGATAGTTCTTTAGCTTATCAAGGGGCTGGGCGCGGTATTGGAGTAGCTGAAGTAAAACAGATGAATCAGTTTGCAACAGCTGGATTAGAGCCAGATCTGACCATTTACTTAGCGCTCGAACCGAGACTAGGGCTGGAACGGATCAAGCAGAATCGTCAAGATGAAGTTAACCGTTTGGATAAAGAAGCACTCTCATTTTATGAGACTGTCTATCGCGCCTATCAAAAACTCGCTACTGAAAATGAGCGGATCGTGACGATCGATGCCAGCCAAAAACTTGCTGATGTGATAGCTGAGGTCGAGCTGGTCTTAAGTAGTAAAATTCCCGTTAGGAACTAGGTGTTTGGAAATGAAAATGATCATTGCGATCGTTCAAGATAAAGATAGCAATAATTTGAGCAATGCTTTTGTTGAAGCTGATGTTAGAGCGACCAAGTTAGCAACGACTGGTGGTTTTTTACGGTCGGGGAATACGACTTTTATGATCGGGATCGAAGATGATCGGGTAGCTGAAGTTTTAGCATTGATCAAGCATATATCCTCTAAACGCGCGGAATACCTTACACCGCCAGTGAATGTTGAAGGTCAAGTTGAGCGGACTTATCCGGTCGAGATCGAAGTCGGTGGGGCCACCGTTTTCGTTTTACCGGTCGAGCAGTTCTTTCATTTTTAAGAATAGATCAGTTAGAAAGAAAAAATGTGCAACTGATAACAAGAAATAATTTAAGAAGGGAAAACTATATTTTTTCTAGTCATCCAGTCTTGATGGCGCCACATTTGATATAGTTGAAGTTTATGGAACAGTCGATCATCGAGCTCCAACCACGTTTGACAAAGCACTTTGCCAAATTGGTGGACAATAAAAAATTGGCCCATGCTTATTTATTCTCTGGTCCACGGGGGACAGGAAAAAACAAGCTAGCTCATTGGGTCGCCCAAGCCGTTTTTTGTAAACAAAAGCAAAACGGTTATCCATGCTTAAAATGCAATGAGTGTCGGCGGATCGCCCAAAATAATCAACCTGATGTAGTCGAGATCAAGCCAGAAGGAAATTCGATCAAAGTCGACCAGATCAGATATTTGAAAGCTGAATTCGTCAAAAGTGGGGTCGAGAGCAATCGGAAGCTTTTTATCATTCAAAATGCTGAAAAGATGACGATCAGTGCCGCTAACAGTCTGTTGAAATTTTTAGAAGAACCAAGTGGCGATGTAACGGCCTTTTTATTGACAGATAGTGTAAACCAGATCTTGCCAACGATCATCTCCCGGTGTCAGTTAGTTGAATTGTCTTCGCTGACATTAAAGAAATTGGTTGCAAGGTTAGAAACTAAAGGGATCGGGGCAGATAAGGCTAATTTATTAGCACATCTGACCAATAGTCAAAAAGAAGCCCAAGAACTTGATGGTGATGAAGATTTTAATAAATTACTCGCCAATGTTTGGGAGTGGTTTAATCAAGTTTTACGAAATGATTGGCGTGCTTTTGTAGGGGTCCAGACCAAATTGATGCCATATGCGACCGATAAAACTAGCCAAGATCGGTTATTACAGTTGATAGTCTTATTAACACGTGATATTTTATTGTTAAAATATGGTAAAAATGAGGACGTTGCCTTTATAATGTATAGTAAAGAGCTCAATGAAAAAAATTTAAAGATCCCAGAAAATGGGGCTATCCGCGCCGTTGAAGCCGTCCTTTCGACTAAACAGCAACGAGCGGTCAATGTCTCATTTCAGAGTATCTTAGAGGCGCTGACTTTGAATTTATGCAGTTGGTATCAAGCATGATAACAGGTTGAAGGTGATTTTGTGGATAAACGCGAATTATATGACAATTTTGAAAATATGGAAGAAATGTCACGCGATGTACAAGCGATGTTGGCGAGCGTGAAAGAAGAGATGACACGGATCATCGAGAAAAATGCAGAGTTAGAGATCGAAAATCAGCATCTACGTGAAAGACTTCACGAATTAGAACAAAAGAAAACACAAGAGACAAGCAATGAAGAAGCCGGTCTTTCCAAGTCACGTAAAAATTTGGAAAAACTTTACGAAGAAGGCTTCCATGTTTGTAATGTAGACAACATGTATGGCTCACGGCGGATAAACGATGAACCGTGTGTCTTTTGTCAAGATGTTATCTATGGGGAGCGACACTAATGTCAATTAAGCAAAAGAGTAGTTTTAGAGAAAAAAACGAGCAGGGAACGTTGTATTTAGTACCGACACCGATCGGAAACCTACAAGATATGACGTTTCGGGCACTTGAGATCTTAGAAAATGTGGATCTGATCTGTGCTGAGGACACGCGGAATACGCTACGTTTATTGAACCATTTTGAGATCAAAACACCGCAGATCAGTTTTCATGAGCATAATACGCAAGAACGGATCCCGTATTTGATCGAAAAACTTCAGGCGGGACAAGATCTGGCCCAAGTAAGCGATGCAGGGATGCCTTCGATCAGTGATCCAGGACATGAATTGGTCAAAGCTTGTATTCAAGCTGATATTTCTGTCGTTCCACTGCCGGGAGCAAATGCGGCTTTGAGCGCACTTATCGCTTCAGGGATAACGCCTCAACCCTTTATGTTTTATGGCTTTTTACCCCGGAAGAAAAATGAGCAACGGGAAGTTTTAGAGCAGTTAGAGCAACAAACTTGTGCGCTGATCTTTTATGAATCACCGCACCGTTTGAAAAAGACGTTGCTGGCAATGCAAACTGCTTTTGGTCCTGAACGTAAGATCGCTTTGTGCCGCGAGCTGACCAAGCGCTATGAAGAGTTCTTGCGTGGTACGTTAGCTGATGCGGTAAAATGGGCTACCAAAGAAGAGATCCGGGGTGAATTTGTGATCGTGGTCCAAGGCAATAGTGCCCCTAAAGCTAAAAAAGCAGATC
Organism: Ligilactobacillus murinus DSM 20452 = NBRC 14221; assembly: GCF_001591685.1. GTDB lineage: Bacteria > Bacillota > Bacilli > Lactobacillales > Lactobacillaceae > Ligilactobacillus > Ligilactobacillus murinus. Next base: position 33,940 of record NZ_BCVJ01000010.1, on the reverse strand, counting down.
CTTTACTGGAGTTGCCATTAGCTGAGCAAGTGGCAACTTTGATCGCCCAAAAACAGTTGAAACCTAATGCAGCGATCAAAGAGGTCGCAAAATTAAATGGTTTGAAAAAACAAGATGTTTATAACAAATATCATCAATTATAAGGACAAATAAGACAATGACAGAAAATATATATCGGTTGCCCCATCAGATCGTTTACTATGAAACTGACCCTACTGGTAAATTGAGCCTAGGCAAATTAGTCGATTTGATGATGTTAGCTTCCTATGCGCAAGGAAAAGCTGTCGGGATGCCGGAAGAAAAATTAAATGCGCAAGGTCATGGTTGGGTGATCACACAGCACCTGCTTTCGGTCACTCGGTTACCTAGACGTGATGAAAAAGTTGTGATCGAAACCAAAGCAACGGCCTACAATCGCTATTTTTGTTACCGTGATTTTTGGCTTCGGGATGAACAAGGTGAAGTGTTAGCCCAGATGCATACTGCTTTTGTATTGCTTGATCTAAAAACACGAAAGATCACGCGAATAACCTCTGATGTGATCGCACCTTTTGGTCCTGAACCGCTCAGATCGATCGAACGTTTAGCCAGTCCTAAACGGTTAGAAGAAGTCGAGCTAGCCAAAGATTATCGTGTGCGGTATTTTGATATCGATAGTAATCATCATGTCAACAATGTTCATTATATCGAATGGATGCTAGATGTTTTAGATAAAGATTTTTTAATGGAACATGAGCCCGTAGCTTTGAATATCAAATATGAACATGAATTGAATTATGGGCAAACTTGCACTAGTAAAGTGGAATTACTTCGTTCAAAAGACGAATTGACCACATTACACGAGATCTATATGGCTGATGGGACTTTGAGTTGTAGTGCGCAAGTGACTTGGAGATAATAAAAAATGAGAGTGTGAGCAATACGGTGCTTACACTCTCATTTTTTATTTAAGAAACAGCATCTGAAACAAAATCGGCTAGTTCATCACCACTTAGTCCAGCGCTTAGCCCGACTAAGAGTTTGATCCGAGCTTTTTGACCATTTAAGCCGTGACAGAAGGTGACGCCCATTTGTTTTAGCTGGACGCCTCCACCAGGATAGGCATAAACATCTTGGGCGATCCCGTTGAAACTCCGGGATACAAGCACTACGGGGATCTTTTTAGCCAGTAATTTTTCGATCACAGGTAAAACTTTAGGTGGAAGATTCCCCGCACCCAAAGCTTCGATCACGACGCCGTTAGTTTGCTCATTGAGCGCGATCTCAAGTAATTCTGGATCCATTCCAGCATATGCTTTGAAAAGATAAACGTGGTCAACTACATGATCGAGCAAAACACTACGGTGGCGGAGTAATTTTTCAAAAAAACGCACTTCATCACGTAAGATCAGCCCGATCGGACCAAAAGTTGGCGTTCTAAAAGTCGCAACATTAGTGGTATGAGTCTTAGTCACATAGCGAGCAGTGTGGATCTCATCGTTCATGACCACTAAGACGCCCATGCCTTTAGCTTCCGGACTAGCAGCAGTCAAGATCGCTGTTTTGAAGTTATACAAGCCATCAGAACCGATCTCATTAGCCGAACGCATCGCTCCAGTCAAGACGATCGGCAGCTTAAATGGGATAGTCAGATCGAGAAAATAAGCTGTTTCTTCAAGGGTATCCGTTCCGTGAGTGATCACGACACCATCGATATTTTCATTTTCATAGGCTTTAATGATCCGCTGTTGCAATACGAGCATATTAGCGGGGTCCATATGGGGTGAAGGAATATTGAAGATGTTTTCGATCACGAGTTCATAATCAGCACCAAAAGGGTTCTTAAATTGATTGAGGGGATTTTCTTTTCCGGGAGCGACCGCACCGTTTTTATCTTCTGACATTGCGATCGTACCACCGGTGTGCAAAATAAGAATTTTTTTCATTTTGCGTCTTCCTTTCTAGGTGCACCAGTAATGCTAGTGATGCACAAAATTAGCAAAATACCGTTTTTTTATTATAACGATTAAACCAATGAATGTCGATAGGCTGTCTAATTGAAATAAAAGCTTTTTTCTGTAATGATTTATGTTAAGATATTCATTGTGATTTTAAGTAATAAGAATAGATAAAAGGAAGTTAGCTGCAAGATGAAGATATTAGCCTTGGATACTTCAAATCGTCCTTTGAGCGTGGCGGTTTTAGAAGATGATACGTTATTAGCAGAAACAACGCTCAATATGGCGCGAAAGCACAGTACGACTTTGATGCCGATCATTTCTGAAATGCTCCAAAAGTCAGATACGACACCACAAGATCTTGACCGGATCGTTGTTTCTGCCGGACCAGGTTCATACACTGGACTTAGGATCGGAGTGACGGCTGCTAAGACGCTAGCATTTACTTTGAATAAGGAATTAGTTGGAGTTTCAAGTCTAGAACTTTTGGCAGCTAATTGTCAAAATGATACGGCTGAACTTTTAGTACCGATCTTTGATGCGCGTCGGGAAAATGTTTTTGTCGGTGTTTATCAAAATAAAGCAGGCAAGCTAGTTGAAGTTTTACCTGATCAACATCTCTCAGTCGTTGAGTTATGCGAATTCTTAAAGGATAAAAAAGTTTGCTTGATCGGAGATGCCAAAGTTTATCGTGAACGCTTTGAAGAACTTCTGACAGCTGATAATTATCGTTTTAGTGCTCCTAAAGATGATTATCCGAGTGCATATTTGTTAGGACTTTTGGGTAAAGATCGCCCTGTAGCGGATACTTTGACATTTGTGCCACATTATTTACGTTTGACACAAGCAGAAGTACAATGGATGGAAAAACACCCTGGAAAGGATCAAGCGGATTCTTATGTTGAAAAAGTATAAAGATAAACTTTTGACGTTGCTAAAACCAGTTCAAGCAAGACCTAATTTAGATTTTGGTTGTCATAATATAGTCGTTGAGGATAAAAATTATTTGATATGTCGTGCGATCGTCCCCGACATTGCTGAAATGCTTGAGATCGAAAGTGCAGTATATGCGGGAGATCAACCTTGGAGCTACGAAGATTTTGAAAAGCATATTCAAAATAAACTGACCTCCCTTTATATCGTTGTGCGCTATGAAGATCGCATGGTAGCTTTTGCAGGATGTGACTTTACTTACGGACCTAGTGAAGCGCATGTGATTAACATTGCAGTTTTACCAAAATATCAACGTCAAGGCTTAGGTCTGATGATGTTAGAGACTTTGCAGACTGAAGCTAAAAAATATGGGTGCCGCCATTTGAGTTTAGATGTCAGACGTAGCAATTTAGAAGCACAAGCGCTATATAGACGAGCAGGTTTTAAAGAAGTAGCTGTTAAAAATGCTTATTACAAAGATGAAGATGGACTAGAATATAGCTATAACTTGGTAAATAGAAATTTAAAAAAGAGAGTTGAAAAAGGATGGAAAAAAATCAGAATTTGATTTTGGCTTTTGAATCAAGCTGTGATGAGACGAGCGTTGCAGTGATCGAAAATGGTAATAAGATCTTATCAAATATCGTCGCGACCCAGATCAAGAGCCACAAGCGTTTTGGCGGCGTCGTTCCCGAAGTGGCTAGTCGGCACCATATCGAACAGATAACTTTATGTATTGCGGATGCCTTAGAAGAAGCAGATGTGACTTATGACGACTTGGATGCTGTAGCTGTGACTTACGGTCCAGGTTTAGTGGGATCATTATTAGTTGGGGTCACAGCCGCTAAGATGATCGCTTTTGCACATGATCTTCCCTTGATCCCAGTAAATCATATGGCAGGGCATATCTATGCTGCCAATTTTGCTGGTGAGATCAAATTTCCAGCCTTAGCGTTACTTGTCTCAGGTGGACATACGGAATTAGTCTATCTTGCTGGACCAAATGACTTTAAGATCATTGGTGAGACGCGTGATGATGCAGCGGGGGAAGCGTATGATAAAGTCGGGCGTGTTTTAGGCTTAGCGTATCCAGCTGGAAAAGAGATAGATGAATTAGCGCATAAAGGAAAAGACACGTTTGCTTTCCCACGTGCAATGGAAAAAGAAGACAACTATGACTTTAGTTTTAGTGGATTAAAGAGTGCCTTTATCAATACGGTCCATCATGCTGATCAAGTAAAAGAGTCCTTGGATAAGGCTGACTTGGCTGCTAGTTTCCAACAAAGCGTCGTTGATGTTTTAGCTCAAAAAACAGTCAGGGCATTAGAGAATTATCCGGTCAAACAATTGATCTTGGCTGGTGGTGTGGCAGCTAATCAAGGCTTACGTGATCGTTTAGATGAAGAGTTGAAACAATTTGAAGATGTTGAATTATTAAAAGCACCTTTGAAACTTTGTGGTGATAATGCAGCGATGATCGGAGCGGCTGGTTATGCGGCTTACAAGGATAAGATATTTGCTGGTCTAGATCTAAATGCTGATCCAAGTTTAGAATTTGACTGGTTAGAAGAAGCCTAGGTAAATTAAGAATAAGCTCTACGAATAACACGAGGCTGTGACCATAAGGCTTCAAAAAACGGTCGTAAATGGACTTAAAAAATTGTTCATTTACGACCGTCTTTGTATACTATAAATAAAAAGGACTGATGCCCCGTAGTCTATCCCCAAAAAAGAAAGCAGATAAACTCATGCGCAGTGATTATAACATAAATCAACTCAGTTTCTACATGGCGACTTTCTATGAAAAGATTGTTGCCATGTGGTTGACTGAAGTAAGAAAAAGATAAATCGACAAATGGAAATAGCGTTAATGGCATTGAATATGTGAAAAATGTCTACCAGTAGTTCAAAAATATCACCAAATAATAAAAACAAAAAGAAGACCATCCGAATTTTTCAAAATTTTCAAAAAATTCGAGTGATCTTCTTCTTTTTAGGTTTGTGAGTTTAAAGATACCTGTTGGTCAATGTTTAGAAGTTATCTGTTTTGTGCTCTAGTTTTCACTTTTGAAAATTTCCAGTTCCAGGCTACTATTTTCCCAAGCTGTTTCTGCTTGGGCTAATTGGGTCGTGAGTGTTTCGAGCTGTGCTTGTAATTTTGCCATCTTATCGAGGTCATTGAAGTTTTCTGGTAATGCCATCGCTTGTTCTAATTTGGTCTTATTTTCATCGAGTTCTTCAACTTTAGCTTCTAATTCAGCGACTTTACGTGTGAGTTTGCGTTCCATTTTTTGCTGCTCTTTACTTTGAGCATAGCTTTGTTTTCCTGCAGAGAGCTCTTTTTTAGTTACGACTGGAGCCTGAGTTTCTTTGGCTTTTGCTTGAGCCAACTCAGCTTGTTCTTCTTTTTTAGCTACATAATAGTCATAATCACCTAGATAAAGTGTGCTACCCGTTGGAGCGATCTCTAAGACGCTGGTAGCTACTTTGTTGATGAAATAACGGTCGTGTGAGACTAAGAGGATCGTGCCATCAAATTCTTTGATAGCCTGCTCTAAGACTTCTTTACTGTCAATATCTAAATGGTTGGTCGGCTCGTCTAGAATTAGGAAATTATCGTGTTTCATCGCAAGTTTTGTCAGTAACAAACGGGCTTTTTCGCCCCCAGATAGACTGTGCACTGTCTTTTTGACATCGTCGCCACTGAAAAGAAAACTCCCTAAGAGCGAACGGATATCTTTTTCAGGTGTCGTTGGATGATCATCCCAAAGTTCATTTAAGACGGTTTTTTGTGGGTGAAGATTGTGTTGTTCTTGATCGTAGTAACCGGGATGAACATTGGTACCAAATGTAGCTTTTCCTTTGATGAAAGGGCGTTTACCAAGAATACTTTTTAATAAGGTCGATTTACCGATCCCGTTTGGTCCTACAACTGCAAAGATTTGGCGCTTGCGCAGCTCAAAGTTGATCGGTTCAGAAATGATCTGACCGTCATAGCCGATCGCACCGTCACTGACTGTTAAAACGACATTGCCACTTTCTTGCTCGGCTTTGAAGCGAAAATGCATATTTTTTTCGGGACCTTCAGGACGAGCGAGGCGATCCATTTTTTCAAGCTGTTTACGTTTACTTTGAGCGCGTTTAGTTGTAGAAGCCCGCACGAGATTTTTGTTGACGAAATCTTCAAGTTTATGGATCTCGGCCTGTTGTTTTTCATAGTTCTTCCACGCTAACTGAGCTCTTTTTTCGCGTTCAGTGATATAGTTAGAATAATTTCCTTTGTAATAGTGAGCTTTACCATGTGTGATCTCATAAACCTCATTGACGATCTTATCTAGAAAATAGCGGTCATGAGAAACGATCAAGAGTGCGCCTTGATAATTTTGGATATAACCTTCTAACCAAGTTAAAGTTTCGATGTCTAAGTGGTTAGTCGGTTCGTCTAAGATCAAAAGATGGCGTTTTTCCAAAAGGAGTTTAGCCAAAGCTAGGCGGGTCTTTTGGCCTCCAGAAAGCGAGGCGATCGGGCGGTCAAGATCTGCTGGATAAAAATGAAAACCGTGTAAAACAGAACGGATCTCATTTTCATAACCATAGCCGTTTTGCTCTTTAAAATCATGCAATAGTTGATCATAGCGATTTAGTAGTTGTTGATAAGCTTTAGAGGCATGCTCAGCATTTGGATCAGCGATCTTAGCCTCTAATCTGTGGAGATCTTGTTCCATTTGGCGTAAATTATCAAAGACGCTGAGCATTTCTTCATAGATCGTTTTATCAGATTCAAGTCCCGTATTTTGGGCAAGATAGCCTATTGTTAAGCCTTTTTTTGTTACGATCTGGCCTTCATCAGGCGCCTGTTGTCCGATGATCATTTTTAAAAGTGTCGATTTACCGGCACCGTTTTTTCCGACCAAAGCGATCCGAGAATGTTCCTGAATATCAAGATCGATATTTTCAAACAAGACATCCGCCCCAAAATGGCGAGCGACTTGTTGTGCTTGTAATAAAATCATTTTTTCACCTACTTGAATAATTAGTCGATTCACAAAGTTAAAAAAATAAAACCGCGCCAAAACAGCATTTATTGGCTATATTGTGAATTAATTTACAATTTTTTAATTTCTTTAGTACAGTTGTTATGCTAAAATTTATCATATTGATCAATCTGAGAGGAGAAACTAGATGGTGACCCCAAATATTCCTAAGGCAACGGCCAAACGTTTGCCGATCTATTACCGTTATCTCAACATTTTAGCGGATGCTGGTAAGAAGCATGCCTCTTCGACTGAATTAGCGGAAGCTGTTAAGATCGATCCAGCAACGATCCGACGTGATCTCTCATATTTTGGTGCTTTAGGCAAGCGTGGCTATGGTTATGATATCGCAAGCTTGCAAGCATTTTTCAAAAAGACGCTACGGCAAGATAAATTAAATAATGTAGCTTTGATCGGAGTGGGCAATCTAGGCCATGCGTTGTTGAATTATAACTTTCACAAGAGCAATAACGCACGGATCAGTGCGGCTTTTGATATTGACCCAAAGATCACCGGTTTGATCCAAAGCGGGATCCCAGTCTATCCGATGGAAGATATGCAAGAGCAACTCCAACTACAGCAAATAGAGATCGCGATCTTGACTGTTCCAGCGGATAAAGCTCAGAGCGTGACGGATGAATTAGTTGCAGCCGGTATCAAGGGGATCTTGAACTTCACTCCTTTGCGGATCACGGTCCCTAATGATGTTCGCGTCCAAAATGTCGATCTAACTAATGAATTGCAGACTTTGATCTATTTTTTGCAACACTTTGAATAACTATGAAAAAGGATGTGTGGTGCACACATCCTTTTTGTTACCAAGCACTTATAATAATAAGCAAGTTCATTAAACTATGGGATAAGATCGTGATGCGTAAGCGGCCCGTCTTAGCATATAGAAAACAAAGCACTAGTCCAATGCCAGCATAAGTTAGATAATGTCCATCTTGATGAGCAAAACTAAAAAGCAAACTAGAGGCAAGGGCAGCTCCGATCGGATCGATCACGGAGCTAAGATTAGCAAATAAGGCCTTGCGAAAGACAAATTCTTCCATGATCGGAGCCAAGATGACAATATTTACCAGATAGTATGGATATTTGGTAAGGACCGTCAAAAGATAACCAGTATTAGCCGAATAGCTGGGCTGTCCGAGAAGCGCGCTCTCTATATATGAACTGAGCCATTGCCACAAAATAAGCGCTAGTGTACCAAAGATAATGTAATAAATTTCTTGGCGAAGTGCAAGTTTTTTTGAAGCGCGCAAAAAACGATCCTTAAAAGAAAATTTATGCGCCAAGTAGAGCATCGTCCCACAACCAATGAGCTCCAAAACGGTCACGACTGGGTAATACCAGGCATTTTTGAAGATCATCCATAATAAAGGGATCAAAGTCATTGTGCCACAATAGACACTTAAAATGATAAGTGAATTTAATTGTAACTTTTTTTTCATCAATAAAGATCCTAACTATAAAGTTTCATAGTTAGATTATATGTTTTTACCGCTATTTATTCAAACTAATTTCAAAAATATTTTAGCACTCTGGGGGTGCGAGTGATAAAATGCTTGCAATTTAAAAGTAAAGTTAGTATAGTAATAGTTGTAATCGATTAGCACTCAAGTTGTTAGAGTGCTAAAAAGAATTTGGAGGGATATAACGTGCTTAAACCATTAGGAGATCGCGTGATTTTAGAGGTCGAAAAAGAAGAAGAAAAAACTGTGGGAGGGATCGTCTTAGCCGGCGGTGCTAAAGAAAAACCACAAACAGCTAAAGTTGTTGCTGTTGGTACGGGACGTATCCTTGATGATGGCAAAAAATTAGAAATGACACTTAAAGTCGGTGATGTTGTCGTTTTTGACAAGTACGCTGGTGCTCAAGTTGAATTTGAAGGCCAAGAATATTTAGTAATGCACGAAAAAGATATTCTTGCCGTTGTGGAATAAATATAATAAGTAAACATTGAACTTAATTCGTATGAGGTGAATTGGAAATGGCAAAAGAAATCAAGTTTTCAGAAGATGCACGCGCAAAAATGCTTGCTGGTGTAGATAAGTTAGCTGATACTGTAAAATCAACGATCGGTCCTAAGGGGCGCAATGTTGTTTTAGAACAATCATACGGTACACCAACGATCACAAATGATGGTGTAACGATCGCTAAGGCGATCGAATTAGAAGATCATTTTGAAAATATGGGTGCTAAGCTTGTAGCCGAAGTAGCTTCAAAAACTAATGATATTGCTGGTGATGGGACTACAACAGCTACTGTTTTGACACAATCGATCGTTAACGAAGGAATGAAAAACGTGACGGCTGGTGCTAACCCAGTAGGTATCCGGCGCGGAATCGAGTTGGCTACTAAAGCTGCGGTAGATGCTTTGCACAAGATGTCACATAAAGTTGAATCTAAGAGTGATATTGCTCAGATCGCATCGATCTCTTCAGCTAATGAAGAAGTTGGTAAATTGATCGCTGATGCCATGGAAAAGGTCGGTAATGACGGTGTGATCACGATCGAAGAATCCAAAGGGATCGATACTTCACTAGATGTTGTCGAAGGTATGCAATTTGATCGCGGTTACCTTTCTCAATACATGGTAACTGATAATGACAAGATGGAAGCAGATCTTGAAAATCCATATATCTTGGTAACTGACAAGAAGATCTCTAACATCCAAGAAGTTTTACCATTGTTACAATCCATCGTTGAACAAGGTCGTCCATTGTTGATCATCGCTGACGATGTTGATGGTGAAGCCTTGCCAACGCTTGTTTTAAACAAGATCCGTGGGACATTCAATGTGGTAGCAGTTAAAGCTCCAGGTTTTGGTGATCGTCGTAAAGAAATGTTACAAGATATCGCTATTTTAACTGGTGCAACTGTGATCACAGATGATCTCGGTCTTCAATTAAAGGACACGACTTTAGATCAATTAGGGACAGCTGGTCGTGTAACAGTTACAAAAGAAAATACAACGATCGTCGAAGGTGCTGGAGATAAAGCACAGATCGCTGAACGTGTTGAACAACTCAAAAAGCAGATCGCTGAAACGACCTCTGAATTTGATAAAGAAAAACTCCAAGAACGTTTAGCTAAATTAGCTGGTGGGGTAGCGGTCATCAAAGTCGGGGCTGCTACTGAGACTGAATTAAAAGAACGCAAATACCGGATCGAAGACGCTTTGAATGCTACACGCGCAGCTGTTGAAGAAGGTTTTGTTCCTGGTGGTGGGACAGCTTTGATCGATGTGATCGATGATGTAGCTGCTTTGAGTGAAGCTGGTGATGTACAAACAGGTATCAACATTGTTAAACGTGCCCTTGAAGAACCAGTTCGTCAAATTGCGATCAACGCTGGTAAAGAAGGCTCTGTGATCGTTGAAAAGCTCAAGGAACAAAAAGCTGGCATCGGTTATAATGCTGCTACTGATGAATGGGTCGATATGATCGAAGCTGGGATCGTTGATCCAACTAAAGTAACTCGTTCAGCGCTACAAAATGCGGCTTCTGTCTCAGCTTTATTGTTAACAACTGAAGCAGTTGTGGCTGATAAGCCAGAAGAAAACAATGATGTTGCAGCTCAAATGCCACAAGGGCCAATGATGTAAGCAAGTTAGATCAAAATTTTTTGAAGCATCCTAAAAATTTAGGGTGCTTTTTTTGTGAGATTGGTGTAAAATTCAACTGTTACTTTTTGAAGTGACCTAGAAATTTTGAATTTAAAATCTAATCAGCTAGTAGCTATCAAAATGGCTAACTAGCTAAAAGGGGTTTTTCTGTTTATGTATCGATATTTAAAGAGATTATTGATCGGACAACCATTAAAAACCGCTGAAGAAAGTGGGCAGTCTTTGACTAAATTCAAAGCTTTGGCCTTGCTTTCCTCAGATGCGTTGTCATCAGTGGCATACGGGACAGAACAGATCACAACAGCACTATTTATTTTATCGGCTGCTGCGACCTGGTATGCACTACCAGCTGCTGGGATCGTGTTACTCTTGTTATTTGCGATCACGATGTCGTATCGTCAGATCATCAATGCTTATCCTTCTGGAGGCGGAGCTTATGTAGTTGCGACCAAAAATTGGGGGACAAGCGCAGGCTTAGTTGCCGGTGGATCACTTTTAGTTGATTATATGCTGACCGTGGCTGTTTCAGTCACATCAGGAACAGAAGCTATTACATCAGCGATCCCGAGCTTACAAGCACACAGTGTTTTGATCTCTGTTTTGATCGTTTTATTTATCATGACATTGAATTTACGCGGGATGCGCGAATCAGCTTCGTTTTTGACGGTCCCAGTGTACTTTTTTGTGATCATGATCGTTTCGATGGTCGCCTTGGGCTTATTTAATATTGCAACAGGTAAGATCCAATATTCAGCCGCAGCTCATATTGGTGATGCAGTACCAGGGATGTCATTATTGCTGTTTTTAAAAGCTTTTTCAGCTGGTTCATCTTCATTGACTGGGGTAGAAGCTATCAGTAATGCAGTGCCTAATTTTAAAGAGCCTAAAAAGCGTAATGCGGCGAATACGTTAGCGATCATGTCGTTGATCTTAGCGGTCTTCTTTAGTGGGATCACCTTTTTGAGTTATTATCTAGGTGTTTTGCCAGATCCTAAACAAACAGTGCTTTCTCAGATCGCCGGTGCTGTTTTTGGTCACGGTATTTTCTACTATTTATTGCAATTATCGACGGCTATGATCTTGGCAGTGGCAGCTAATACCGGCTTTTCGGCCTTCCCGATCTTAGCTTATAACTTGGCCAAAGATAAATTTATGCCCCATATGTTTATGGATAAAGGTGATCGCTTAGGCTATTCCAATGGGATCATTGCATTAGCGATCGGGGCGATCGTGTTGATCTTTATCTTTAACGGTCAGACTAATTTGTTGATCCCATTGTATGCAGTCGGGGTTTTTGTACCATTTACTCTCTCACAATCAGGAATGTTGATCCATTGGAAGCGCCACAAGGGCAAACATTGGATCTTAAATTCTTGTTTTAATCTATTAGGAGCAGTGATCTCCTTTGCTTTAGTGGTCTTTTTATTTTGGTTACACTTTGATAATGTTTGGCCATATTTGATCATTATGCCAGTACTACTCTTTGGGTTTTATAAGGTCCATAGTCATTATATTACTGTAGCGGCTCAATTGCGCTTAAGTGAAGAACAACAATTGCATGATTATTCCGGTTCAACGGTCATCGTGCTAGTTAGCTCGGTCACACACGTAACGACCGGAGCGATCAACTATGCACGTTCGATCAGTGATAATGTGATCGCAATGCATGTTTCGTTTGATACTAATCCTAAAAAAGAACACGAAACAGCGCAGGAATTCAAAATGGCATTTCCTGATGTACGCTTTGTTGATCTGCATTCTTCATATCGGTCAGTCGTGCCACCAGTTTTGCGTTTTTGCGATGTGATCGCTAAGGATGCTAAGCAACGCAATTACTCGTTGACGGTTTTGGTACCGCAATTTGTACCGAAAAAACCTTGGCAAAATATCTTGCATAATCAGACGAGTTTACGCTTGCGGTCAGCTTTAGGGGCCCACGAAAATATTATCGTGTCGACCTATAGCTACCACTTGAAAAAATAAGCTATTAGGGACGTGGAAGGTTTATTTCACGTCCCTTTTTTAATTTTTTTATGCAAAAAATGACCCATTCGTTGGTTTATGGTAAAATGATACTTGAATTATAAGCTTTTTAGCTGATAATGAATTCTCAGTCTTTGAGGATTTGATGGAAAGAGGACGCTATATGTACAAAATCCTTGCGTCGTTATTAGCAACATTTGTCCTAGCTTTAGTGCTGACTCCGTTGGTCCGGCGTTTATCTTTTCGGATCGGAGCAGTTGATAATCCCAATGCTCGGCGAGTTAATCGGATACCGATGCCGACTATGGGGGGGTTAGCCATTTTTGTTGCGTTTAATACGACAAATTTCTTTTTATTACGCGATCAATATCCCTTAAGCCAACTAGTCGCTTTATTGTTGGCTCAAAGCTTGATCATTATGACAGGGATGATCGATGATATTTTTGAATTGAAACCGCGCCAAAAAGTTTTAGGGATCACACTGGCAGCGTTGGTAGTTTATTTTATCGCTAATATCAAAATGACGACTTTGACTTTACCGTTTCTTGGAGTTGTTTCTCTAGGCTGGTTTAGTTTACCGATAACGTTGATCTGGATCTTAGGGATCACTAACGCAGTCAATTTGATCGATGGGTTGGATGGCTTAGCTACAGGGGTCGCGATCATTGCGCTTTCGACTAGTGCTTTGACGGGATATTTCTTCTTAAATGTGACGTCGACATTTATTTCGATCATGATGGCGACCTTGGTAGCTGCTTTATTGGGCTTTTTACCATATAATTTTCATCCTGCTAAGATCTATTTAGGCGATACCGGTTCACTATTTATCGGTTTTATGATCTCTGTTTTCTCACTTTATGGTTTGAAGAATGCAACTTTTATCACGTTGATCATCCCAGTGATCATTTTGGGAGTTCCAATTACGGATACTTTATATGCGATCTTACGTCGACTTTTGAATAAGAAACCGATCTCGCAAGCCGATAAGCATCACTTGCACCATCGTTTGATGCAGATGGGGTTGACCCATCGCCAGACCGTATTGGTGATCTATGGGATCGCCTTGATCTTTTCGTTTATTTCCTTGTTGTACCCGCTGTCTAATTTATGGGGTTCGATTTTACTGACAGTCGCAACATTGTTTGGATTGGAACTATTTGTTGAGGCGATCGGCTTAGTTGGTGATACACGCCAGCCGTTATTGAACGGGATCAAATATTTAGTTTTGAAAGTCAGCCATTTATTTGAACATAGATGAATTACATAAAAAATACGCCACCCTTGACCTGGGGTGGCGTATTTTTTAGGCTTGATGGGGATCAAAATCGATCTCGTGATAGCGATTTTCCCCGACTGTGATCGTTACACGACCATTCAACAGATCAGTGATCTTAGTCATCAGTTCGTTAGCAAGATCCATATCGACTGCGATCAGGACTTCGACTTCTTCTGTGTAGTTGGTCGCTAAGGTAAATACCGGCTGACTTTCCAGATAATTTTGCAACTTGCCTAATAGTGGATAGCTGACCTTTAGTGAAAGTTCAGTTTGTACGACCCGTTTAACGATCCCTAATTCTTTTAGCGCTTGGGCAACAGCGCCACCGTAAGCACGGATCAAGCCACCAGTCCCTAGCTTGATGCCGCCAAAGTAACGTGTCACTACGGCACAAACATTATGCACCTGATTTTTCTTGAGAACATCCAACATCGGTACACCAGCCGTCCCAGAAGGCTCACCATTGTCACTTTCCCGTTGGATCTCGTCATTTAGGCCTAAAGTGTAGGCAAAACAGTTATGGGTGGCTTTGCGATGTTTGGTTTTGATCTCATCGATAAAGTCCCGCGCTTCTTCTTCGGTCTCAGTTCGTTTGATAGTACAGATGAATTGCGATTTTTTGATCACGATCTCGATCACACCATCTTGTTTTAAGGTAAGATATGGTTTATCCAAGAAAAATATAGCTATATTGTGAAATCAAAAGGATATAGCTTCCCCCTTAAAGAATTATTGTTTTAGTAGCTTCACAGATCCTACTACTATTATTCTTGAAACTCACAAATAATTTTACGCATAGTTTGCGTATTTTATAAGTGAGGTGAGAAAATGGAAAAAACATTGAATTTATTGATGGGTCGGCAATTAAGTGGCCCGCAGCTCAAAGCCCTAGGTGTAGCTTTAGACTCGACCAAGCTCAAACAACGTCCAGCTGTGATCGTAAAAAAGGGGCGCATATTTTGTCAACGCTGTGGTTTTCAGGCGCCAAGAGCAAATTATACTCTGCCAGATAAGAGTTATTATTGTCCAGCTTGCTTAGCATGGGGGCGTTTGACGACGACCATGTCACTTTATAGTATACCCGAAGCCAACGATTTTAAAAAGTATTCCCAAGATCCGTTGGAGAAAAAACCAAGATTATCTTTATGGCAAAAGAAGGCGGCTAAAGAATTATTGCAAACAGTCAAACGCAAACAAGAACGACTATTATGGGCTGTAACTGGAGCGGGGAAAACTGAAATGCTATTTGAAGCACTAAATTTTGCTTTGTTAGATCAACAGCGGGTCTGTTTGGCGACACCACGGGTCGATGTGTGTAATGAATTATATCCGCGTTTGTGCCAGGCCTTTCCAAAAGTCAAAAGCTGTTTGCTGTATCAAAATAGTGGGCAAGAATATACCTATACCCAGTTAGTGGTGTGCACGGTGCATCAACTATTGCGATTTTATCACGCCTTCGATCTATTGGTGATCGATGAAGTTGATGCTTTTCCTTATGTTAATGACCGTCAATTACATTATGCCGTCACACATGCTAAAAAAATAAATTCGAGTACGCTATATTTAACGGCGACCCCTGATCGTTATTTAAAACAGCAGATCCACCAAAATAAGTTAGCAGTCACCTGTCTACCACTACGCCATCATCGGCATTTATTACCCGAAATAACATTAGTCAAGCTTCGTTTTCCAAAGCAAAAAATTGAAGAAAGAACAAAAAAATATCTCATCAAGTGGGTAAAAAATAAAATACCTTTTCTAGTATTTGTTCCACAGATCGCCATGTTAAAGCCGATTTTAAAAGAAATACAACATTTATGGCCTACGCTAAATGGGGAATGCGTTTCGGCACTTGATCCTGACCGCCTACAAAAAGTCAAAAACTTGCGAGCTGGGATCGATCAATATTTGGTAACGACGACTATCCTTGAACGAGGGATCACGATCCCACGTTTAAATGTCATGGTATTACAAGCGGATGCACCGCTTTTTTCTGAGACGGTCTTAGTTCAGATCGCTGGGCGTGTTGGCAGAGATAAAGACTATCCATCAGGCGAGGTAGTCTTTACTTATCAGGAGATGACCTTTGCTTTACGCGCGGCTAAAAAACAGATCAAGCTGTTGAATCAAAAAGCTGAGCAGTTGTTAAAAAATGATGAAATGTCTACTTTGTAATACCACATTAGCGTTTGATTTTTCCTGGCGCTGGTTTTTTAGTTTCCGAGCTTTTGAAACTGTACCACTCTGTGAAAAGTGCCACCAAAAGTTTGTTGCGATCGCTGAAAAAACGAGTTGTCCGGGCTGTGGCCGTAAACAAAAGCAGCGTAAATTATGTCAAGATTGTCTTCGCTGGCGGAAGTTGCAAACCGAGCTATTGTATAACAAGGCCTTTTACGTTTATGCCGAACCTAATATGCGTGCGTACTTTGAAGCTTATAAGTTTCAAGGTGATTACCGCCTACGCCAAATATTTGTCAAGACCTTGCAAGATCACTGTAAAAAGTATTTGCATCGGGGCTGGTTAGTAGTCGTGATCCCTGTCGATGAACAAACCTTAGCTACCCGAGGTTTTGATCAAGTTGTTGGTTTTTTACCAGATATACCTAAGAAGATGTACTTATATCATTTAAAAAAATTTGACCGTTGTCCACAGTCGCATAAATCACGGCAAGAAAGACTGGCAATGCCTCAACCTTTTGGCTACTGCGGGCCAGTTGATCTAGAACGTAAAAATATTTTGTTGGTAGATGATATCTATACGACAGGTAGTACTTTGTATCATGCGCGTGAATTGTTGTTGGCCCATAATTGTGGTTGTGTGCGCTCAGTGACACTAGCCCGGTGATATATAAAATTTTATAAATGTTGAGTAGTTATTAATTGTTAATTTAACCGCTTTCTATTATAATGAAAGTAGAGATAAGGTAAGACTAATAAAGTATATACCTAGTCTTTTAAGCATATAAAATGCTTAGTTGTGAAAGGAGAGGTTATCATGTTAAAGATTAATGTTCGTGGTGAAAATATTGAGGTTACGGGTGCGATCCGTGAATATGTGGAAAAGAAACTTTCCAAGCTTGAAAAGTATTTTGAGGATACATCTAATTCTACCGCTCACGTAAATCTTAAAGTGTATTCTGACAAGAACAGCAAGGTAGAGGTTACGATCCCGCTTCCATACTTAGTATTGCGTGCCGAAGAGACTTCACCAGATATGTATGCAAGCATTGATCTGGTAACGGATAAGCTTGAACGTCAAATCAGAAAATATAAGACAAAACTCAACCGCAAATCACGCGAAAAGGGCTTCAAGCATATGGAATTCGTTCCGACCGAAGATCCAAAGCAAGCTGAAAAAGAAGATAAAAAATTCGAAGTTGTCCGTACAAAGAGCGTTTCATTGAAACCAATGGACGTAGAAGAAGCTATCTTGCAGATGGACATGTTAGGTCATGATTTCTTTATCTATGAAGATGCAGAAACTGAAGGCACAAACATCGTCTATCGTCGTAGAGATGGTCGTTACGGCTTGATCGAAGCTAATAACTAAGCTATCCTTGTGATGCTTTAAGCGCCTGATATATTTCAGGCGCTTTTTGTAGTCTAATTGTAATTGTTTGAGCAACAATAAAATGCTAAAATAAGAAGAAGTATATTTTTATTTGAAAAAAATAATGTAATCGTTGCAGAAAGGATTTATAAAGTAAATGGCAAATGTCCTAAAAAAATGGGTCGAAAGCGATAAACGTGAATTAAAACGCCTTGGAAAGATCGCTGATCAAGTCGAAGCTTATGCCAATGACATGGAAGCTTTGTCCGATGAAGAATTAAAAGCAAAGACCCCTGAATTTAAACAACGCTATCAAAATGGTGAAACTTTAGATGATCTCTTGCCGGAAGCCTTTGCGGTCGCACGCGAAGGGGCTAAACGTGTGTTGGGGCTATATCCTTACCGGGTGCAAATCATCGGGGGTACAGTATTACATGAAGGTAATATTGCCGAAATGCGGACTGGTGAAGGTAAAACCTTGACTGCGACAATGCCGGTCTACCTCAATGCCTTATCAGGTGAAGGGGTCCACGTTGTTACCGTTAACGAATATCTTTCAAGTCGTGACGCTACTGAGATGGGTGAATTATACAATTGGCTCGGTCTAACGGTCGGTTTGAACGTTGCAGATAAGACTCCAGAAGAAAAACGCGAAGCTTATGCTTGTGATATCACATACTCAACTAACAGTGAGCTTGGTTTTGATTATTTACGTGATAACATGGTGGTTTACCGCGAAGATATGGTCCAACGTCCATTGAACTTTGTTATCGTCGATGAGGTCGATTCGATCTTGATCGATGAAGCGAGAACACCGTTGATCATTTCTGGGCAAGCAACTGCAGCCACTCAGTTATATACTCGGGCTGATCGCTTTGCTAAGACTTTGAAAAAAGACGAAGATTTTAAAGTGGATCTAGAATCAAAGACAGTTTCTTTGACCGAAGAAGGTATCCAAAAAGGTGAAAAATATTTTGGCTTGACTAACTTATTTGACCCTGACAATACAGCTTTGAACCACCACTTAGATAATGCTTTACGTGCTAACTACATCATGTTACGCGATAAAGATTATGTGGTCCAAAATGATGAGGTCATGATCGTTGACCAATTTACTGGACGTATCATGGATGGTCGTCGCTATTCAGATGGCTTGCACCAAGCGATCGAAGCTAAAGAGCATGTTAAGATCGAAGAAGAAACTAAGACGATGGCTAACATCACTTACCAAAACTTCTTTAGAATGTATAAAAAGCTCTCCGGGATGACTGGGACAGCTAAAACGGAAAAAGAAGAATTTCGTGAAATTTACAACATGGAAGTCGTAACGATCCCAACGAACCGTCCGATCTTGCGTGAGGACCGTCCAGATCTGTTATATCCGACTTTAGAAAGTAAATTTAAAGCTGTTGTTGAAGATATCAAAGAACGCCATGCGACTGGGCAACCAGTTTTGGTCGGTACAGTAGCAGTCGAAACGTCTGAGTTATTATCTCAAATGTTAGAGCAAGCGGGGATCCCCCATGCGGTATTGAATGCTAAAAATCATGCTAAAGAAGCTGAGATCGTAGTCAATGCCGGTCAACGTGGCGCTGTAACGATCGCGACAAACATGGCTGGTCGTGGGACTGACATCAAGTTAGGACCTGGTGTGCGTGAGATCGGTGGTTTGGCTGTTATCGGGACAGAGCGCCATGAATCACGTCGCATCGATAATCAGTTACGTGGTCGTTCGGGACGTCAAGGTGACCCTGGTGTGACACAGTTTTATCTTTCACTTGAAGATGATCTGATGTTGCGTTTTGGTTCTGAACGGATCAAACATTTCTATGAAACGATGAATATTGCAGATGATACTGTGATCCAATCTAAGATGATCACGCGTCAAGTAGAATCCGCGCAAAAACGGGTCGAAGGTAATAACTACGACACACGTAAACAAGTTTTACAATATGATGACGTGATGCGGGCCCAACGTGAGGTCATCTACTCGCAACGTCAACAAGTCATCATGGAAACTGACTCCTTGAAACCAGTCATTATGCCGATGATCAAACGGACGGTCGAACATAACGTTCAAATGAATACAGTCGGTGATAAAAAAGACTGGAATTTAGATGGGATCGTTGATTTTGCGATCGGAGCGATGGTCAATGAAGATAGTATCAGTAAAGATGATTTTGCTGGTAAGAGCCAAGAAGAGATCGTTTCCTACTTGATGCAAAAGGCCGAAGAAAACTATGCAGCTAAAGAAGCCCAATTAAATGATAAAGCTCAAATGCTAGAATTTGAAAAGGTTGTTATTTTGCGTGTGGTCGATGCACGTTGGACTGATCATATCGATGAAATGGATCAGTTACGCCAATCGATCGGTTTGCGTGGTTACGGCCAGCTAAATCCGTTAGTTGAATATCAATCAGACGGTTTCAGAATGTTTGAACAAATGGTCGGTGACATTGAGTATGATGTGACCCGTCTCTTCTTGAAAGCTGAGATCCGTCAAAATATTAGTCGCTAATAGTTAGAAGAAGACCAGTTTTGACTGATCTTCTTTTAACTTGCATACGAGTAATTTGTAATTGAGGGAATAATATGGAAATTAATGAATATAAGAAAGAAATCGAAGCGATGAAAGCTAAAATTTCGGACTTTAGGGGGTCTCTTTGACTTAGAAGGTCTGGAAGAACTCATTTCAGAAAATGAAATGAAGATGGCTGAACCGGGTTTTTGGGATGATCAAGCTAAAGCCCAAACGGTCATCAACGAAAATAACGAGCTCAAAGCTAAATATGATAATTTTCACCAATTAGCTACGGCGGTCGAAGAATTAGAAGTTTTATATGAATTGGTCCAAGAAGCACCTGAAGCTGAAATGTTGACTGAATTAGCTGAAAACTATGCTACGACTAAACAAAAGTTAGAAAGTTACCAGCTGACATTATTGCTAAATGAGCCCTACGATAAAGATGATGCGATCTTGGAGATCCACCCAGGTGCTGGGGGGACCGAGTCACAAGATTGGGGTTCAATGTTGTTGCGGATGTATACTCGTTGGGCTGAGCAGCATAATTTTACAGTCACGACACAAGACTATCAACCCGGTGATGAAGCTGGGATCAAGTCAGTAACGTTGACGATCTCAGGGCATAATGCATATGGGTATTTACGTGGTGAAAAAGGTGTCCACCGCTTAGTTCGGATCTCACCTTTTGATTCAGCTGGGCGTCGGCACACGTCATTTGCTTCAGTCAATGTTATGCCTGAATTGGATGATGACGTGGAAGTAGAATTACGTCCAGAAGATATCAAGATGGAAGTCTTTAGAGCTAGTGGTGCTGGGGGGCAACATATCAATAAGACCTCCTCAGCTGTGCGCTTGATCCACGAACCAACAGGGATCGTTGTGTCTAGTCAAGCTCAGCGTTCGCAATTTCAAAACCGGGCGACCGCTGAAAAAATGTTACGGTCGAAATTGTATCAGATCGAGTTAGAAGAACAAGAGAAAAAACGGGCTGAAATCCAGGGCGAGCAACTAGATATCGGTTGGGGCTCACAGATCCGTTCCTATGTCTTCCACCCTTATTCAATGGTCAAAGATCATCGGACTAATTTTGAAACGGGTAATACGCAGGCAGTAATGGATGGAGAGTTAGACGGATTTATCAATGCTTATCTCCAATGGAAATTACAAAAAACAAATCCAAGCTAAAAAAAGAAAGGAAGAAACAGCTTGATAGAATATAAAGATGTTGTCAAAAAATATGATGGCGATACATTGGCAAATGATCATATTTCCTTAAAGATCGAGCAAGGCGACTTTGTTTATGTCGTTGGTCCTAGTGGGGCAGGGAAATCGACTTTTATCAAAATGATGTATCATGAAGAAGTACCAACTTCGGGTCATATCAAGGTAAATGATCATAACTTGGAGAGTATGAAAAATAATGAGGTCCCTTTTTTACGGCGTGAATTAGGGATCGTGTTCCAAGATTTTAAATTGTTACCGCGCTTGACTGTTTTTGAAAATGTAGCTTATGCGCTCCATGTTATCGAAAAAGAACCAAAAGAAGTAGAAAAACGGGTCGCTCATGTCTTAGATCTAGTTGGTCTAGCTGATAAAAAAGATAGTTTCCCAGATGCATTGTCTGGTGGGGAACAGCAACGGGTCGCAATTGCGCGTGCGATCGCAAATAAGCCAGCGATCTTGATCGCTGATGAACCAACGGGTAACCTTGATCCAGAAACTGCGCGTGGGATCATGGATATCTTAGAAAAGATCAATCAAGAAGGAACAACGATCGTTATGGCGACCCACAATAGTT
The DNA here is from genome assembly GCF_001591685.1 of Ligilactobacillus murinus DSM 20452 = NBRC 14221. Lineage (GTDB taxonomy): Bacteria > Bacillota > Bacilli > Lactobacillales > Lactobacillaceae > Ligilactobacillus > Ligilactobacillus murinus. The sequence goes on along the minus strand of NZ_BCVJ01000010.1, from coordinate 12,274 downwards.
TTATTGTAAATGAATACCGGCATCGCGTGATCGAAATCTCGGATGGCAAGATCGTTCGAGATCAAGAAGAGGGGGATTATACTGATGAAAACAGTCACGCTTAAGCGCCATTTAAAGGAAAGTTTAAAGAGCTTAAAACGTAATGGATGGATGTCAGTTGCTGCTGTTAGTGCGGTAACTGTGACTTTGATCTTAGTCGGAGTCTTGTTGTCGATCTTGTTAAATATCAATAAAATTGCTCATGATGTTGAAAATGATGTGCAAGTTCGAGTCGTTATCGATCGGGATGCAACTAAAGAACAACAAGCACAGTTAAAAGCAAAATTACAAAAGATCGATGGTGTTCAAAAAATCAGTTTTTCAAGTAGGAAAAACGAGTTGAACAACGTGGTCGGAACTTACGGGAAGGAATTCCAATTATTCAAGGGTGATGATAACCCACTTTACGATATTTTTATCGTTGATACGAACTCCCCAGCTGAAACTATCAGTGTAGCTAAAAAAGCTAAAAAGTTACAATATGTGTATGATACACGCTATGGTGGAGCTTCAGCTAAGAAGTTATTTAAGGCAGTAGCAGCGATCCAACGTTGGGGCTTAGTGATCAGTTTGCTCTTGCTCTTTGTGGCAGTCTTCTTGATCTCTAACACGATCCGGATCACCATCTTATCACGGAGCAATGAAATTGCGATCATGCGTCTAGTGGGGGCAACTAATAGTTATATCCGTTGGCCATTTATCTTAGAAGGTGCTTGGACGGGCTTTTTAGGCGCTATTTTGCCGATCGTTTTGGTCGATGTTGCGTACTTATGGTTATACGGGGTCATGTCAGGTTCAATGGCAAGTACAGGTTATCAGTTGTTAACGCCAGGAACATTTTTATGGCAGATCGATCTCTTGTTAGCAGCGATCGGGATCATTATTGGTGCTCTAGGTTCCGGGCTTTCAATGAGCCGTTTCTTAAAAATTTAGTAATTAAATAGTGAGCCGATCCGGTCAACAAAACAAAAGGTCCACCATGATGCTTGGTATCGTGGTGGGCCTTTCGTGTATTGTCTGACCATAGCTTAGATGTCGGTAGTTGTATTTTGATGGATTTATGGTACAGTCTTTTCTTTACTATGGTGGTTTTTAAAGCTATAAGTATGTTTCATCTGCAAAAATTGTTATAATGTAACCAAACACTTAGAAAGGACTGGAATCTTTGCAACTTTTAAAAAGTGTGGGTCTCTTTTTTATCCAGCCGTTATTTTGGGCGGGGATCTTGATGACCTTGATATCTTATCAATTACGATTAAAAAATGAACGCCGTAATTTTCGGATCGCGATCGATCGAGATTTTTATGAAGCACGGCACTTTATCAAACATGGCTTATTATTTTTAGTACTAGGGTCATTGTTTGCGCTTATTTTAGGGTTGAGTTTACCGACTCAGACATTGGTTTTATACCAGATCTTAGCAATAGTGGCACTTTTGTTCATTAATGTAGGAGATCTCAGTCTAGCAGCGCTTTTGGTCACTGGGATAGTGACATTTGTCTTGAGTGAGACACCGGTTGGAAGTGAGGCTAGTTGGGGAAGCTATATTTTGCCTCATGACCTGGGACCACGATTTGGTAGTGCTATTTTACTTTTAACTGCGATCTTAGCCCTTTTCCAAGCTTTTTTAGCACGTGAAAATAAGACTGACTGGTTTAGTCCCAAGATCTTTGCTGGTAAACGTGGGCGCCGGATCGCAGGTTATACTTGGCGTGAATTTACGGTCTTTCCACTGATAATGTTTATACCCGGCATGAATTTTGATTCGTGGCAGCAGTGGCTTGATCCGAGTCAATATTTAACGCATTTTATGGTAGTGCCACTATTTGTGGGGGCTTTTTGCAAGATCTATAAGCAACAACCAAAAGAGGCCTTACACTTACGCCAACGCCAAAGTTATCTGACTGCGTTTTTAGCAGGACTTTTAGCAGTAGTAGCGTATTTTGTGCCAGTGGTAGGTTTTTATGGGATCGCTGGTTTGTTATTAATTTTGGTGGCGCAAGCATTTAGCCGTTTGAAAGCCGATCATGATGCTAAACGCTGGTATGTAGAAACTTCGGAAGGCGTGCGGATCGTAGCGGTCAAACCAGAGACACCAGCAGCTAAGATGAAACTTGAAGTTGGTGATATTATCCTTGAATGTAATGGGATAAAAGTGGCGACAGGCGATGAACTTTATGAAGCATTACAAAAAAGTCCAGCTTATTGTCGTTTAAAAGTCAAAAATTTTGAAGGCGAACTAAAATTAGCTGAAAGTGCGATCTATGCAGATTCACCACATGAGATCGGACTGGTACTATTTGAATAAGATGCAAAGGGGGACGACTTTGGAAAAACAAGGTCGTAGATGAATGTGAGAAAAGTATTAGTAGTTGAAGATGACACTGCAATAAAGACCCTGCTCAAGTATAATTTGGAACAGGCTGGTTACCAAACGACAACTAGCAGTGACGGTCAAGCGGGCTATGAACTAGCTTTGAATAATGAATATGATTTTATTTTGTTAGATGTGATGTTACCTAATTTAGACGGTTTAGAGATAACTAAACGCTTGCGCCAAGAAAAAGTGATGACCCCGATCTTGATCATCACAGCACGCGATCAAGAACTTGATAAGATCATCGGGTTAGAATTAGGGGCTGATGATTATTTGACTAAGCCATTTTCACCTCGCGAAGTTATCGCCCGGTTAAAGGCGATCAGTCGGCGGATCACGCCTAAAGAAGTAACCCCTACGCCAAAAATCGACACGCAAACTCTTTTTAAATATCCAGACTTCACAGTGGATCTAGAACGAGTCAAAGTTATGGTCAAAGATCAGACCGTAGCCTTGACCCCAAAAGAGTTTGAGTTGTTAGCCTATTTTATCAAACGCCCAGGAAGAGTCTTGAGTCGTGAAAAATTATTGAATGGTGTCTGGGGATATGATTATGTGGGCCAAACGCGCATGATCGATATGCACGTTAGCCATCTACGTGAAAAATTAGAGCCTGACCCTAAAAAGCCCAAATATATAGAAACTTTGCGGGGCTTTGGCTATCGCTTCAATGGTGAGCCAGATGACTGAGATGCGTGAACTATGGCAGTATTTATTACTCTCGTTAGGCGAAGTTTTAGCAGTCGTATTGGTTTATGGCGTGATCTTTCATGAGCATTTTTTGACTGTCTGGCAAGAAGAAGGTGTAGCTTGGATCTTTTTAGCAGTGATCTTAGTAGCGCTAGGCAACTATCTCTTTTTTAAACGTCAAGCCAAACGTCGCTTAACCAGTCAAGCATTGTTGCTCAAAAAGCTAAGTGAGCTAGTTGAAGATCAGCCAAGTCGACATGTTCTGTTACCCAAAGATGACGAGTATTATCAACTTTCGCGTTTGGTAAATCGCCTGCAATCTAAGCAACGCAGCCTTTTGCGAAGGTATCAGCAACAAAATCGTGACTATTTAACGTTATTACAATCGTTGACGAGCGGTGTGATCGTCTTTGATCAGCGGAAAGAAACTGTTCTATATAATCACGTGTTAGCTAGCATATTAAATACGACTGAGCTCAAGGGACAACCGTTTTATCAAGTGTTTACGGCAGTCGAGTTGATCGCTGTGACCCAAAAAGTCTACCAGACTAAAGAAGATCAACGTCTCTTGTGGCAAAAAAAAGTTGCTCAAGGTAATGAGTGGTTTGAGGTGCAGGTGGTCTATGTTCCTTTGAGTAGGCACCATTATTCAGTTATGTGTATCTTTAATGATGTGACTGAGATCAAGCAATTAGAGGTCAAACAGCGTGAATTCATGGCCAATGCGAGTCATGAATTAAAGACCCCGCTAACTGCGATCCAAGGCTTTAGTGAGACACTTTTAGCTGGAGCTTTGGATGATAAAAAAACGGCGCGTGACTTTGTGCAGATCATCTTTGAACAAAGCCAGCAATTGACCGAGTTGATCGAGGACATCTCAGCGCTTGCACATAACAAAAAGACACAAGAACTCAAATTAGAGCAGATCAAGCTCAAAGCGTTTTGCGAGCAGATCTTGACTAGCTATTTAGCCCAAAGTAAGGCTAAAAACCTAACGCTCGAGGTGCAGATACCTGATGACTTTGAGATAAATTGTGATATCAAGTACCTGCAACATATAATCAGCAATTTGATCCAAAATGCGATCAGATATAATGTAGTAGATGGTAAGTTAAAGATCACAGCTACTAGCTCAGCTAATGAGTGGTGTTTAGTTGTCTATAACACAGGGCAAACACTTGCTAATGCTGATAAAGAGCGGATCTATGAGCGCTTTTACCGTGCAGATAAAGCGCGCTCAGCTGAAGGAAGTGGCTTGGGCTTAGCGATCGTTAAAGAGGCAGTCGAGGCTTTATCAGGGCAGATCGTAGTCACGAGTCCGTACAAAAATGGAACTAAATTTACGGTGACCTTACCGTTATTTTTAACATGAAAATGAAAAGAGAGGAAAAATGAGAATGAAAAAGAAACTTTATCGCTCCAATGATTCAGTGGTCTGTGGTGTGTGTGCCGGGATCGCCGAGTATTTTAATATTTCACCCTGGGTCATTCGAACTATCTTTTTAGTGGTCGCGATCGCTTGCAAGTTAGTGCCACTATTAGTTTATGTTCCGATATTATTATATTTAGGCTTGGCCTTTTATCTACCGAAGCATCCCAATGAAAAATATAATGACGTTTTTACCTTGCTCAGCCGTTTTGGTCAACAAGAAGAAAAACGTCGTCCGGTGACAGATGCTAAAGAAAGAGATGTTAAGCAAAATAAAAAGGGAGGCAAATAAAATGAATTTTTGGCAACGTACTTTGATCACTATCTTGGTCTTTTTAGCAACAGCGGGCTTTTTCCCGACTTATTTCCATGTTTCAAGTGTATGGATCGCTTGTTTAGCGGCGATCATCTTAGGCTTGTTGAACATGTTTGTCAAACCGTTATTGGTTATTTTATCTTTGCCGATCACAGTGATGACTTTAGGGATCTTTTATCTGTTCATCAACGCCTTTATGTTGGAGTTGACCTCGTTTTTGGTCGGAATTTCATTTGAATTTTCAAGTTTTTGGTCTGCGATGATGGTGGCTATCATTTTAAGCATCGTAAATTTAGTTATCACCAACTACACTACACAAAATAGTAATTATTAATTGCTGAAAACGCTTTTTACGGTTAGAATTATTTGTAGTTAGATCCTTTTAGAAAGATGAAATGTGGAGTGGATCAAGAAGAGATGTTAAGCTATCAGATCAGTTGACAGGCTGATAGTAAATAAAATCAAGAAGGGAAAAGCTATATTTCTTTCTATAGCATAGTTATCATTGCTAGTTCACGTTTATATAGCAGAAGACAAATGGCGAATACTGTTAATGTAAAAAAATTAGTAGCCGATATCAGTAATTTAGAAGTCTATTCTGGAGAACAATACTTAGAAGAACGCCAGATCACGACAGAAGATATTTCACGTCCCGGGTTAGAATTGACGGGATACTTTGATTATTATCCAGAAGAACGGATCCAGCTTTTTGGGATGACCGAGATCTCATATGGCAATAAGATGAGTTCAGAAGCACGTAAAAAGATCATGGATGAACTTTGTGGTCCTAATACGCCATGTTTTGTGGTCTCACGTTATTTAGCTGTACCAGCTGAAATGAAAGCTGCAGCTGAAGAAAATCATATCCCGATCTTACGGACTAAATTGCCAACAACACGGGTTTCAGCTAAGTTGACTGACTATTTGAGTGGTCGTTTAGCACAACGTAAATCGTTACATGGGGTCTTGGTCGATATTTATGGTCTTGGGGTATTGATCACTGGAGATTCAGGTGTTGGTAAATCTGAAACTGCGCTTGATCTTATCAAACGTGGGCATCGCTTGATCGCTGATGATCGCGTTGAAGTTCACCAACAAGATGAACAGACATTGATCGGTGAAGCTCCACGGATCTTACGACATTTGTTAGAGATCAGAGGTGTAGGGATCATTGATGTTATGAATCTCTTTGGGGCAGGTGCTGTCAGAGCTAAGACGGATATCTCCTTGATCATTCATTTGGAAAACTGGGAAAAAGATAAACAGTTCGATCGTTTAGGTAACGGTGAGCAACGGGTAACGATCTTTGATGTTGAGATACCTAAGATCTCGATCCCTGTGAAAGTTGGACGAAACTTAGCGATCATCATTGAAGCTGCTGCAATGAATTACCGAGCTAAGACAATGGGTTATGATGCGACAAAGGCCTTTGAACGTAATTTAAATGAGTTGATCAGTGAAAATTCAGCAGGAGAGAAATAGGTGTTAAGAATTGAATTTTAGTTTAGGTGTCATCGATCCGATCGCTTTTAGTTTAGGGGGGCTACAGGTCCACTGGTATGGAGTGATCATTGGATGTGCGGTCTTATTAGCCTTGTCCCTTGCAGTTAGCGAGGGTAAGAAAAGACAAGTTCCCGCCGATGATTTTTATGATTATATCTTATGGGCGCTACCGCTCGCTTTGATCAGTGCGCGAGCATATTATGTCATTTTCCAATGGCAGTATTATCAAAATGATCTTAGTGAGATCTACCGGATCTGGGATGGCGGGATCGCGATCTACGGTGGGTTATTGGGCGCATTGCTCGTTTTAGTGATCTTTTGTCGTAAAAAACAGTTATCAGCGTGGCTGTTTTTAGATATCATTTCACCGACTGTGATCTTGGCTCAAGGTATTGGTCGGTGGGGCAATTTTATCAATCAAGAAGCCCATGGTGAAGTAGTATCACATGCGTTTTTGACAAGCTTACATTTGCCGGATTTTATTATCGAGCAAATGAATATCAATGGGGTCTATTATCAACCGACCTTTTTGTATGAGTCTGTGTGGGATATCTTAGGCTTTGTGATCTTGATGTTGCTACGACATCGTAAGCACCTTTTTAAACGAGGCGAGATCTTTTTAACTTATGTTGCTTGGTATTCCTTTGGCAGATTTTTCATTGAAGGAATGCGGACAGATAGCTTGATGTTAGGTGCTTTGCGTGTTTCACAATGGTTGTCAGTCATCTTGTTTATTGGAGCGATCATCTTGCTTGCATATCGGCGTTACTATCGTCCAAATGAACCTTGGTATTTAGCCGGAAATGTTGAATACGAAGGGGAGCTTAAATAATTGAGCTTAATATTTGAAGTTGTTTCAGCAATTTTAGAAGAGTATCATCAAATAATGGGAAGGTGAAGATATTATGGCTAAAAAATATGATGTGATCGTGATCGGTGCAGGTCCTGGAGGTTTGACGGCTGGATTATATGCTTCACGGGCTAATCTGTCGGTTTTGATCTTAGATCGTGGAATCTACGGTGGTCAAATGAATAATACCGCTGAAGTTGAAAATTATCCCGGATTTAAGTCGATCTTAGGACCAGACTTAGCAGAAAAAATGTATCAAGGTGCGACCCAATTTGGAGCAGAATATGCATACGGTAGCGTTGAAAAAGTTGAAGTCAACGGTGATTTAAAACAAGTCATTACCGATAGTGAAACTTATGAAGCACCAGTTGTGATCATTGCTACAGGTTCACAATATCGGAAATTAGGTGTTGAAGGTGAAGCAGAATATGCTGGTCGGGGTGTTTCTTATTGTGCAGTTTGTGATGGTGCTTTCTTTAAAGACCAGCCCTTAGCTGTGATCGGTGGCGGTGATTCTGCTGTTGAAGAGGGGGTCTATCTGGCTAAATTAGCTTCAAATGTCAATATCATCCACCGTAGAGACCAATTGCGAGCTCAAAAAATCTTGCAAGAGCGTGCTTTCGCTAACGATAAGATCGACTTTACTTGGGATACTGTTGTCACAAAGATCAATGGTGATGGACAAAAAGTCACGAGCGTATCGACACATAACAAAAAGACGGGTGAAGACGGTGAATTAAAGGTCAATGGTGTCTTTATCTATGTAGGGGTCATTCCTTTAAGTGAGCCGTTCAAAGAACTTGGGATCACTGATGAACAAGGCTGGATCAAGACTGATGAGTTGATGCAAACTAGTTTACCTGGTGTTTATGCGATCGGTGATGTACGGGCTAAAGAATTACGCCAGATCACGACCGCTGTTGGCGATGGAAGTATTGCTGGGCAACAAGCATTTAACTATTTAGAGAGTTTAAAGGATTAAATCAGTAGCACTAGTGGTAGTTTTACTGCTAGTGCTTTTTTGATATCGAATAAATTTTTTGTAAGCGTAAAAGTGCTTGTTATAGCAAGTTTTGCCGATTGATAGTATACTAGATTTGAATTAAGCAGGGGTGTTTTCCCCGCCGTTATGCGCTTTTTAAAGGGTGTTTTTTACAGATTTCAAAAAATAAATAGCTAAAAATTGGATAAAAAGAGACCTAGGGGAGACCCTAAGAGAGACCCCGGAAGAGTCGGGCTAGGTGGTTTAGAATAGTGTATGATTTCAAGCGTTGGAAGTTCCAGCGCTTTTTTATTTTTACTTGGGTATGATATACTGAAAACAATCAAACAAGGCTAGCCACTTCCTAGATCGTCTACGGGCGCTAGGAAGCTTTTTTATTTTCTGATATATGCTATAATGCTGTTAGGGTTTCTCAGTCGATCTATTTACCAATGCTTATAAAACAGTTCTTTGACGTCTTGCGATCATGCAAGGCGTTTTTATTTGCACCGTTGGGATGTGATCGCCCACAATTGGACAACGTGCATCCCTGAGACGTGATATAATCACGGTATAGCTCCTTAGTTAAAAAGCTCTCTGCTATCGTGCAGGGGGTTTTTTGCTTATTCTGGAAAGCGTTCGGCTAGTTTCTCATTAGCAAATGTGATCAACGCTTCTAAGTCTTCCTTGGTGGCTACTCTGCAGTAACTGCGTGCCATGGATCTTTTAGCAAGATAGTATTTGCGTGCTTTGTTCTTTTCGTTCCAGCGGTTGGAAGCGTCAAGCTGTGCTTTGCTGGTCTTCTTTTTCTCTGTCATTGGTGTAACTCCTTACTTGTAACGTTCGTCTGTGTCTTTGGTCATCTTATAGCCTATATAGGTCGTAAAACCTGAGTAGATGAGCAAGCCTATAAATGCGATCAGTTCAAATAAACTCATTTTATCACTTCCTTACTTGCGTTCTTATATTAAATATAATATACTTAGATACGAATAAGGGGCTGATAGCCACCAACTACCAGCCCCCGAACGTGGATATTGAAACAGTGTTTTAGCTAGTCGCTACTTACGGCGATTAGCTTTTTTTATTGCCTTGTATGCTTCGGTACTTGCTAGGATAATCTTATCCAGCTTGTACGCTAGCACTAAGAGCAACGAAAGCAAAACGCTGTTCCTTTCTGTATTGAATTCCATAAACTCACCGCCTAACGTGTATTGATTAGTTGAATAGGCGTGCTTTATGTTTCAATACTCCACTAGACCAATTCAAAAGGTAGCTAGCCTTTATCCTTGACCATGTCCATATTATGTATTAAATTTCATATAAAAACAAGTATTTTATAGCATTTTTTTCAAACGATTTCATCATATAGCCATTCAGTAGAATGATCAATAAGGGATGTACCAGCAACTAAGCTAGTGCATCCCTTTTTGGGTATACAAAAACATAGCTCTAAAACTAACTGTTCAACTGGTGACTTATCTTTCATCGTCTAACTCCTTAAGTCTTTTATCGATCATCAAGCTAAGGCGTTGCAGGTCGTGCCTGCTGGATAGATGCTTGATGTAAAACCTAGAATACCAATGACGGTGTTTTAAATAAACGTTGATCGCTGTAACGATCGCAAGAATGATAATAAATTTTAACAAGCGGGATCACTCCTAATCTTTGTAGGCTGTGAGCTGTGTGCCTGCTGTCATGTCCATAGTCTGAGCGAATAGGGCGCAAGCTTTTCTAATCCTAGTTTGTGTTTGAGAATGCCCGAACCCTAAGCGTTCTTCAATTTGCCACGTTTGTAATTTCTTGATGTATCGTGCTTCTAAAAAAGGTTTATAATCGCCTAGACTATTGATCACGGCTTCCACGAACTCTAAAACTTGCTTGGCGTTGGCTCTGTTTACGTTCATATCTTCCACACTATTGGCGCTTGCTGTTCCTTTGGGTGCTAATGATAAGCGTACGCTTGAAATAACTGGGATGTTTGCTAATCGCTGATACTTGCTATACTCTGTATCAAACCAGTTAGTAACGTTATTGCGTGTTTTGCTGTAGTCTACTTCTCTGTTATCTGGTGGGTCAAGTCTCATCATGTCCAACGCTCCTAACTGTATCAAGCTGTTACAAGCTCTATAATTTGGGGTATTACTCTATCACGCTATAAAAAGCGTTCTAAGACGTTTAACACTATTCTAGTATAATTCTGCTGATTATATCAAATGGAGCTTATAACATGCTTAAAATAGCTTGTATCGTGATTATAAATTAAGGTCGTTTGGAACGACCCAAAGCAATTTAAAAAACAGGTCGTTTGGAACGACCCAAAGCATTAAATAACCTGTTTCGTGGTCAATATGGTTGACCTCGGATAAATACAGACTTTTAGCGTAGGTTTTCGTAGGTTTTACAAACTCGATCAATATGATTGACTCACTTCTTGAGGTCGTTTGAAACGACCACGGATAATTTACCTTTTTCGCTATCATTTTGAAAGACTGCGGACTAAAAGCGGGGGCTATTGCATGATTTGCAACTGTCACACCATGGATCTATTTATTTGCTTCTGAGATACAAGCGCAAAGCACTTCCAACGATTTTAAATGCTGTCTAGTGTAATCATACTCGGGCGGTATTTGACGTCTGTAAACTGTGTCCATTTGCCTAGTTCTGACGCTTAAAATCGATCGTGTGGGATGTCATACGAAAAAAGGGACGCCTTGAGCATCCCTTAATTGCTATTTTTCCATTTCATCAAGTCTAGTCTGTATCATCGTTGCCAACTCGTGCAGGTCTTCAGCTGCTGCAATGTCTCTAACGTACTTTCTAGCGTATGACCTATAACGGTAAATGCGTTGTTTGTCCTTGTTTTTGTCACCCCATTTTTTCGTTGCTCTGCTTTGGGCGTCTGTCGTTTTCTTCTCTGTCATCGTGTCAGCTCCTTACTTGCCTAGTAATTTTAAAATTAATTCCAGTAATAGCCAAAGAGTAGCAATAACGCCAACGATCGCAAAAGTAACTTTGTTAAGCTTTGCTAGTTTTTTGTTAAACTTTTCAACTTTGTTCATGACTTTCATTCCTTTCTTGGTTATACTGAAATAAAGGGGCAACCACCCCCTTTATATTTTCAGCTTTTAGAACCGTCCTAGTAACTTGATAATTCTTAGCAGGTATTCAATACCTGAGGCAATTGCTCCGAACTCTGCTAAAATTCTAGCAACTGCTTTGATTATCGACCACGCTAACGGTTCTTTTTTGTGGTCTTCTTTTCTTGGTCTCAATATCTCACCTCCTTAACTTTATATATTCATTATACATTATTAATCTATATAAGTCAATTGTTTTTACTAGAAAAATGCTAATTTTCACCAATAAATAATCAATAAAAACGCCAGTGTTATAGGTTTCTTGGTCAATTATCGTCAATACTTCATCAATAAACACCCAATAGCCTGTATTTGGCGTCAATATAGGTTTTTACTCCGACAATTTCCGACAATTTACCTGAGTATTACACTCACATTTTTCCAACATTTTCCAACATTTCATTACTTCATAAAATCACGATCGCAATTAGTCAGATAACCACCACTAACCCAGCTATAGCAATGAATAGGGGCTAGGGATGTCATTGCTATTTAAAGTGTGTTTCCTGCAATTTTCTGCAATGCTAGCAATCGGATAGGGTATTTACATTCAAGCAAGTTAAAACACTGCTAGAACGCTTATATTAGCTTATTTCAGCAATCAAAAAAGTATCCATTTACTCCGATTTTCTCCGATCGTCAGGAAGTGAACCAGTTATAGCGCCAGTCGTGGCGCTGGCTAACAAGTGTAACTATAACTACGGTTGTGATTTGTTGTGTAACTGAAATTGCATAGCTCTATATTTTCTACAACGTTGCTACTTGTGGCAAAAAAATAGGTTAGCAAATGTTAGCATTTGACCTCAACAATTCTCAACATTTTATTTCAGCATTTTTCAGCAATTCACCTTAACAATTCTTAACATTTTATCTTAGGTTTTCTTAGGGTTTTTGTACCTTTACCGTTGCTCTAACAGGCTTTGAAATAGTGTTTTTTTGCTTAAAAAA
>NZ_BCVJ01000009.1 GCF_001591685.1 Ligilactobacillus murinus DSM 20452 = NBRC 14221 | reverse complement strand
CAAAAAATTAAATGAGGCTAATTTGATCTAAAAAAATACCCTTTGGGGGACAAATGGGGGAAAACTTTTTTTAAAGCTCGTCCAATTTTGAATTTAATTGTTTCTTAGCCTGTTCTGTGACATGAAGATAAATCGTCTGTGTTATTTTGCTTGATTCATGACCAACACGATTCTGGATCACATATAGTGGCACACCTAGCTCGGCAAGTTTGGAAATATGCGTATGTCTAAAAATGTGTGATGATAGGTGCTTGTCGATCTCGAGTGCATTTTTAGCTGTTCGCAAAAAACTATTGAATGATGAAGGTTGGATAACCGAGCCAGTCGATGTCTGGAAAATAAAGTCACCATTGTCGTAGTTTAAGGCCTTAAGTTTTTCGTAGATGGTCACACCGGCAGAAGGTAAGGTGATCTCACGCATTCCGGCAGCCGTTTTAGTTTGGTCTGATTTATATTGCTCTGAAATGGCTATATTTTTGTATTCTAGCGTTCCTGTCACTTTGACAGTATAAGCACCATCAGTTGATGTAACATCGCTCCAATCAAGCGCTAGAGCTTCACCAATGCGCATTCCAGTTAAATATAGCCATTCAATAAGGGTCGCATAGCGAAAATTCTTAGTGTAGGCATAATCAAGAAGTTGATGTAGTTCGTCATCTTCCAGGAATTTATCTTTTATCTTTGTTGTTTTATTGCTACGTTTCCAGTTGACCTTAATCGTATCGACAGGATTTGAAGAGATATATTTTTGGCTAACAGCATAATGGAACAATACACTGAGTTTAGCTTTGATGATTCGGACGTATTTGTTGGATAGATCTTGTCTATCATCATACAAGAAACTTTCTAAGAGCTTCGTCAAAAACGCCGGTGTGACTTTTGACACGAGTGTATCAGGATCTATTTCGTTCAAGACCTTATTCATGATGCTCACCGTAGGAACGTAGGTAGCGTTTTTGACTTGTTTTTTATAAACAGCGAGCCATTCTTCGATCAGTGTTTGCATCGTTACTCCAGTTATCAAGTCATCTGTGATACCTGAATCGATCTTGGCGCGTATCTTTTGATCTAGCAAGGTCTTAGCCTGCTTTTTAGCTTGGTTAGACTTTGAATTTAATGTTACTGAAACTCGCTTTCTTTTCTCAGTGTAAGGATCGATATATTGTTCGACAAAACGATAACGACCATTTCTTTCTTCCATCCACATAATCTTTCCTCTTTTCTCGAATGTATGTTCTTTTATAGTTCTTTTAAAACCCGTCGCAGTGACGGGTGTATATTGACCCTTTAGTCATATTTATAATTAAAAAATGACACTAGAAATTCAATAAAGTTTGGTTCAAGTCCAAATAAATCATATATACTAGAGTCAATAAAAATATTAGGATCATCAGCATAAAATTCAAATAATTTATCTAATTCATTTATCAAGTTACGTGATACAAAAGCGTCATTTATAAGAATCAGCAAGCTCATGATTATAGAAAATATAGAATCTCTGGATATGATTACTCCATCTTGAGCAGGGTAGTATTTATCAAGTTTCGCTGATTTTAAATAGCGGGGAACTTGTCTTTGCTTTTCTGGTAATTGCAATTTAAATGTCCTATTTCCATGTGCAGATAAATTTCTAAATTCATATACTTGTTCTAAACAAATTTTAAAGAAGTGCTTTCTATCTTCCAATTTTAAAATGGCGCCACTCTTTAAAATCAAGTTCAAAAAAGAATCTATTACTTCAAGCTTATGTGGTTCTCTTAAAATAGAGTACCAATTTACTGCTGATCCAAAACTTATTCCTTGAATAGCAATCCATGGTGGAAGGTTATCTTCGGTATCCATATAGTACTTGCAAACGGGATTTTTATATTTAGCTTCATCTATTGCTTTTTGAACATCAGAAAACTTTCCACGTTGCGCTTTGGTAGTTGAATAATTTTTGGGATTTAAGTATCTAGTTTCTTCAATGCTAAAACTTTTAGCTACTACATGAGAAACTGCGGTTTTAAGCTGCTTTTCGACTATTAGACTATACTTAAAAAGTATATTACTCATACTTAAATCGAGCCAGTTAGCTGTATATAGCATTTCAAAAGTTGTTCCATCCTTAAATTTTTCAGGAGATCTACTAGCTAAAAATAAATCTTTATAGCCGTTAGATAGAGAATAGTATGAAAAATTTTGAAGAGCATTTATCGCGAATGACTTGTCATTTACAATAATTCCACGATTCTCTAATTGTCTTAATTGTTTTTCAAAGGTCAGATAAGGATGTTTTGGATTCACGCAAAAAGAGCCTCCTTCCAATACGGAAAGAAGCTCTTTTTACAAGCTCCATAGACTCAGGAGCTCATTTCAGTCAAGCTAATCTTACCGTATTTATGATAATCTGTCAATAATTATATAAAACGAACTTTATCACCTATTGATATATAATTTTTATAAGGTGGATGTAAAGAAATACTATTATCAATATTTAAGTGTTTAAACTCACTATATTCCTTTTCACGGAACATAGGTGGGATATTTGCTGCAGCAAATGGAGTTGTTTTCTTTTTAACAATTTTTCTAGCTACTGAAAAGTTATCATATATCTCCGTAATTTTTAGCTTTTCAATAATTGGATAATATGATCCTAAAGATTTTTGGGTGTCTGGATCAACTATGTCGATTCCATCACAAACTACAGCAATTTCCTTTCCTTCAGTTACGTATTTGTCTTCATCGTTGGTTTCAGATCCGATATTTACAATAATGCGTGTATCGTCAGGAATAGCAATAACTTTTATTTCGCTCATATGGATATATTCCTTTCCTTTATTCAGCTTTTTACGACATCAGTTTTTGGTCAAATATAACACTATTTATTACCTAAAATATAAACCCCAAAAAATTACCTAGTGTAAAACGTTAGGGCTTACAATTTATCTATATTCAAACCACTCCGAAGATCGAAGTGGTAATGGTGATAATAAAATTGTTCACCATGTTTTTGCCTGTAAACTTCAAGAGCAGCATTTAAGTACTCAGCAGAGATCTCTAAATGTTCAGTGATGTCATCGATTGTGTGTAAATGATGCTCGTAACAGTAAATCAACTCATCTAATGTAACAGCATGAGTATAGGCCCAACGCCTAGCTTCAGATTCTTGTTTTTTCGAATCAGGATCAGAATAATCTGAAATATTACCCACACTTTTTTCGTAATGTCCAATTTCTTCAATTAAAGTCTCATACTGCTTAGTTTTGCTTCGATTAGGATTGATGAGTACAAAATCACCAACGATCAGTCCCGGCAAAGCACGAGGCATCTCTTTTTCGAAGCGAAAAGTAAGATATGTATACTGAGACATCAAATTTTCCATACGATCCAAATAAATCACTTCCCGCGTTTACTTTGAACGAAATCAATGAAATTCAAGATCTCGTTAATTTCTTCTTCTGTTGCATCGTCATCGATATGAGCAGCAACTACTTTTAGGTGGTCATCGTTTACTTCTGCAGTATCTTCCCGCCCCAAAAGGTAGTCGACTGATACATTGAAGTAGTCAGCTACTTTTTCTAAATCTTTAGCTTTGGGATCTGAAGTTTTCCAACGATATATAAGATTTTTGCTAAATGATAGTTCAGTGGCCAAATCCTGTAAGCTGATATCACGACGCTCAGCCAATCTTTTTATTCGGTCAAATAAGGTTTCCATAGTTTTTCCTCTTTTTTTACACAAAAATATAAAAACTTGTTGACTTTTTATACGAAACGTAATAAAGTATAGTTGTAAGTTAATTGAACAGAAATTACGTCAGATAAAACGTCTAAATAAACCAAAAACATTAGTGGAAAGTTTATTTTATACGGCTTATTTATTACGCTTTCATTTTACATGTTTGTATAAAAAACGTCAATAAATTTTATACTTTTTTCTATCAAATTATCTTACGCTAACTAAATAAAAGAAGGTGAACGAAATGCCAGAAACACTAGAAGGACGCGAACGCATCATTCAATACTTGAATGCAAACGACATTACGATCGCTGATTTAGCTGCAATGTATGGAATCGCAAAACAAGATATGAGTGATTACTTGTCCGGTCGTAAGAAGAATCCACGCGGGAACAAAATCATTTTGAAAATCATTTCTGATTTCAAGATCAGATAGGTGGTGAAAAAATATGGCAAGGAATTGGCTAAATAAAGAACAGTTCATGGAAAAATACGCACAAAGCAAATCTACCTACCACAGGCGAATAGAGGAGCTTCGAAAGTCTGAGTTTTGGGATGCGTATATCCATCCTTCCACTCAAGAAGTTTGGATCGATGAGGATCGTTATCAAGAGTTCTTGATTTGGAAATCAGCTAATCGGTTTAAAAAGTTGAAGAACTTAGGTATCGATGAAGGGAGGTGGTAAAGATGGGAGAAAGCAACAAAAAATACAGGGATCCATTTGAAGGGATGAGCTTCAAAGGTGACCCTGTATCAAAAGAAGAATACTTAGCGGCTTACGAAAGCTACGTTAATCGCTGTTCTGGGAAAGCCAATCAGTAGTTCTATGCGAGTTGGTGACTGCATTCGAAATATCACAAATGAAGATTCGGATATTTCGTGTATCAGCTTTTAGTGTTTCAAAGATTTCTGAAGTAGATAAAGGCGTAACTAAAATTACTTCAGAAGGAAGATGCTGAAACCATTTTGTATTAGGTAATGTTTCTAGCGTAGCTCTCAAGTCAATCGCCAGTTTTGAGTTGTTGGCGTTGGATGAGAAATCAAATGTAACTAATACAGTATTCAAAAAATTCACCTCCCTTCATAGGAGATGACTAAATTATATCAGAAAGGAAGTGAAAACAAATGAAATTTAACAGCAGCTATCTTGTGGCAGTTCTAGCAGGCATAATGATTGCCGGCTTTCTACCACATGAAGAGTGGGTAGTTGGTTGGGCTGCGATCTTGGCGATGATCGTCACAGCAATCGCAAGTGCACGAGACGAAACGTGGACTCGAGGCCTAGACTGGCTATTCAAGCCATAAAAAAAAGGTCACCTGAAAAGGCGACCAAAAATCAAATATATCACAAATCAATTATATCACGAGGTGAACAAAATGAACAAGGAACAAAAAAGACAAGCAGAGCTCATCAAAGGGATGTTAGAGACTTTCAAAAGCGAAGGGTACACCGATATCATCATCACAGCTTCGAAATTCGGAGGTGGCAGTCAAAGCGATGTCGTTATTGCCAATCAAGGAACTGTATTGGGACTTGCTGAGTTGTTAGTAGGTATGACAATGCGCTTGCCGTCAGAGATTGTTGATCTAGCAACTAACATTCAAGAAAAGGTGGTGACACGCGATGCCGACTAAAATCAACAGACTCGAAATCGAAAACGTCAAACGAGTCAAAGCTGCGGTGATTGAACCTAACCAAAACGGGTTGACGATCATTGGCGGAAACAATAACCAAGGAAAGACAAGTGTGCTAGATGCGATCGCATGGGCTCTAGGCGGCAACAAGCATAAACCATCTAAACCCAATCGTGAAGGATCTGTTACACCACCAAGCTTGCATATCACAATGAATAACGGCCTTATCGTTGAGCGTAAGGGTAAGAACTCAAGCTTGAAGGTAATTGACCCAAACGGACAAAAAGGTGGCCAGCAGTTGCTTAATAGCTTTGTAGAAGAGCTTGCTATCGACTTGCCAAAATTCATGGAGTCAACAGCTAAGGAAAAAGCTACGATCTTACTGCAGATCATCGGAGTCGGTCCACAGTTGATTGAATTGGATAACCAAGAAGCTACTCTATATAACGATCGTCGAATGGTCGGACAGATTGCAGATCAAAAAGCGAAATACGCTAAAGAGCAACCATATTATCCAGAAGCACCAAAAGAATTGGTATCTGTAACTGAACTTATCGAGCAACAACAAGCGATCCTTGCTAGAAACGGCGAAAATCAGCGTAAACGCGAAAACTTGACACTTATTAAGAATCAGTACGATCAAGAAGAAGCAGAGTTAGCACGTTTACGTCAGCAACTCGCAGAATACGAGTCTCGACATCAGCAAACAGCACAAAATTTAGAGATCGCTCAAAAGTCAGCGCTTGACTTACAAGATGAGTCGACTGAAGAGCTTCAAAAGAATATTGCTGATATCGATGAGATCAATCGAAAAGTCCGGGCTAATTCTGATAAAGAAAAAGCGGAGATGGACGCTGCAGAGTACAAAGAAAAATACGAAGAGCTTACTGTCAAGATCGATAACATTCGTGAACAACGAACAGCATTGTTAGATCAAGCGCCGTTACCATTGCCAGGTTTATCAGTTCAAGAAGGTGAATTGATCTACAATGGCCAAAAATGGGATAACATGTCTGGCTCTGATCAGTTGAAAGTTTCGACTGCGATCGTTCGGAAGCTTAAACCGGAATGCGGGTTTGTCCTTTTGGATAAATTGGAACAGATGGACATGGCCACACTACAAGAATTTGGTGCGTGGCTTGAGCAAGAAGGACTACAAGCGATCGCTACTCGAGTTTCAGTCGGCGATGAGTGCGAGATCATTATCGAAGATGGTTATGCAGTTAAAAATGAAACTCTAAACAAACCAACTACACCGCCAGTAAATGACTGGTCGACGAAAGGAGCGTTTTAAATGAATTTTACAGTTACAAGTACACGACAAACAAAAGCTTTAAAAGTAGTCGTATATGGTCCGGAAGGAATTGGAAAGACAACATTTGCTAATAACTTTCCACAACCAGTGTATATCGATACTGAAGGTTCAACAAATTTTATTGATAGCCAAAAGTTACCTGATCCAACTAGTTGGACAATGCTACTTGAAGAACTTGAGTATTTAAAAAGTACTTCGGGTATTGCTAGAACGATTGTGATCGACACGATGGATTGGGCTGAAAATTTAGCAAAACAACATTTAATGGCAAAAAATAACTGGGATGCGATTGATGCTTCTAGTTATGGTACACGCTATGTTGCTTTAGCTGATGAGATTGGAAAGCTTTTAAACAAACTAAGTGAACTGGTTGAGTTAAATTACAACGTTGTTCTTTTAGCTCATTCAGAAACTAAGAAGCATGAATTACCTGATGAACTAGGAGCGTTTGATCGCTATGTACTGAAGTTAGAACGACGTGATGCCTCACTGGTAAAAGAGTGGGCGGATATGATCTTGTTTGCCAATTTCAAGACGACTGTCATTACAGATAGTAAGACTAATAGTAAAAAAGCGACTGGTGGCCAACGTGTAATGTATACGACACATAAACCGACCTGGGATGCTAAAAATCGCTTGGGACTTGCTGATGAGCTTCCATTTGATTATGAACAGATCAGAGTTCAACTTGAACAAGCGATGCCACAAGCTGAACCAGTACAACAACCGGTCCAAGCAGCAGTTCAGCCTGCACCATCACAAATTCAACCGCAACAGGTACCACCGGTTCAACAAGAGCAAGTACCATTACCGGAAGAACCACCGCAACAACAAGAAGTGCAAATGGCACCACCAGAAAATTTACCGGCGCGGGAATATACAGAAGAGATTTCTGCAGCTATTCCACAAGACGTTGCTGATTTAATGAGAATGAGCCAATTATCCACTAAAGATGTCATGAAGCTTATCTATAATGCAGGTTTTATGCCGGAAGGAACGCCGACTGAGAACGTTCCGCAAGATTTGTGGGCTTATTTAGTTTCTAAATGGGATGAAGCCTTGAAATTTTTAAATAATTAGGAGGATAAAAAATGAATACAGCAGAAAATGAATTTTTAACATGGGACAGTGGTTTTACCGCTGAAGAAAGTGAGTTTGTCGTACTCGATCCTGGGGTTTGCAAGTTTACAGTCAAAAATTTTGAACGCAAGATCTATGATGGTAAGTCAGACAAAATCCCTAACGGCACACCTTACGCTGAGATCGAAATGGAATTTGTCGGCACTAAAGGTAAGACGTCAGTAAAAGAACGTTTGTATTTGCTGAAACGTATGCAGTGGAAATTGACAGAGTTCTTCACTGCTATTGGCCAAAATCCAGTCATTGGCCAAACGTTTATGCCAAACTGGAACGCTGTCATCGGGAGTTTTGGTTATGCAGAACTTGAAGTAAATCACTATCAAGATAACAACGGAAACGACCGTTCAAATAACAGGGCCAAAAAGTTTCTTAAACCAGATGCGCCAGAGATCGCTAGTGCACAACAACCTGCGCCGGCACAAACAACGGTACAACCGCAACCACAACCACAGCCAGTACAACAAGCACCAGTGACACCACAACAAACAACTCAACCAGTACAGCCTGCGCCAGTACAACCGCAACAACCTGCGCAAGGCGGTTTTACACCAGGAGCATTTTAGGAGGTAAGAATAATGTCAAAAGAGATCGATTTGAATTTATCACGGATGGCTTATGGAGTTATCCAAGAGAAGTTAGATAAGGAACTAGAAGCAGTCTTCAAAAATATCCATGATCCTAACGTGCCGGCAAAACGGAAACGGACAATCACAATCACACTTGGTTTTACACCGGACGAGAAACGCCAAACGGTAAATTTAGCCACTGGGATCAAGTCGGTATTAGCACCAACAGAAGAAGTTGAAACGACGGTTTTAACTGGAAAAGATATTAAGACAGGGCGAATTGAGGCGCATGAGCTTAGTTCTGGAGCGCCAGGACAAACTTACTTTGATCCAGAAGATAGCCAACTAAAGACTGACGTTGGTAAACCAGTAGACGTGGTCGAGAAAGAAACTAAAGCTAAAGTAATTGATTTACAAGAAAAACGGGGGTAACAGTCATGAGTTTAACAGAAGAAGCATTAAGTTTTTTAACAAATAACGGTATTGAGCCAGAAAGCCGGGTCGTGTTTATCAAAGAGATTCCATACGTGATCGATGGTGAAGGTGTTGCACATCGAGTAGATCCAGTAGCATATACCGCAAAACAAAGTTTAAATCTGAACACATTATCTAGCTTAGTTGATTACATCAAGTCTGAACTAGATCGAAAAGATGATCGACTTATTTTAACGGTCAAAGATGAGCAAACTGTATTTTTAGAAGGACAATTAGAAGTCAATGGTAGTCGAGAACGATTAGCTGAAGTTAATGCGATCGTCCCAGCGTTCAGTTTTGATTACTTCTACCACTCAGAAGAATTTAACATCAAGCTGCAGTCTATTTTTACGGATAGTTCAGACCGTGAGATCTTACTGAAAGTAGTTGGTAATATCAGTGAGGACTCTGTTAAGACTGTCGGTGACGATGGAGTTTCACAAGCAGTCACGATCAATCAAGGTGTTGCTTCAAAAGTCGATGTCAAAGTTCCAAATCCAGTTACTTTAGCGCCTTATCGAACATTCAATGAAGTAGCACAGCCTGAATCAAAATTTGTGTTCCGAATGAAAGAAGGACCACGTTGTGCACTATTTGAAGCAGATGGTGGAATTTGGAGAAATGTAGCTATCAAAAACATCAAAAATTACTTTGAAAAGTCTTTAAAGGCTAAAATCAGCAATGGCAAGATCACCATCCTAGCTTAGGAGGAAATCTAATGGAATTAAGACCTTACCAAGAAGAATCACGTAAGAGAGTACAGGAAGAATGGGAGAAAGGTAATAAGCGAACTTTGCTAGTTTTACCTACTGGGACCGGAAAGACAATCGTATTTTCTAAGATCATCGAAGATCGGGTCAAATTAGGCGAGCGGGTTTTAGTTTTGGCACATCGTGGTGAGTTATTAGAGCAAGCTGCAGATAAGCTTTACAAATCAACTGGCCTAAAGACAGCAACTGAAAAAGCAGAGCAGACAAGTCTTAACAGTTTCTATCGAGTAGTAGTTGGATCTGTCCAAACGATGCAACGTCCAAAACGTTTAGAAAAATTTTCACCAGACTTCTTTGATACGATCGTGATCGATGAAGCACATCACTGTATCTCAGATGGCTATCAACGAGTGCTAAAACACTTTGAGAATGCAAACGTGCTGGGCGTTACCGCAACGCCAGACCGGGGCGATATGAAAAATTTAGGTTCATACTTTGACAGTCTAGCTTATGAGTACGGCTTAGCTGAAGCAATAAGAGCTAAATATCTATCACCAATCAAAGCTTTAACGATCCCGCTCAAGTTAGATCTATCTGCTGTAAAACAGCAAGCTGGAGATTTCTCGACAAAAGATTTAGGAACAGCGTTAGATCCCTATCTCGAACAGATCGCTACAGAAATGGAAAAGCAGTGTAAAGATCGTAAAACAGTTGTGTTCCTGCCACTGGTTAAAACGTCACAAAAGTTCCGAGACATCTTAAACGAGCACGGTTTTAAAGCAGCTGAAGTAAACGGAGAGTCGCAAGATCGCGAGCAAATTCTAACTGACTTTGAGAATAACAAGTATAACGTCTTGTGTAATTCGATGTTATTGACTGAAGGCTGGGACTGTCCAGATGTTGACTGTGTGGTCGTACTTCGACCAACTAAAGTTAGAGCGCTATATAGCCAAATGGTGGGGCGTGGTACTCGACTTGCACCAGGAAAAGAAGAACTGCTTCTACTAGACTTCTTATGGCACACAGAACGTCACGAGCTTTGTCACCCGGCACATTTGATAGCCACCGATGAAAAAGTCGCTAAGAAGATGACTGAAAATATCGAAGAAGCCGGGACAGCGATCGATTTAGAGTTAGCTGAAGAGCAAGCTCAAAAAGATGTTGTCGCAGAGCGTGAACAAGCCTTAGCTGAACAGCTAGCAGAGATGAAACGTCGCAAACGTAAGCTTGTTGATCCTTTGCAATTCGAGTTATCGATCCAAGCTTCAGACCTAACCGATTTTGTGCCGGCGTTTGGTTTTCAAATGGGGCCACCAACAGATAAGCAGATCAAAGCGCTTGAAAAACTGGGGATCTATCCAGATGATATCGAAAATGCCGGTAAAGCAGAAATGCTACTTGAAAGACTCAGCAAGCGTCGTGATGCTGGCCTAACAACGCCAAAACAGATCAGATTTTTAGAAGGTCGTGGTTTCAATCACGTCGGAACGTGGCAATTTGAACACGCAACTAAGCTGATAAATCGGATCGCTGCTAATGGTTGGAGAATTCCAGCAGGGATCACACCGGCTGAATACCAACCAAATTAAAAAAATATTTTCCTCACAGTTTTTACTGTGGGGATCACGCCCGGGGCTGGTGCCACACATTCCACCAAAACAAGCCTACGAAAAAGATTTATTTACAGTAAAAATCTCAGTTCGATTCTGAGTCCGGGCATTGAATCGATTCAAAAAATATGAGGAGGGATGAACATGAAAGACATTCAAGAAGAAATTGCCGGCATTTTCGCAGATGAACGTGAACGAATTGAAAATATCGAAGCAAATATGAATGAACGTGTAACTACTGCTTACGATCTTGGTTATAACGATGGTTGGAATGCAGCATTTAACACTATCAAAGAAAAATTTGGAGATGGAAGAAGGGAGTAGCTTTTGGAAAATAAATTGAACTTAGTCGAGCTACTAGACTATATCGATCCAGCAACTTTAAATTACCAAGAATGGCTAAATGTGGGCTTCGCTTTAAAACATGAAGGCTACTCGCTCAGTGATTGGGATAGCTGGAGTCAACGCGATATGGCTCGTTATCACGATGGTGAAACAGAAAAGAAGTGGGAGAAATTCAACGGATCTGCTAAACCAGTCACCGGTGCAACGATCACACAGTTGGCCAAAGAAAATGGCTGGAGACCACCATCAAGCGATACGACTAGCTTTGGCTGGAACGATAGCTTTGTTGCATCTGATATCGATCGTGGCTATCAAGTTGTGAATACTGATTACATTTTAGGTGAAGAAGTCAAAGAGCCTAAAAATTGGGATCCAATCAAACAAATCACTGATTACTTCGAAACACTTTTTAGAGCTGATGATATCGTCGGTTTTGTGAACGATGCTTACTTGAGCCAACACGGTGATAAAGAGAAATGGTTGCCAACCCAAGGTGTATACACTTGGACCGCTGGAACGATCATTGAAAAGCTTAAGCAAACAAAAGATATCGGTGCAGTTCTAGGCGATCCAAACGAACAAGCCGGGGCCTGGATCAGATTTAATCCACTTGATGGTAAAGGTGTCAAAAACGAGAACGTCATTGATTTTCGTTATGCTTTGATCGAGTCCGACAACATGGACGTGGCCAAGCAAAACGAGATCCTGCGTAAGCTCGAATTACCGATCGCGACATTGACTTATTCCGGCGGTAAGAGTTTGCACGCAGTAGTCAAAGTGGACGCTGCTAATTATGGTGAGTATCAAGAACGTGTCGACTATCTGTATAAGATCGTTGAGAAAAACGGGCTATTCATTGATAAGCAAAACAAGAACCCTTCACGACTAACTAGATTGCCAGGCTTTGAGCGTGCCGGCAAAAAACAATTTTTAGTGGCCAGAAATATTGGTCAGCAAAGTTGGGACGAGTGGAAAGAATACATCGAAGACATGAACGACAACTTGCCAGAAATGGAAAATATGGCAGATCTCTTTGATGAACCGATCGTGTTAGCGCCGGAACTGATCGAAGGAGTTCTTCGACAAGGTCATAAAATGCTGATCGCTGGGCCGTCAAAAGCTGGTAAATCGTTCTCGCTTATTCAGTTAGCTATTGCGATCGCTGAAGGTTGGGAGTGGTTCGGCTTCAAGTGTCAGCAAGGAAAAGTCTTATATGTGAACCTTGAGCTAGACGAACGATCAGCCAAAAAACGTTTTGCTGACATCTACAAAGAATTAGGACGTGGCCACGATAATGTGGGGAACATCGATGTCTGGAATTTACGTGGTAAGACAAGCCCAATGGACAAGCTAGCACCAAAACTTATCCGGAGAGCGCAAAAATCAGACTACATCGCAGTCATAATCGATCCGATCTATAAAGTGCTGACCGGAGATGAAAACAACGCTCATGACATGTCAGTTTTTGTTAATCAGTTCGACATGATTGCTACAGAACTGCAGTGTTCAGTTATCTATGCTCACCACCATTCAAAAGGTGCTCAAGGTGGCAAAAGTTCTATCGATCGTTCTTCTGGTTCCGGAGTTTTTGCACGAGATCCAGACGCGATCTTAGACTTGATAGAATTGCCGGTCGACGAGAACAGGTACAAGCAACGTGAAAATGATGCAATCTGTAACGTTTACGCAGGAGCAATCAAGGCGTATAACCCTACTTACTCAGATATTGGCCAAGACGATATCTTCAGCAAATCAGAAATGGGTAAACACTTGATGAAAGCTATTCAAGATCCGGAAAAGTTGAAATATATCAACGAGCAAAAAGATCTTGCAGTAACGATGGTAAGACAAGCTACCGCATGGCGTTTAGAAGGGACACTGCGTGAGTTTCCTAAATTTACTCCGGTAAACGCTTGGTTCAAATATCCAATTCACATGCTTGACGAAAGTTTACAAGATATCAATCCAGAAGAAGACGTAAGAGAAAAATGGAAAAAAGGAACTCAGAAGTCAAATCAAGAAAGAGCTGACAAGTCAAAACAAGAAGTGGAGAGTGCGTTTAATGCTTTAAGCATGAACGGTGGCC
This sequence comes from Ligilactobacillus murinus DSM 20452 = NBRC 14221, assembly GCF_001591685.1. Classification (GTDB taxonomy): domain Bacteria; phylum Bacillota; class Bacilli; order Lactobacillales; family Lactobacillaceae; genus Ligilactobacillus; species Ligilactobacillus murinus. Next base: position 32,917 of record NZ_BCVJ01000009.1, on the reverse strand, counting down.
CTGTAGAAGTTAAACAGATAGCTGATTATCTCGAAATACAAAGAACTGCTGTATACAACAGAGTCAAGAAGATAGATTCTTTTAAAGTCGAAGGTGGGTATTTGATAAAAACTAATGGTTAAATAATAAAATTCTATCGTCATAGCTAAATAGAAATGACAAGTGACAGTTCCGGTCATATCTAAGAAGAAATGACAGTGAATGACAACGCCAAAACCTTGTCACGTCAACTGTCATCGGTGTCATTCATATCTCCCACTAGGGGGATAGATATGAATGGACACGACGAGTGACAAAGTTTGGCTGTGACAAAAATGAAAAGATAAAAAAATAGAGATAAACGAGGTGTGACAAATAATGGAATTTTTTGTGCCAATGAAGGATATCCCAAACACTACGCACCAACAGAAAAAAGTGACTGTCGCGAAGAATGGTAAGCCGATATTTTATGAACCAGCAGAGTTGAAAGCAGCACGAGAAAAGTTGACAGCTCATTTAGCGAAGTTTGTTCCGGAAACGAAATTTAAGAAGTTGGTCATCTTGCAAGTCAAATGGCTATATCCGAATGGTGATCACGAAAACGGAAGCTATAAGACGACTAAGCCAGACTTGGACAACATGATGAAGTTACTTCAAGACTGCATGACTGATCTTGGCTTTTGGGAAGATGATAGGTTGATCGCGGGGTTACATGTTGAAAAGTTTTGGTCTGAAGTACCAGGGATCTATATCAAAATCGAGGGGGCGTAATCATGGACTGGGAAAAGTTTTTTAAAGATGTCATGAATTGGATGAACGCAGCTAACATTATGCTGAAAAATTATCCGATCGATTCGGCCGAATATTGGAAATGGGTGATCGATACGACAGGCAGGATCGAAAAGCGTTACGATGGCCACCCGCTTGTGGTAGGAATCATGGTAGCGATAATCAGATATCAAGATGAGATTGCACAAGATATGATCGCTAAAAAGGAGAGCGAAAATGCTGGTGTTGGTGTATAAGTGGCTAGTGCTGACATTGCTATTCTTGTTACTAGCGCTGTTAGCATTTGCGCATGATAGGAAGTGAGGAAAGAAAATGACAGGAAAGAAACGTAGTCGAAAAAGAGATAAACGTCGACGTCGACAAAAGAAACTAGAAAGATCAAAGGAGAAGAGCAATGAGAAGCGAAACTAATGATTTTATGACGAAAATTGAACAACAAAAACGTCTGGACAAGCTGAAAACAAAATTTGGTGGGGTTGTCCGGAAAGCTTACATGGGTGAAGGGGGACTGGGAAGAAATCTATGCTGATTTCAAGCGTCAATGGAACTTGCTTGAAGTTGAGATCTCTAAACGTGAACAAGATGCTTGTCGTGTGGGTAGGACAAGCGCTTTGATATCGCGTGAACCTGGTTAATGGTGAAAATCATGAAAAAGATTGACGATATGCGTATTATTCACTGGGATTCCAAAGCAAGGAATTGCACAAATGAGCCTTATCATTTTGGAATGACAGTCGGTGAGTACAGAAAACAAGTTGGTGTGAATGTGACGATATCTGATGAGCCGATTGTAAAAAAATCAGAGCAGAAGATCCCATATTACAAAGGTTTGAGCGGTAAGTAAGGAGGACACAAAGCATATTGCATTTGCTCATGATGAAAAATAAAAAAAGTGGTTATTTTTGACGATAGGCAGTAGATTTTAGCATCGAATAATCAAAAAAAGCGCTTTTTTGAATAATATAAATTAGGAGGACTAATGAAATGGAAGAACAAAAATTAGTGCTACAAGATGGCACATACAAATATGACGATCGCACAAGACAAGTGAGCGTGTCAGAAGAACAATCGAAAAAAGCTGGCTATGTGAAGCTAGCTGATGATGAGCAGATCGTCAAGAAAGCCGTGCTGAGCAAGGAAGAGGCAGAGTGGTTTGAGAAATACAAAGACTTGCCGTTCTATGAGCGTACTAGTAGTAATTATTTTATCAGCAAATTGTTTTATAAATTGAGTCGTTTCCGAGGTTGGGAAAAGCGAGCTGACTTTTTTAACCGTTTATCACAAGCCTACTTCACGGGCTACACAATCAAAAAAGAGAAGAAATATTATATCAGACTTAATTTTAATAGAGGTCCCGTATATTTGAATGTTAATAAAAAAACGGGTAATTGGTTTTTTGAAACAAGAAGCGAAACTTCGTCTTATAAAACACAGTTTACACAAGAGAAAATCAATGAGATGCAAAAAGATCCGCGCGCAAAAGGTCTCGATCTCAATGTATTAAAGGTCGAAGTTCCTGAAGATAAACTTGAGGACTAGTAAATGAAAGTGAAAATTATAACAGAGGCGTATATTGGAAAATCAGATGAGCCGTCCTTAGAAGATTTAATCAACGACTTTATCAAAGATAAAGAACTAATTGATATTAAATATCAAATAAGCTCAGTTGGTGGTTTATTAGAAGCATTTCATCAAGTGATAATCATGTATGAAGATAAAAAAGAGACGGCTGATAAGCCAGTCGTTGAAAAGCTTAAAGAAGAAAAAGCTGATCTGGACGAAAAAATCAGAAAGTTAAAAACCTTTCTGAATGATGATGAAAAATTATCAAATATCGGAAAAGATCAAGTGAACTTATTGCGTTGTCAGTTGGAAGCTATGGAGCAATATAGTGATATTTTGTGGGCTCGATTAGACGATTTGGAGGAATGAAGATGAAAATTTTGGATGTATGTTGCGGTAGTCGAATGTTTTGGTATGACAAGCAGGAAGAGCATACGACATACATGGACGTCAGGAAGTATTATGAAGAGCTTCCGTCAGGACATGTTATCGACGTTGATCCAGACGTACAAGCCGACTTCCGCAGCATCCCGTTTGATGATGAAACATTTGATTTAGTGGTGTTTGATCCACCACATCTGATTCATGCAGGCGATCGTAGCTGGCTTGCTAAAAAATACGGAAAGCTTGATAAAGAAAATTGGCCAGAAGATTTGAAACGTGGCTTTGATGAGTGCAGACGAGTGCTTAAACCATCTGGAATTCTACTTTTTAAATGGAACGAAGATCAGATCAAATTCAGGGCTGTGATCACAGCATTTGGTCAGAAACCTATTTTAGGCGATCAGAGGAGTAAAACTAGATGGTCCGTTTTTTTGAAAGGAGATAAAGATGACAGCTAAAGAAAAAATAGTTGAATTGCTAAGCAAGTACAGTTATCCGATGTCAGTGGTTGATGATATTCGGGGACGTGTAGGAGATTTTTATTTATCTGGTAACTCAAGTGATGATAATGATCCATACTTGTGGCAACAAGTACGGTATCTGGAGAATGTCAAAAAGTTTGTTTTGGAGATGAGTGAATGACAGTATTAACAATCATTGTCGCTGGAGCTTTTCTAGCGATCGGGATCTTTATCGGATATGCAATTAACGAATAAGGAGGCAATTAATATGTTTGCCAAGGGAGTGTGGAATGCACTAAATATTTTAGGGTTGGCAGGGTTACTAGTAGCTATCTTGATTAGAATGTCGCAAGGATACTTTATCAATGCTTTGGTATTAGTTGGATTACTAGTGGCTTACTTAGTCAGTGTATGCGTGGTCAAGTTATATGAGATCGTGGATCTAATGAGGACGGAAAAATGAAGTTCATGGAAGCAGTAACTATCTTGAGTAAGGAATATGGTGATGAGCTATCGAATGAACGACTCGAGATGAAGAAATACGTTAAAAAACATCCTGAAGATAAGTTGATCGCAGAGGCTTTTGAAGCGTATATCAAAGTAGTTGGTATGCCTAAAAAAGGTGAAAAGAAAATGGACTGGAGCGTTCATGGTGGAAAAAGTCATGCTCCTAGAGGAAAAAGGAAAGATCGCTATTTCAAAAAGTGGTATCTATTCGATACTCAAACGGGCGAAAAACACGAATTTGAGATAGCACAAGAAGTGGCTAACTTTGTGGGGTGTGGTGTTACAACTGTCATTATTGCTAGAAAGAAAAAGACAATGCTTAAAAAGCGTTACAAAGTGATCGCAGTCAAATAAAAAACGACCGCAGCTAATGCAGTCGCTCTCCAAACAAATATCTACTACAAATTATAACATAGGAGGGCGGACGAATGGACTTGATCGATTTGATACCAAATCTTGACGAGGTCGCGACTGCTGAAAAAGTCAAAAAATTTTTTGATAAGGATCTTGAAAGGCTGTTGCGGTTGGCGGATGAACAGCGCAGCTTCTTCCGCTCTGTTAATATGGACGGTATGCCAAAAGCGCCGAGCTCTGGAAATGGCCAAGAAAATATGGTCGTCAAATATGTTAGTAGCGAGTCAGCAAAGGCTAAGTCTATTTTAGAAGATGTGAGCGTCGCTTTGAATCACTGTAGCAACACTTATCAGTTGATACTTTACTATCGCTATATTAAAGGCTTAGCAGACTGGCAAGTAGCTCAGAAAGTGCAATATAGTACTGCTCGATACTATCAGTTAAAGATAGCCGCATGTATAGAGTTTGCTGAAAGATTATGTGTTCAAAGAAACAAGATAGATCTAAGAGTGAAAACTATATGATTGGTAGAGCGCTGTCATACTATTAGTAGAGCGCAGTAAGAGCACAAACGGGTTATTATGATAGTGTCCCGAAACGGGATAGAAACTTCTTTCTTTTAGGTAATCTTAATTGCATTCTGACGTGTCGTTGCGTCATTAAATAAGTACGACGTGTGGGCGCGATAAGTCCTTGCCACGTAAAACGCCGAGTGTGGCAAAATGGCCCGGTATTGAAGAGTAGCGTAATGCTAGCCGGTTCGAGTCCGGCCCGGGTCTTTATTTTTAGAGTATTATAAAGTCAGCTTAACCGCTGGCTTTTTTGTTTTACTTAAAAATCGGAGGTGGGTGATATGAAGTGAGTCGCATTGAAGATGCTGAAAAAGACTACTTGTCTGGGATGAAGTATAAGGACATCGCCGAAAAATATGGCGTGTCACTCAACACTGTCAAATCTTGGAAAAGTCGCAATGGCTGGCAAAGGGATGCAACCAAGAAAAAGGGTGCACACAAAAAAGAAAAAAGGGTGCACACAAAAAAGAGCAAAGTTGCACAGGCAAGAAGTCCAGATGTGATCGATGAGCTAGTTGAAAATGATGAGCTAAAAGACCGTCAGAAAGCCTTTTGTCTGTATTATTTGCAACGATACAATGCTACTTGGGCGTATCAAAAAGCGTATGGTGTTGGCTATAACACAGCAAGCGTTGAGGGGCATAAAACCCTAAGAAACCCTAAGATAAAAAAGCAACTCACAGAGTTAAAAAAACAGCAGTCTGCGGAACTTTATGCAACGGCTAATGATATTATGCTTGGATACCTTAAACAAGCTCACAGCGACGTTACAGACGCTTTAGAATTTAAGACGGTCAAACGACTTTCATGGAATAAGATACCTGACGACACCGGTCCATACGAAGATGCTAACGGTCACTATCGTTTAGATCCTAAAATCGACCCAGAAACAGGAGAGCAAGCTTTTTACTATGAAAATCTAGTCTTACTTAAAGATAGCAGTAAGATCGATACGTCTAATATCAAGAGTATTCGTATCGATAAAGGTGAAGCTGTTGTTGAAATGTACGACAAACAAAAAGCGATGAAAGAGTTGCTTGAACGCTTGCCTGAGCCTGATAACTCAATCGTTGATGATGATGGCTTTATTAAGGCTATCGAACAAGCTATACCAAGCGTTTGGGCTAACGCTGAAGTAGAAGGGATGGAGGATGAAAATAATGGCGAAGACAAACACGCTAACTAAGTCATCCTTTCAATTTACGACCTTTTCACAGAAGCAACTGATGGTCTTAACGTGGTGGAAAGTGCCAGCTTTAAAAAATAAAGTTGCACTTGTCTGTGACGGTTCTGTTCGTGCTGGCAAGACAGTCGTCATGTCGTTGTCGTATGTTTTGTGGGCTATGAACAACTTTAATGGTAAACAGTTCATCGTTGCTGGTAAAACGATTGGTTCACTACGACGTAACGTTATTAGACCGCTGAAGTTAATGCTTCAAGGACGTGGCTACTCTGTAAAAGATAGTCGTTCAGAAAACATGCTTGTTATCCGAAAAGGTAACAAGGAAAACTTTTTCTTTCTGTTCGGTGGTAAAGACGAAGGATCGCAAGACCTTGTTCAAGGGTTAACTGCTGCTGGTGCATTCTTTGATGAAGTTGCACTTATGCCACAAAGTTTTGTTAATCAGGCAATATCACGTTGTTCCGTTGAAGGATCTAAGTTCTGGTTCAACTGTAATCCGGCTGGGCCATATCATTATTTCAAACTGGAGTGGATAGATAAACTGACTGAAAAGAATGCGATCCGCATACATTTCACGATGAAAGACAATCCATCCCTGTCAAAAGAAATAATCGATCGTTACGAGCGTATGTTCGATGGCGTGTTCTATCAACGCTACATTTTAGGCCTTTGGGTCATGTCTGAAGGTGTTATCTATGACAACTTTGATAAAGACAGCATGGTGGTCCACGACTTGCCAGAGCATTTTGAGAAATACTATGTTTCATGCGATTACGGTACGCAAAACCCAACAGTGTTCCTGTTGTGGGGGCGCAGTCAAGGGACATGGTATTTGATTAAAGAATATTATTATTCTGGTCGTACTAATTCTAGACAGAAAACTGATGATCAATATTGCCAAGAACTTAAAAAGTTCCTTGGTGATATCAAAGCAAAGATCATCATTGATCCGTCCGCAGCTTCTTTTATTGCTGTATTGCGAGAAAATGGCTTTAAGGTCAAGAAAGCTAAAAATGATGTTGTTGATGGTATTCGTGTTACTCAGAGCGCAATGAATGAAGGCAAGATCTTATTTAGTGACACTTGCTCAAATCTATTTAAAGAGTTGGCAAGTTATATTTGGGATGAAAAAGCAGCCCAGCATGGTGAAGATAGGCCAGTCAAAGAGCATGATCACGCTTGTGATGCTATGCGTTATTTTGTTTATATGGTGATCCACAAAAACTTTACCGCAAAAATTACGAAACGGCCCAATATCCGAGGCTTATAGATAGAAAGAAGGTGCTTAATTGGCTATTTCGATTGATAAAAGTCTTTTGGGAGACGTAAATGAACCAAACATTAAAGCTATCAATTATGCGATCAGAGAGCTTTTAAAACGGCAAAAGCGTTTGAATAAATTAGCTGATTATTATAACGGTAAGCAAGATGTCAATGATCACAAATTTGATAATTCTAAGGTGAAGTCAGCAAATATTATGATCAACCATGCTAAATATATCACTGATATGAATGTTGGCTTTATGACAGGCAATCCCGTTAAGTATACTGCTGATAAGGATAAAAGCATTGATGATGTACTTGATGTATTGAAGAATGCAGACATTCACAAGCACGATATCGAGTTAGAAAAGGATCTATCCGTTTTTGGCTACGGCTATGAATTGCTGTATCTCAAAGCGACTGATCCAGAAATAACACTGGACGAAGCGGGTAACGAAAAAGAAACGCCGAACACAGAACTAAAAATTGAAGTCATTGATCCACGTGCTGCAATCGTCGTTACTGATGATACAGTTGAGCATGATCCGTTATTTGCGGTCTTTGTGCAACCAAAGAGAGATCTTGATGGTCGCATTGACGGTTATAGCGTGACTGTATACATGCCAAAACGTGTTGTCGAGTTTAGAACCAAAATGACGATGGAGTTATCCGGGGATGATGATATTGTTTATGACGGTGAGAATTTGTTTAATACCGTGCCACTAATTGAATATCGTAATAACGAAGAACGTCAAGGTGATTTTGAACAGCTTATTTCGTTGATCGATGCGTATAACTTATTGCAGACCGATCGCATTTCAGACAAAGAAGCCTTTGTTGATGCGATCCTGGTAACCTTTGGTTTCGGATTAGCAGAAGATGATGACGATCTGAAAGCTTTGAAGAATGGTGTTTTGAATGCTCCATCCCGTGAAGACGGTGCAGACATCAGCTGGCTAACTAAGTCGTTTGATGAAACTCAGGTCAACTTGCTTAGTCAATCGATCGAGAACGATATCCATAAAATCTCATATGTTCCAAATATGAATGATGAGAAGTTCATGGGTAATGTTTCAGGTGAAGCGATGAAGTTCAAACTTTTTGGCTTAGAAAATCTGTTGTCGATCAAAAAGCGATATTTCTTTGATGGCTTGCGTCGCAGATTGAACATGGTTCAAACGATCGTGAATATCAAAGGCGCCAACAATGATGTTAGTGGCTGTGATATTGATCTTGCACCTAATATCCCAGTCAACTTATCTGATGTGGTAAACAATATCAGAAACGCTGATGGTATTATTCCACGTAAGATCACTTACGGCTGGTTGCCCCAAGTTGATGACCCACAAGAGATTATCGAAGAAATGGATCAACAAGATGCTGACAACATCAAGAAAAACCAGCAAGCGTTGCAACAGCAAGATCCTGACAGATTAGAATTGGAGGATAGTGAAGATGATCAAGATGAAGATGACAAACAAGAACGATCAAACAACGATCGTGGCTAGTGGTCATGCTGGATATAGCGCACATGGCTATGACATCGTTTGTGCGTCATTTTCTACATTACTGACACACACTATCAACAATTGCACTAACGTTGCTGTGAGCGATGAAAATGGCGTGCTGACAGCTGTGTTTAATGACGTTGAAGCTATCCAAAATAAGACGTTGTTAGACGCGTTTAGAAACACTGTTACGCAACTAGCTGGGCAATACAGCGACTACATTAGTATCACGAGTTAGGTGAGCTTATGAAAGTCAATAAAGATCAGTTCAATTATTGGCAACTGCGAGATCTGCAAGCTGAACAAGAAAATCAAGACGAAGCTACAGACAAGCTAAAAATTATCAATAGCGCATATCAACAAGCGCAGACGTATTTAAGCGACGAGGTCAAAAAGATCTATCGTCGCTATTTTTATGCAGACATTTCAGCTGATGAAGTCGAAAGTATTATGTCATCGCATATATCGCCGTCTGAATTAGTAACATTGCAAGCACTCTCTAGCAATATCACCGACAAAGAAAGCAAAAAAGCTGTCGATGATTATCTGAATAGATTAGCTGCTAAAAGTCGTATTACACGCTTAGAAGAAATGCAACTCAAAGCGTACGTTGCTGCTAAAAGCGCTGGCGCTGTCGAGCTAGATCAAAACGTTAAGTTGCATACTGATGTGATAAATCGTGCGTGGAAACAAGCTGAAAAACAAAGCGCTGTTTATAATCAAGCAAAAGATTACAAACTTAGCAATCGCAATGCCAAACCAGTCTTAGAACAGAAAAGCAACAAAGTCGTTATCAAAGACCCTGACACTGGCAAAGAACTTGCTAGCGTATCTATGAAAGCTGATGAAGCTAAAACAAAGCTCACAAAAATGCCAAATAAATACGTTGAGCGTGCTTTGAATAGTCGTTGGAATGGTAGCAACTTTTCATCACGTATTTGGGATAACACTGATAAGCTTGCTGATCGCTTGAAAGAGCTGTTTACAGTCAAAGAGCTTAGCAATATGCCAGAACGCGAGATGATCAAACAGATCGACCAAGAATTTAACGTTGGTAAGTTCAATGCTAGTCGCCTGATCAGAACAGAAGTCAATTACTTTTATTCTAAGACTAAGCTTGACAATTGGAAGCGTCGAGGCGTCAAACAGTATCAGTTGATAGCTATCTTGGATAGTCGGACAAGTAAGATCTGTCGCAGTATCAACAAGAAGATATTCAATGTTAGTGATGCGGTTTTCGGTAAGAATATGCCACCATTACACCCTTTTTGTCGAACAGTAGCGGTTATTTACTTAGGTGCTAAACGACTTAAGAATGTTACCGGTCCAGAATTTAAATTTAGAGATATTCCTATCCATTTGGAGAAAGATAAGTTCAAAAAATCAGATATAGAAAAAATTTATAAACGTCTTAAATTTGTATTTGAAAGTTACCAAAAAGAAACAGGTATCGATATTCAAAAGGAAATGCAGAACCCAACCTTTATCGATAAGGATAATCCTTATAATGACGAAAAAAGTAAGTTCGTTCGATACTTATTAGAGAAAACTGGATATACTGATTATCCCAGAAAAGTTGAGACCGTTGAAAAAAGTGATAGATTTTATCGTGGAGTTAGGGATACCCCTACTAAATCGGCACAAGAATTTCTTGATCAAATCAATACAGGTGATATGCCAATCTCTGGTGCTGGAAATTCAAGTAAAGGCCGCGGATTATACATTAGCGATTTGGAATTTAAAGCAAGAATGCATGTTAACAAAGGTGCCAGCGGAAAGATAGGAATTTGGGGGTTAGATAAAAAGAGTAGAATTTTAGACTTTGATAATTGTTATATGCCGGTAGCATACCATGAGATAAATTTATCGGTGCCAGATGCTGTAAAAACTACTGAAAGTAATCTTGATATATTAGCGTTAGTGTGTGGCTATGATATCATTAGGTGGAAAAGCACAATTAACGTATTGAATAGAGGTAAGATGCTATGGCCAAAATATATAAAATAAACAGCGTTACTTTTGAATATGCTTATATGGAAATTTCTGGCAAAACCCCCGGTTATTATAGTACCGAAGATCTTTATTACATTAGAGATTTTTGGTTTGGTTGGGAAGGTACTATCAAAAATGATGGATATATCGAAATAGATGATGTAAATCGTTTGATCTGCGAGCGACTTATTAAAGAAGAAGCAGAAAAGATAAAGCGAGCAATTACATCAGATATGAAGGTTATTGAGCTACCTAAAGGAACAGAAGTACCAACATATAAAAATCCGTACAAAAAACTTGATGTTTATTGACCTAGGTAAGTCGTAAAACTGCCCAAAATTAAATACGTGTGTGGGTCTGTTGTCTCACTTTTGAAAGTCGCTGTGTAGAAATATGGGGCGACTTTTTTCGTGCAGACAAAAAAACAGATGTACATGGGTAGAAAGGACAACCGTATGGAAAAAGAATTATTGTTTTTAGATCTGCAACGTTTTGCAGAGGGTGAACAAGGTGACGGAAGTGACGGTGCAAACGCACAAGAAAGCGTTGAAGGTGCAGAGTCTAAAACAGAGCCTTTTAAAACCTTTGAGACAGAGTCAGAAATGGACTCATTCTTTGATAAAAAGCTTAGCAAAGCCTTAGAAACAGCTCGCTCTAATTGGCAAAAAGAACAAGAAGAACAAGCTAAGACGGCTAAAGAACGTAAGAATATGACCGAAGAACAAAAGCGTGAGTATGATTTCAAGCAACGTGAGCAAGCACTTAGCGATCGTGAAGCTGAGATCACAAAACGCGAGAATAAAAGCAAATTGGCAAATCAGTTGATCCAAGACGGTTTGCCAGCTGGTTTGGTCGATGTCTTCGGGGATGTACTTGCTGATGAAGATGCTATGAATGCTAGTTATCAAAAAGTGAGTGAAGTTTTTAGAAGCGCGGTACATGATGCAGTTGAAAATCGCTTAGCTCAAAGCGCGCGCACTCCTAAAAGCACGCAAGGCAACTCAACACCTAAATCTGTTGGTGAGGTATACGCTGAAAAAGCTAATAACTCTAACGGATCTAAGAACGATTTTTGGAAATAGGAAAGGAGAAAAAATCTAATGTATACTCAATTTCAAAGCGGAAAGCAATTGAACTTCTTAGCTTCTGAAAAGTTCACAGCTTTTCCGGAAACGATCAACAGCACCAATTACAACGTTCAAACTGATGATCAAGGTCGTAAATATGTACCAGCTGGAACAATTTACCCAACAAACGATGCTAAGGCAATCGGAATCACAGTGAATGACGTATATGTGCCAAGTGATGGATCTAATCAAATGGTAGCAGTTATGCGCGAAGGCTGGGTCTTGAGCAAACGTTTGAAACCAACACCATCAGCAGAAGCGATCAAAGCAATGACTGCGATCCACTTTAAAGATTTAGAAACTTCTGGAACTGTAAGTTCTGATTAATTATAGAGTTAGGAGAAGATAGTAGATGAAAAAGGAAATGATCAAATTAGATTTACAACGATTTGCAACACCGATCCTTGACATGTTTGATCAAAAGACGGTCGTTGATTATACCCGTAATCGCAAATATCGGGATCTTTTAGGCGATACATTATTCCCAGCTACAAAAGTTCCAACGCTAGAAGTTGACATTTTGAAAGCTGGTAGTCGAGTACCGACGATCGCTAACATCTCTGCTTTTGATACTGAAGCTGAGATCGGTAGCCGAGATGCTGCAAAAATGACTGCTGAACTTGCGTATGTGAAGCGCAAGATGCAGATCACTGAAGAAATGCTCATCAAATTACGTTATCCACGCAATACTGCCGAAGAAAATTACTTAAAGCAATATGTCTTTGATGACATTGACGCAATGGTTCAAGCAGTGCTTGCTCGTGGTGAACAAATGACAATGGAAATGTTTGCTACTGGTAAGATCACTGATGAAAAGAACGGTATTGCTATCGATTATAAAGTACCAGAAGAGCATCAAAAAGAATTGTCCGGTAAAGCTCTTTGGGGAAGTGATAGTGCTTCTATCATCGATAATTTGCAAGATTGGTCTGATACGTTAGATATCACACCAACACGGGCATTGACGTCTAAGAAAGTTTTACGTACTTTGATGCGTAGTACTGAGATCAAAGAAGCTATCTTTGGAAAAGATACTGGCCGTGTTGTTGGTCAAGCTGATCTCGACCAATGGATGACTGCCCAAGGTTTGCCAGTGATTCGAGCTTATGATGGTAAATATCGTGTTGAAGGTGAAGATGGCAAGATGACAACAAAACATTATTTCCCAGAAGATCGCATCGTATTATTCAATGATGAAGTTCCTGGCGAAAAAATTTACGGCCCAACACCAGAAGAAAATCGTATGCTTTCAAGCAATGCCCAAGTTTCTGCAGTGGGTAATGTTATGGCCAAAGTTTACGAGACAGGCGAAGATCCAATCGGAACTTGGGTATTAGCAGCCGCAACGATGCTTCCATCATTTGCGAGTGCCGATGATGTTTTCCAAGCTAAAGTTCTTTAATTTTGGAGGGATTAAATGTGGATCAACAAGTACTTGAAATGGCTACCGCCTTAGGTGCGAGACTAAAAAGTAGTGACGATGTTTTGATGAGCGATTTGATCCAAGAAGCGATCGCGCAAGTTCTTGATTATACTGGTCAAAAGAAATTAGTTGGCAATCTTGATGTTTATGCTAAACGTTTGGCGATCGTTAATTATAACCGTTTAGGCTTAGAAGGTGAAACGCAACGAGTCGAAGGTGGTGTGACTAACTATCTTGAAACGGGTATTCCTAAAGATATTCGCCAAGGGTTGAATCAATATCGGATCGCCAAGGTGACGAAGTTATGAGATTAAAAGAAAGCGACTTAACGACGGTTTATCTAAAAGAGCCTGTAAATACACAAGATGACGAAGGCTACAGCATCAAAAGGTGGGGCAATCCTAAAAAAATTAGGATGAATGTTCAATCTGCAGGCGGAACAGTCAATGCTCAACTTTATGGCAGAGATATCAAATACATCAAATCTTGCAAATATCAAGGCACAGAACTTAGTGAAAGTCATGGTGAAGGTTTTGGCATTTGTTTATACGTTGATAAAGACGAAGATCCTGACTACAAGATCACAGCGATCCAAGAATTTTCTACGCACAAGAATATTACGCTAGAGCGCATTAAAAGGGATGATAGTCATGATTGATGTTGAGATTCATGGTTTAGATGAACTCGAAGCAAAGTTAAACAAATTGCCTAGTGTTTTAGCTGAAGGCGCAATGAATGGGCAAGAAGATGCGATCGAACAAGCCGAAGCATATGCTGTTGATGAATTGCAATCAAGCATCAAATATTCGCAAGGAGAGCTTGCTAGAAGCTTTAAACACGAAGTTAAACAAGATGGTGATGAGGTTATCGCACGTTGGTGGAACTCGTCTATGGTGGCTATTTTTCGTGAATTTGGGACTGGTAAAGTCGGGGAGAATTCGCCTAAAAAATTACCGTCTAACATTGCGATCGCATATCGACAAACGCCGTGGTATATCCCTGCAGAAGAAGTTGATATTGATCTAAATAAGATCTATGGTATTCCAAAGATCAAGATCAAGGGCAAATACTTCTATCGAACAACAGGACAGCCAGCACGTCAATTTATGACACCAGCAATGGATAAGTTGGCTAAAGAAGCGCCTAACATCATCAAAACACGTGTAGAACAAGAATTTAGAGATAAGCTAGGTGATTAGATGGAGATTTATAATGTCAAAGCGCTAGTTTTTAAGACTTTGAAGGCTATGCCAGAATTAAAAACAGTCTCGCCAAATTATCCCGATAGCTTTACAAAGTTTCCAACTGCGATTTATAAAACATCTCAATCATCGTATATCCGGGATAGCAAACAACAAGAGACTGATACTGAATGGCAGATCACTATTGATCTGTACAGTGATCAAGGATCGCTAACAAAAATAAAAGACGAGCTCATTGCTAAGTTTTCAGCGATGGGCTTTTCTAATAGCGTTGGTGATCAAGATTTGAATGGAATAACTCGAGTGCTGATCGTATTCAACGGTATCGTTGATAATACAAGTGGTCGAGTTTATCAGAAAGGATGAAGAAAATGAAAAACGTAAAACTTTATAGCGATACATTAGCGTTAGACCTGCAACGCTTTGCAATCGACAATACAGAAGGTCTTGTAGGTACTGGCACTAAACTGGAACGTTCTTCTGATGGTACAACATGGGAAGAATTTGCCGACATTAAAACGATCCCTGAATTAGGTGGGGACACTGAAAAAGTTGACGTTACGACTTTAGCCGATGATCGGCGTAAGCAAGTTGAAGGTATTCAAAACGCATCTAACGTACAATTCCAAGTAGTTTATAAGGGGCCAAGCTTCGCAAAAGCGTTGGCTGAAGCTGGTGATCGTAAGCAATATCAATGGAAAGTTACTTATCCAGATGGCATGACAGTAACAATGCGCGGTTCGTACAACATCAAATTTGCATCTGTTGCGGTCAACGGCGCTTTGGGGTATACGATCACGATTACTGTTTCTGACGGGCCACATTTTAAAGCAGCGACAGCAACAGTATCATCTGACTAATAATACTTTGATAGGTGTAGGTTCGAGTCCTGCATCTATTTTTATTAAATAAATATATATAAGGAGTTTTGCATATGGCAACATCAATTAAAAAAGCAACTAAGAAAATGGAATTTGGAGATCTTGAATTAAGTTTGCGTCTAGGTGGACGTGAGATCTTTAACGCTGAAAAACGTTTAGGAAAGTCAATGCTTTCCCTTTTCATGGATAGTCAAGGCGGGAATAAACTACCACCTGTTAATGAAATCTTGATCGTGTTACAAAGCGCAAATCAAACAGCTGGTGTGACTGATGCTAAGATCGTCAAAGCTTTTGAAAAGTATTTAGATCAAGGGCATACGACGATGGAACTGTTTAATGATTTGATGGAATTACTAGAGTTATCTGGTTTTTTCGGGAAGAAGGACAAGAATACGAAGACCGATTCGGAATCGGTATCTCTCGAAGCGGAAGAACCAGCAGAGGACTCACTTCTGTAGAAAATGAGCAGACAGGTTTTACAACCGTCTCACAATTTTTTGAAGAATTATATCCGATCGCAGTCGAATCTGGCATTGATGCTGGCCGTTTTTGGGATATGGATCTATTAGAGATCATGACCCAAATCAAGGCTAACAACGAGCGACGATTAGATGAGTGGCGTTCTAAGGCATACATGGATCATAGATTGAGCGAGTTAGTAGCTTTTGCGGTCAACGATCCTGCGAAAATGCCAAAAGTAGAAGAAGCTTATCCATTTGTTCAAGATGATGTTGATCAAACTGCGCAAGTATCACCTGAAGAAAATGACTGGAAAAAAGATCAAGCATTATTCATGCAACAAGCGCAGCGGATAAGACAATTTAACGAAGATAAAAAAGGAGGTGTGGAGAGTGAATCTTGAAGAACTTGAATTGAGGTTTAAGGCTAATTACGGTGACGTTATCCAAAAAATGGATGAGTTCACAGCGCTGATCGGTCAAAAAACTGGTGACATGCAAATGAAGGTCCAAAATAATTTGGATCGCATTCGACAATCTTATGGCGACACACTAGCTAAGTCTAGCGAGTCAGCAAAAGAAGAAGTTCAACGACGTTCAGAAGCTGAAAACGACAAGCAAAAAGCGATCGAAAAGACTATCGAAGTGCAAGATAAGGCCACAGAAAAGATCGTTGAAGGCAACAAAGCACAAGTCGAAAGTTCTAGAGATGCAGTCAATGCGTCAGAAAAAGGTTTGGATAGCTTGACTGCGAGATTACAAGAAGCGTCAAATATGCAACAACGTATTGCAAATCAAACAAAAGTTGCGCGCGAAAGCGTTGGCGATATCCCTAAACCAAAAGTCGATAGCGAGACTGTTAAAAAGCAAACCACACCTCGGGTCCAGACTGAAGAAGAGAAGCTACAACCTTATATGCCAAAAAGAGAAGTTGATTTTGGGATCGATGACGAAATTCAAAAAGAAGCTATTAGGGCTAAGAAGGAAGTTGACGAATTAGTTTCTCACATCAATCAGAAGATGGAACAAGCTAGATCAATGCAACGCAAAATACAAGCTTTGACAGCAAGTAAAGATGATCTAGACATGAGTAAGCAAGGTAGTCAAGTTAAAGCATTGAAGCTTGATAATCAAATCGCTGATGCACAAGTCAAGATGGAAAGATTCCAGAACCAAGCTAAAGCTCTTGCCCAAGAAATGAAGCTGGAGTTTGATACGATCCCAGACTCATTAAAAAAGATCGCAAATGAAATGGATCGTAACGAAGATCAAATCGAGAAAGTTAGACGGTCGATCGCAAAACTTCGCCAAACTGATGAGATGATGGGTAAATCATCTGATAAGAACCCAAAAATAAAATCAGCTGAAAAAGAATACACACGATTGATCACCCGAAATAACGAGTTAGCAAAAGCTTATAGCTATGTTAGCGCTCGGGGTGATGAATTAAGAACAGTTACTTCAAAAGTCAATACGGAACTTGTTAAAGAAGGAAACACAGCTACTGCAACGAGTTCTAAATTCAGCAGACTTAGAAATACGATCTCAGGTCTTTCATCATCATTCAAGCGCATGGGCGATGGTGGCGGTTCTTCAATGCGAAAAGCAAGCTCAAGTGCTTCCTTACTAGGTGAGCGCTTGAAAGGCGTTAAAATGGCGATGAGTATGCTTGCTAGCCAATTGATCGTGTTCACGTTGCTTTATCAAGGAATTATGATGTTAGCCCAAGGTATGGGCGCAGCGCTTATGACTAACAAGCAATTTGCAAGTAGTTTTAATGCGATCAAAGTAAATCTTTTAACAGCATTTTATCCGATCTACAGCTATGTATTACCTGCAATCAATGCGCTGATGAGTGCATTGCAAAAAGCTACTGGTTGGATCGCACAGTTCATGTCTGCTTTGACGGGCATGAGTCTATCTAGCGCCCGTAGTGGAGCACGTGGCTTATACGAACAAGTACAAGCTATGAATGATACTTCAAAAGCGGCAAATAAAGCAAGTGATGCTGTCAAGAAACAACAACAAGAACAAGCTAAAGCGGTTCAACGTGCAAATCAACAGATCGCACAAGCTAATCGTGAAGGTGCAGCTGCAGTCGCTTCTGAAAACGAAAAGATCAAGGCTGCCAACGAGCAGGCTAAAAAAGCTTTTGAAGAAACTAAAAAGGCAAATGAAGAACTTCAAGGATCATTAATGGGTTTTGACGAGCTCAATGTCCTAGACAACAGTAAAAACAAAGACAATAGCAAGTTTGAAGGTCAACCACTCGAAAAATTCACACCACAGCAGAAGCAAGATACACCTATTTTTGACGATCCTGCCCAAGACGATACTTCTTTAGATGGTAATCAACCTGGCATTGACTGGAATGTACCACTTGAAGGCTATCAAAGTGCGATCGATGCAGTTGATAAGATCAAAAAAGTTTTGGGCGAACTCTTTGACCCAATGAAAAAAGCTTGGGATGAAAAAGGTCAAGCTGTGATCGATGCTGCTAAATATTCTTGGTCAGAGATAAAACGCTTGTTAGGTGACGTTGGTAACTCATTCATGCACGTTTGGGACAACGGTACTGGACAGCGTGTGATCGAGAACATGCTTCAATTGCTAGCTGATATGCTGAATATTGTTGGCGACATCGCTAGGGCGTTTTCTGAAGCGTGGGAAGAAGGTGGACGTGGAACAAGATTTATTCAAACGATATTTGATTCGCTGAATAATATTCTTGTCGTTATCCATCATATAGCTGAATCGTTCCGAGACGCGTGGAATACTGGCGATCTTGGTAAACAAATTTTTTCAAATCTTTTAGATTTAGCTACTAATCTTGTTAAATTCATTGGTGATATTGCCAAAGCATTCGATGAAGCATGGCGACATGGTGATAGTGGTACGAAGTTGTGGCAAGCTTGGCTTAACGCTTTAAATAACATTCTTGGAATTTTCAAGGATATGACCGGCTCAATCGATGACGCGTGGAATCATTCTAAGTTAGGTGTTTCTATTTGGGAACATCTTATCGAAATCGTGACAGGTGTCGGTAATACGATTGGTAATTTAGCGAGTCAATTTGATAAAGCTTGGCGACATGGTGACACTGGAACGTCAATCTTTAAGACTCTTTTAGTCATGGTCGATGATATGTTAGATGCGCTTGGCGACATGGCAACTTATACTGCTAACTGGGCCAAGAAACTCGATTTTGAACCGCTATTACAGTCGATTGACAACTTGCTTAAATCTATCCGACCGGTCACAAAAGACGTCTGGGACGGTATTGAGTGGGCTTATAAGAATGTATTATTGCCACTGGCCAAGTTTGCGATCACTGATTTGATTCCCGAGTTCTTTAACTTATTAGCAGCAGCTCTTAAGGTAGTTCATAGTGTCGTTAAAGCTGCCAAACCTGTTTTAGGTTGGCTCTTCGATGATTTCATAAAACCACTTGCTAAAGTGGCAGGCTTTGTGATCATCGAGTCTTTAAAATTATTGACTAAAGCATTAGAAGGACTATCTGATTGGGTCGATAAACATCAAACAGCTGTTAAAGTGATGACAGGAACGCTACTTACTTTATTCGGAATAAAGATAGCAGGTAGTGTTATTTCTGGTATCAAAAACTTTATCGATACTATTAAAATATTATCAATGCTCAAGTTTGATAAGTTAAAAGCCGGGGCAAAATATGCTGATGATCTTTTAGGCGTTGTGATTGATTTCGGTAAGCATCCGATCACAAAAATCAAGGAACTTACTAAGTTAACGTTCGGTAATATAAAAACAGGTTATACCAATGCTAAAAATCTATGGGGAGAAGTTAATAAGAGTTGGCAAAATAGTAATCTTGCCAAAACTGACTTCCTTAAGTCCGTGCGCTCGTCCATTAAATCTGGTGAGCCTATGAAGCTAGGGCAAAAGCTGGGGACGGGACTATCTGGAGCGATGATAGCTGTAACTTCTGGAATTGATATCTATAAAGGTATCAAGGCTAAAAATAAAGAAGATAAATTTCAAAACTTTGGTTCAGGTATCGGTGGTGCTATTGGTGGTGGTATCGGACTTTATTTTGGTGGACCTTTAGGCGCCGCTATTGGTCAACAAGTTGGATCTTTTATCGGTAAATGGGGCGGTATTGGCGCTTCTAAGTTTGGTGATGGTTGGTCTAAATACGGTAAAGGTAAAAAGCCTAAAGATTGGGTCGAAGCTATTGGCTTTAAGTCTCATGAGATCTTAGATAGCTTCACCTCTTGGGCTAAATCAGTCGGTAAGGATATCAATACCAACATTACCAAAGGGAAAAAGGAAGTCCAAAAAGCTAGTTCGAACCTTGGCAAATGGTCTACCAATTTTATTTCAGGGACTAAGAAAACAGTATCTAAATGGGCTTCTGATATTGGATCTAACATCAATAAAGACGTAGAAAAGGGTAAGAAATTAGCCACTTCTGCTGGTGACAAGATCAAGAAATGGACCACAGATTTTATTTCAGGTGCTAAAAAAGTTATTAAGTCGTGGGCTGAAAAAATCGGCGACAACGTAAACAAAGATGTCGATAAAGGTAAAAAATCAGCAACGTCAGCGGGTAATAAGGTCAAATCGTGGTCTACTGAATTTATCGCTGATGCTAAAAAGAAAGTTCACGAATGGTCATCTTCGATTGGTGATAACGTAAATAAGAGCGTTGAAACTGGTAAAAGCTTAGCGAAAAATGCAGGCTCTAAAATCAAAGGTTGGACAACCGAATTTAGAGACTCTGCTAGCGTTTTAGTCAAGTCGTGGGCTGAACGGCTTGGTGAACACATCAACAATGGTTCAGAATCTTCACGGTCAAATGCTACTAACGCAGGTCAAAAGCTATCTAGCTGGACAAGAAGTTTCTTCGGCGACGCTAACCGCAGCTTTTCAAGTTGGGCTGGCGGTTTAGGCGGTCACGTTAGCAACGGCATTGGTGGTGCGTATAGTTCTGCCGTTAACGCTGGTAAACGTTTAGGTGGTTGGATCTCTGATTTCAGACATGGAACTGCTAGAACGTTAAGTGATTGGGCTGGCGGTTTAGGTAGTACGATCGGTGGCGGTATCACTAGCGGGCTTCAAAGCATACGAAATGCTGTGCGTGATGTTGTTGATGCGATTGTGAAACCTGTCCAAAAAGCTACAAATAAGATCAAAGATGGCATCGATTGGGTCTTGAATAAGTTAGGTGGCGGATCACTCAATTGGGGCTTCTTCAATTGGAGTTCCTACGAAACTGGGACGAATAACCATCCGGGTGGTTTAGCACTTGTTAACGATCAAGTTGGTGACATCTATCGTGAAAGTTATGAATTACCAAACGGCGAGCAAGGATTATTCCCGGCTCAACGTAATTTCTTGACCTACTTGCCAGCTGGCACAAAAGTCAAGACTGCTACAAGTACCGCTAATGAGCTTTCCAACATGGTTCCTAAATACGCCGGTGGTATCGGTAGTTTCAACTTTGATTTTAGCGGTATTAGTAAGGCACTTAGCGGACTAGATTTTAGCGGATTAGGCAACATATTTAGTGGTTTTGGTAGCTTCTTTGGTGGTGTGATCGATGAGTTAGAAGGTGTCATGGATGATATTGCTCATCCGGGTAAACTGGTCGATTATATCGTTAATAAGTTTGTTACGTATGATTGGGGCTTAGGCGAGGCATCATTGAAATTAGCCAAAGGCGCAGTCAATGAAGAAAAGAAAGGCATGATGAACTGGGCCAAGGATGTTATTCAAAAATTTGGTGGCTCAACTCGTCAGACTGGACCGGGCGCAGAAGGCTGGCGTGGTGCTGTTAAAAAGGCTTTACGTGAAAATGGTTTGCCAACAACGGAAGCGTATGTCAATGCTTGGGTGCGTCAGATCCAAACTGAATCTGGTGGTAATGAACGTGCTATCGGTGGCGACGATGGCTTGGCAGAAGGTAATGCTACAGGTCTTTTACAAACTAAGCCGGGGACATTTAGAGCTTATGCTTTCCCTGGACACGGTAATATCATGAAAGGCTACGATAACATGCTTGCTGCTATCAATTATGCTAAACATCGTTATGGGTCAGATATGTTAGCTGTGATCGGTCATGGACATGGCTATGAGCATGGTGGTCTGATCGCTAAGCACGGCTTCTATGAGATCGGTGAAGGCGATAAGCCTGAGATGGTGGTTCCTCTATCTGATCGTGAGTTAGGTATGCAACGTATCAATCAAGCTATTAATTTCATGAACCAAAATTTTGGCGGTGGACTACAATTGCCTGCGTCGATTTCTAAAGACAGTGGAATTGGAAACTCTATTTACACTGAAGATCATTCAAGCGAGTCTTCTGTTGCTAAAAGCGGTGGCTTTAAGCAGATGAGTGAAAACTTAGTAAATGCGATCGTACAAGCTTTACAGATGCAACAAAGTAGTAATAACAGTGGAAAGCCCGTTGATCTACATCTTGATATCAAGATCGGCGATGAGTCGTTTGGTGAACATGCTATCAAAGGTATCAATGCGATCAATCAGCGAAATGGCAGAAATATGCTAAACATTTAAGGAGGATGTGTGTGATTGTATTATTTGAAAATTTCTGGGACAGTGGTTAATCCTGCCCCACAAACGATGCAAGTAGCGATCCAAGATATCGATGCTAAGGCAACGCGTGATGCACAAGGGCTTTTGCATCGTGATCGAGTAGCTACAAAAAGAAAGATAAATTTGACTTTTGGAGCATTGACCGTGCCAGAATGTTCAAAGATCTTACGTTTAGTTGAAGCTGAGTTTTTTTCAGTCGAATACTTAGATCCTAATACAGGTGGAATGAAGACGGGGAGATTCTATGTTGGTGATCGTACTGCACCAATATATACGTTTGTTGACTCGTTACCTGTTTGGAAGAATTTGTCATTTGATTTGATCGAACAGTAGCAGGGGGTGATAATTTGTTATCTCAATCAGATGAAACGATTGCAGCATGGAAAGCAACAGAACGAACGTTAACGGTAAGAGTAACGATCGCAGGTAAGGAATATACCGCAACTGATATAAATTCGTTAAAATACGATGCAGGTGCGTATACTGGCGAAACATTTGCGATCGGATCAACATACTCCAATAGTGTACAGATTGAATTTTCTCATCTCGTAGAAGGCTTAAATCTGGGAGATGAAGTACAAGTAAGCATAGGGGTCAAGGTTTCAGGCGACTATGTCTACGAACCATTGGGAGTGTTTATTATTTCGAGCGAGATCAAGATGGATCGCAACAATAATTTGACTACGATTAGTGCTAGTGATCGCTTCTGCGGTTTAGAAGGTATTTATTCATCTAAGCTAACTTATCCTGCAAAGGTACTAGATGTCATCGCTGAAATCTGTGCACGATCTGGTGTTAAGGCTAATACTGATGATCTAGCAAGACTTCCATTGCAAGCTGATTTACCGGTGCCGATTACAGGTCAAAGTTATCGCAAAGCTTTGGGCTGGATCGCGCAACTTTATGCAGGTTATGCAGCTTTTGATCGAACTGGTCAACTAACGATCAGAACGGTGTCAGAACCCAATTACGAACTTGATCCAAGTCAATATGAACAGGGCGGATTAACTAAAAATGAAGCCACTTATAAGATCGGCGGAATTCAATGTCAGGTTACTACAAAATCAACTACTAGAGATGATCAAGCGCAAGAAATAACTACGACGTTGCAAGTGGGATCTACGAGCGGATCACAAATCAAGCTCGAAAATAACATTATGACGCCGGAAAGACTTGATTATATTTGGGAAAAGCTAAAAGATATTAACTTTTATCCATTTTCCTTGAATTGGTTTGGAAATCCTGCAGTTGAGGCAGGCGACTGGTTAAGATTATACGATAAAAAGGGTAACGATTTTGTTGTGCCAAATAATGGCTATACACTTGAGTTTAATGGTGGCCTTTCTGCTGTTTCAAAGGCAGACCAAACTTCTGGATCTTCGCAAGTGGTTAGCTGGACCGGTGGCCTTATGCAAACTATCAGAGAGTTACAGCATCGCAATGTGCCGGACGGAACAGTGATCTTTCCGACAAGCGTTACTGAACCGCCTAAAAATGCACATTTTAATGATGTATGGTTTAAAAAAAATGGTAACAGCACTGAGCTTTGGATCTTTGAGCGTCAAAGCGATGGAACTGGTGAGTGGCAAAGAAACGATATTGTTAACGATGAGATCAAAGAAGAAATTAAAAGGCAACAGGCTGAACTAGATGAGCTTTCAAAAAACTTTGACGATAGCACAGGGTCATTTCAACAGTCGTTATCAGGTATCTATGATGCTGTTGAAAATGCAAAGATCAACACTGATAAGGCTGTCCAACAAGCGTTAGACCAAGCACAAAAAGCATCAAATGATCTTTTGAATTATGCTAGTGAATTTGACTCAGAAATCAATCTGCTGAATGAAGCTAAAGATAAAAATAAAGCTGATATCAATAAGTTATTGACTGATGTTAATGGCGTAAAGGGGATGTATGCCGATCTTGAAGGTAACATTTCTAATTTTAATGCTGGTTTGAATGGACTATCTGCACAGCTAAAAGATACTAAAAATCAGTTAGCAAGCGTCAAGTTGACTGCTGATGGTGCAGTATCTAACTTTGCTAATTTGCAAGGTGATATCGCTAGCTTAAAGACAAGGGCCAACGTTATTGAACAGCAAATGTTGTCGAAAGTGGGCACTGATATTTTTGAAAGCTTCAAATCAAGTACAGCGCAAGAATTGAAAGAGAAGTTGACTGCTACTGATCTTAATGGATATGTAAAAACAGCAGAACTTACTAGAACAGCAGATGGCTTGCATGCAAGTATCACGGCGGTTGATGGCAAATTAAATAGTTTATCTTTTGGCGGGAGAAACCTACTCAAACAATCTCAGCTCGGTGCTAAATTTCCACATGATGCGTGGTATGAAGCGTTTGGCGGAGTTACATGGAATGATGATACTGTTGAATTGGATATTGGCAATAAAGATTGCGTGCAGATCGAACAACGTGTATATGATATCGAGCCCGATACAGACTATGTATTTAGTTTTGATTTAAATTGGGCGGATGGTCAACATCTTGATAAGCAAGGTTTTATTTTCTGGGAGTTTCAAGATAGGGAAGGTAAACATACAACGAGAGTATATCGTGATAATTGGACAAGCATGGCTAAACTACCTAATACGCCTGGAAGAAAAGATAAGAAAATAGTAATCCATACACAACCAGATGCACATATGCTTATTTTTATGGTTAGATCATTAAAAGGTGCGATAGAGCCTTTTAGAATCAGTAAAGTAAAGCTTGAAAAGGGAAATGTAGCAACAGACTGGTCGCCAGCCCCCGAAGACATAGATAATGAATTCACAACAGTAAATAATACACTCAAAGCCAACAAAGTTACTTTAGATGTCTTGCAAAACGGAATCTCGCTTAATGCTGCTGAAACATCTAAGATCAACGATAAAATCTCTAATCTAGGTGTTCAGAACTTAGTTTATAATTCAGAGTTCATCAATGACGCAGAAGGCTGGTCCAACATCGGCAACAACCCAGCAGGTACTATTTTATTTGCTAATAACGAGTGGGATAGCTGGCAAGGATCAAATGGATTGGCATTTAGAAACTCATCTGCGCCAACCAGCACACTTTTGTCGCAAAGTAAGAGATTTAAGGTTTTAAATCGGCAACGGATTTCTGCTAGTGTTCAGTTGCATGTGACCGACACTATTACTAATAGTTGTGATGCAGGGATGGAGATCGTATTTTATCCTGATGAAACTAGTGGCAATGAAATTAAACGTGTATCTCAGACAACATCAAGAGTAAATAATATTTCAAATGGTTTTGCAAAATTGCTCTATGTAAATGATGTTGAAGTGCCCTCCAATGCTAAATTTGCTACTCTCAGGTTATGGACATATAAGGTAGGAAATGTCATCTTCAACCAACCTATGATGTCATTTAGCAGTTCTTATTTGCCGTACACCCAAGATAACAAGTCTTTAGGTGTGTTGTCGGAGAAGTACGCAGCCCTTGATGTCAAAGTGAATGGTATTAATTCAACTGTGGCTAATAAAGCTGATTTATCTTATGTTGATCAAAAAGCTGATCAATGGCAATTGGCATTGACAAATTTACAAATTGGCGGGACTAACTTAGTTCCACTTACAAATCAGGGTACGAGAGATTTGTACGTTGAAAATAAATTCGGTGTAGCCTCATTTGCTGAAAAAAACATTTATGGCGTTCGTGGAATTCTTGTCAAAAATACTAGACCAGCGCCTGCTAACGGTTGGTTTGTTATTGGTAAGAATGTTGATTTAAGTAAGTTTAAGCCTGATACAGATTATGTGATTAGCTTTAATCTTCGAGGCGATACATCAATAAAAGCACATGCAATCGTTGATGTTAGAGGTGCTAATTCTCAAAACTCAATTTCAACGAGCGACCCCGGATATGATTTAGATCTGAAGGCAGGGAAAGTGTTAAGAGTTGAGAAAAAGTTTCATACATTGGCAAGTTTTACTGATGTGGGACAAGTCTTGTATATAAATTGTATAGAACTATCCAGAGTTAAAAATCTTGAGGTGTGGGATTTCAAGATCGAAGAAGGAAACAAGGCTACTCCATGGGCCCCAGCACCAGAAGATACAACAGTAGCAATCACAGCTATAAAGAATGAACTAAATCAAGCGATTAACTTGCGTGTTCAAAAGAATGAGTTGTTATCTCAAATCAACATTCAGGCAGGTCGGACACTTATCCAATCAAATAAGATCTATCTTGATGCTGAGAGTGTCGTTTTTAGCGGTAGAGCATTTATTCCAAGTGCAGCGATCGCTAGTTTATCAGCTGATAAGATCAATGGTGGCACGATCAACGGACGTACTGTTAATGTTACTAATCTCAACGCTAATAATATTACATCTGGTACTATTAATGGACAAAACTTAAGTATCAATTTGGATAATGGTCTTGTCCAATTTCGACGTGGAAAGATAGCAAAAGCAGATAATAGTTTTGCTATTGATATAGATACTGGTGAAATATCATCTAGTGATACGACTGGTGCAAAACTTTATGTAAATAAAGGCGCTTTTTCAACAGTCAATGAAAATGACGAAGGTATTTTTTTGAGAGATGGTTCTCTTGAATTGACTTCGAAACGCGCATTTCTCATAAATAACGATTTGACAAAGTATGGGAGAATATCAAAAAATAATGATATTACAGAAGCAAATTACGGAGGAATTGATATTTTAGGAACTAAAGGATTTTCGCTCAGAACGCAGGAATTTTCAGCTGAAAGTAGGCTGTGGTTTGGACCAGAAAAATATGCGACTAGGGGGTCGGGATTAGTCGGCGGAAATGGACAATTGATTTTAGGTGCTGAAAAAGACGTTGTTTTGTTCGGTGGCAAACTTCCTAGTGAAAATAATTATACGATCCGACCACAAATAACGGTTGGGACTTTTTTTAGAGGGAGCGTTAATGATATTATGAATGGTTCCAACCAGAGTATCTATATCGAAGGCGAAGGAATAGGTATGCACGCAGAGAAGGTAAATATTTCTGTTGGTGAGTACGTAGAAATAGGAACTTCCAATTATAGTTCTGGAGACAGTATTTTTTCTTCAGGAGGCATTATTGGAGCTGGACTAACGATGGGATCGGATGGCAAAGTTATATTTAAAAGTGATGGTCCATTACGGATGACAGCTGGTGAACCAGATAGTTCAAATATATTGGGAACTCGACCGACAATTTCGATAGGTAGTAATACATGGAACGGACGGGGGAGTGATAGAGAAAGAGGTCAAAATGTCTCTATTTCTGGTAATGGAGTTTATATTCATCCATTAGGTGAAACGATGATTGGAAATGGGGGATTAACAGTTTTAGGGCGTTTAGGTGTTCAAGGTGCTAAAAACTCTATTGTCGATACTTCGCAAGGAAAGACAGCTATCAACGCTTATGAAACGGCAGAATACTACTTTGGTGATATCGCCAAGGCGAATACTGGAACTTCTAAACGTGTAAAGATCATGATTGATCCGCTATTTTTAGAAACAATCAATACTGATATTGATTACCATGTATTCGTGTCTAGCTACAGTAACGGATATGCGTGGGTATCTGAAATGGCTCGAGATTACTTTGTGATCGAGTCAAACGTGCCAAACTTATCTGTGTCGTATGAGATCAAGGCAAAACGTAAACAATATGAAAATGTGCGACTTGATAAAGTCGATGTGAATTTAATAGGAGGAACAAAATAATGCAAACACTTGAATTTAAAAACTATGAATTAGCCCCAATTGCAAACTTTTTGGGAGAGCTAAAACTTAAAGCACGCGCTTCTCGCGGTCGTTCTAAGTTGTTCAAACTGATTTTTGATAAGAATAAAGAGTACAATGAAGAGCTTGATGATGTACGTAAGGCCTACTACGAAACCGATGGAAATGGTAATTTTAAAATGGAAAATGGCGATCGTGTTCTAAAAAAAGGAGGTGATGTGGGCAAGCTTAATGCTGAGTTACAAGAGGTGATGAACGAAAAAGCAGTGATCAACTGCACAGAATATTTAGAAAAATTCAACGCATTATATCAAGAGTTGTTAGATTATCCGTACGAATTAGATAATCAAACAGCTCTTATTTATGATCTTTTGATGGATGAATTGGAAAAATTAGAAAAGGAAGGTAACTAATATGTTTAAAAATACAATGAATGGCTTACAATATCGCTTTGACGCAAAAGGAAACACGACACGAATCGACGTCAATTTTGAAGGGCACGATGATAATCGAGATAATTACATCAATGGTTCTGTCAACGTTACTACTGATGACCTAGATGAAGGTGTCACATTAGATGATTTGAACCGCAAAAAAATTCAAGATATCGCGCATAAGAAACTTGTTAAATTAGTTTCTGCAACAGATGAATAAAGAAAATGCTGCGGTGGGTGGGCGGAAGAAAGGAATAATGATGCTAAAAAATATTAGGAAAAATCGTTTTTGGCTGTTAAAAGCGCTGGAGACTTATTCTCTGGCGTTTTTCTTTATCGTTAAGCGGTCAACAGGTATTTTTGACTGGGATCATAGTCCGTTGGCTACACTTGATGATCCACCGTTCATTTTTATGCTTGCAGTGGTCGGTACGATCGCATTGGTGTTTGCTTTGTGGGACATCAAACACTTGTACTATAAACAGATCATGACGAGTACGCTAACTTTTGTTTGGCTGGCGTTTTTCTTGTCGTTTTGCGCGAATGATGCGCTTCGTGGTGTTTATCTTAGTTTTCCGGGAATTTATTCGTTTTTCGTACTAATTGGAATAGTGATTGAATTGCGTTGGGAGTGATGGTTTGTGACTGACCAAGTGTGGGTCGCTGTGATTAGTACGCTTGGTTCTATAATTGTGGCTTACATCACAGCATCTGCTAATAGCAGAAAAGCTGATAAGGAAGATGATATCAGCGAATTAGAGAAGCTTAGAAAAGAAAACGCTAAGCTCAAATCAAAATTGAAAAAAGGAGAAAAGAAGCAATGAATTTTACTGATGTAGTTGTAACTACGCTTGTGACCGTGCTAACAGCAGTGGTAGCTTTTGTAGGGAACGAGATCAAGAAAAATGAGCAAGCTCGGACGATCTTCAATGTGCTCGAGCCACTGGCAAAAGATGCTGTGGTAGCCGCTCAAAAATTGGGCGTCACCGAATATCTTACTGGAGTGGCTAAGAAAAATCATGCAGTGCAGACTGTTGTTCAGGCGCTTTCTAACGCGGGGTTCACCGTAAAAGATGAACAGATCATCGTAAACGCAGTAGAACAAGCCTACGCTAAACAGCGTGATTTGTTGAAGCAGTACCCGCAAAAAGACAAGGGGGCGGACTAATTGAAGCAGTTGAGAAAATTATTGTTGGGAGTCGTTGCATCAACGGCTCTTTTTATTTCTGGACCGACGATTGCAGAATATGCAACTGATACTTTTTCGAGTACACCCCAAGTAGTTCAAAAGCTTGTAACTGCTGATACTATTACAGCTGATGAACGTGAATTTGGCACTGATACTTCTAAGTACCAAGGCCCAAACGCTCAAAAAGTCAAAGGTAGTGATACGTTCAGCATCGCGCAGATCGGTGGTGCTGTGGGCAATGAGATTTATGATCAGTGGACGTATAAGACACAAGTCAGCACAGGTATTGCGATGGGTCTGCGCATGCACACCTACATCTGGATGGAGACAGGGTCTAATCAGATGCAAACTGCACGTATGTTGAATTATCATTTGCCTAAGATCCAGACGCCAAAACGCTCTATCGTTGCGCTTGATTACGAGCAAGGTGCAACGTCTAATGTAAAGGCAAACACAGATAATGTGTTGTACGGCATGCGTCGAGTTCGTGACGCTGGATATACACCACTGTTATATACTGGTAAATGGTTTGCTAAGCAGTATCTTGATTTGGATCGTATTTTAGCAGAGTTTCCCAATTGTATTTGGGTAGCATCTTATCCTACATCGGCGATCAATGATCAACCGCTGTGGCCGTATTTTCCATCTATGCCCGGGGTTGCAATGTGGCAGTTTTCTTCAACTGCTCGGTATGGCGGGCTTGATTATAACGTTGATCTTTTAGGCGTAACGAAGAATGGCTATCGTCATGGTGACGCTGAAAAGCCAATCACTAAGCCAGATGCTGTTAAAGACGGAATTGTGGCTGATAACACACCTAAGAAAGACATCAAATCTGGTTACACAGTCAAAGTTAACTTTAGTGCTAAGACTTGGAGTAATGGTGCGGGTATTCCAGATTGGGTCAAAGGAAACAGCTATGAAGTTATTCAAACAAGTGGCAACAAAGTCTTACTCAAGGACATCATGTCGTGGATCGATCGCGCTAACGTTGAGATCTTATCGACAGCTAAGCAAAATAGCACGCAAGCTACAGCAAGTACGTACACAGTGCGCTCTGGTGACAGCTTAAGTGCGATCGCAGCACGCTTTGGTACAACAGTTAGCGCATTACAGAGCGTTAATAACATTCGCAATGCAAATTTGATTTTCCCTGGTCAAATTCTTAAAGTTAGCGGTCAAGCAACAATCATGAGCGTATACACCGTGCGTATTGGTGATAATCTAAGCACGATCGCTAGTCGCTTAGGTACAACAGTATCGCATCTACAAAGCATGAACGGGATTAGAAACGCCAACCTAATTTATCCCGGCCAAAACTTGCGCTATTAGGTGATCGCTATGCGAAGAGTAACGATCAACAATAGTCTGCAAAAAGCTCGTGATACAAGTCGGATTTATGAACTTTTGCTGTTTGACGACAACAAGCAGACTATCGTGTCAGAAAACGATAAGATCACCGTAAAAATCGGCAACAGGACAGGCTTTTTGCTCGATATTGAACCTGATGTCGAAAACGGTGCGATCACGATCGATAGCGCCAAGTTTGCTGATCTGCCTGCGGATGACTATCGCTTAGAAATTTGGATGTATCGCAATGACAAGCTATATATCTATCCAGACGAAAAGCAAATTACACTGCGATTGTCCAGCACACTCAACGATCTCACAGGTACAACGCTAAGCACGATCACAATCGAGCAACTTAGGAAAGAACTTGCCGAAAGCGGCGGGGCTGGTGTACCTGTCGTTGGTCCACAAGGTGAACCCGGACCTAAGGGGGATAAAGGCGATCCCGGTCCAGCTGGCAAAGATGGCTTGAATGGTCATGACGGAAAAGATGGAAAGTCAGCTTATCAAACTTGGCTAGACTTAGGCAACACAGGATCAGAGCAAGACTTTATTAATAGCTTGAAACCAAGCGAAAGCAATGCGAATGTTGGCGTAAGACATGCGCCGACTGCGTGGACGTTAGATCGTACAACCGTGCCTTGGACGATTTGGTTCGATAATGGCTGTGGCTTGCAATTCCCAGAATACGAAACAACTGGAACCGTTTATGGGTACGGTTTTGCAGAAAATTTAACAACAACTGATTTCAATAGCTGGCCACTAATTCCAAATGTAATTCGAGCGTCA
Source organism: Ligilactobacillus murinus DSM 20452 = NBRC 14221 (assembly GCF_001591685.1). Lineage (GTDB taxonomy): Bacteria > Bacillota > Bacilli > Lactobacillales > Lactobacillaceae > Ligilactobacillus > Ligilactobacillus murinus. Next base: position 1,189 of record NZ_BCVJ01000009.1, on the reverse strand, counting down.
AGGGGGGCAATCACAGTCGAAAAGTTCAGAAGCAAGAGTGATGTTTTCGATTACTGGTCACCAGCGACTAAAGTAATCAATCCGCTGCAAAATGCTTCTAAGTTCGACTGGTCCAATGCTTTTGGTAACGAAGGAACTAACGCAGGATCATACGGTCGCAAGCCAGTGTTTGCGAGAGTCATGTTTGAATTGGGTATCTGGTCTGAAACAGACGTGCTTAGCCTTGGAGCAACGAGAAAGGAAGTTTAAAATATGTCTATCTATTATATGTATGACGCAGTGACAAAAGAGTTTATTGGTGAAGTGCAAGCACCTAACCAGCCAGCGAACTCGACTGAGTTGCCACCAGTTCGAAATTTTAACGACAAAACATACAATCTTCAAGATCCGGTTTGGAATGGCGAAAAATGGACTGGTGCAAATGAAAAGCTTGATCTTTTAGATTTGATCAACGATTTGGCTATTCAAATGGGACAGCATGAAGCACGTTTGGCTGCTTTGGAAGGTGGTGACACAGAAGATGTATAATGTATGTAAAGCAATGTACAAGCTAGGATTATCTATTAAGAAGTTTGTGAAGATGAAAGCTATCACTGCTGAACAGTATGAAGCGATCACTGGCAAAAAATATGAATAGCTAATTTAAGCGCCACGTTCGATTTGATGTCGAGTGTGGCGCTTTTTTAGTGCAAAAAAATTACCCCCCAACATAAAGTTGGAAGGTAAGACTGTCGCAAGTGACTAGCTTGCTATTGGGTGTACCCCAATGATCTCTATACATATGTTAAAACAAATCTTCAAATGTGTCAATGTTTTGGGGTATAATAGCTATGTGCAGAAAACTGACTATTTTCACTATGCACAGTTAGGGGGTGTACCCTTAATGATCTCAATCATATTTGACCTAGTATTGGCGATCCTCGTCAATCTAATCTCAGATATTATCTACGATTGGTTGAAAAACCGTTAGTAGATAACAGCGCCCTGGTTGCTTCGGTGATCGGGGTATTTTACATACATAAATGAGGTTTTGATTCAGTGACAGTTTGGGGGGCTTTTGGGGGAAATCATAAAATAATCACTGATTATAATCAGACAAATCAATGAAACTTTCTTTTGATATTATGCTGTTTAAAGCATGTATCATACGCCTTTGAATATTTTGTGATAACGCATTGAATGCAGCCTT
>NZ_BCVJ01000008.1 GCF_001591685.1 Ligilactobacillus murinus DSM 20452 = NBRC 14221 | reverse complement strand
TCTTTTTGTAGGTTTTGTATTACTTAATCTTGTTACAATGTTAAATACTTATTTACTAGCAAGGTATTTAACTACTAAGATATATTGGCGCTTGTTAGGAGTCATGGTATATGAATTTAATTCTTATCATATGATAGTTATGTATGGTAGGAATGCTGTGGGAGAAATGTTAGCATATTCATTTTTACCTCTAGTATTTTTGGGCTATATTCAGATTATGGAAGGAAAACGTGATGGTATATGGGCGTTAGGAATAGGTATGGGGATGATTTTAAATTCCCATGTGATATCAGCGTTATTTACGTTTTTGATTTTGGGTATAATAGAACTCAGTAGGCTTTTTTTGAAAAAATTATCACTTGCAGAATTGGTAAATTGTGTTTATGCAGGGATAGTAGCAATAGTGGTTTCATGTTACTCTATTGCAAATTTAATATTAATTATGCATAAAAATCAGTTAATAACTCCTTGGAAAAGATTAGAACAAATTTCAGTTTCTGAAATGTGGGGAGCAATGTTAAATAATAGTATCAGTGATGTTATTACTTGGAATATAGGTTTAGTTTCTTTTATCCTGTTTGTAGCCATGATAGTACAAATATTCAAAAGGGAAAAAGCAGGTTCATGGAAATACTGGATAATTGGAGCTATGACAGTATATTTTTTAACCTTATCATGGATACCTTATCCTAAACAATTAGGAGAAACATTTTTAGGTAACATACAGTTTTTAGGACGTTTACTATCATTTGTGATGATATTTATTGTTATTGGAATGTGTTTATATCTGGAAATGTACGGAGTAGAGATATCACCAAAATTTTGTGTAGGGATAGTTGGGATATCACTAGTTATAATGAGTTCTGCAGCTGTAGTAACATTTCATGATACTAAAGGAGATTACAATGTTAGGTATTATCTCAATAATAAGAACTACTTATCAGATATAAGTAAAGGAAAGGAGGGATGGTATGACTATATGATAGCCACCCCAAAGGACCGCAACAAATGGTTGATCAATGTGGAAGATCCTAATAATGGTTTGGCTAATAGACTAGATATAAAATCAAATTATTCAAGTTTAACTTTCAAAATTAATGCACAAAAGGCAGAAAGAGTACAGGTCCCATTTTTGCTTTATAATGGGATAAAGTACAATATTAGTGTAAATGGAGAAAGGGAATACAGCTTTAATAGTGGGCAAGTACTAACTATTAATGTTGATAAGGGAATTAACAGTATTGAGATTTCAAGTGAGGTACCCAAATTTAGTTACTTTACTTTTGCTTTAAGTGTGGTAGCAATTATTTTTAGTATATTAATGCTAATATTAACTAGTTCTAAAAAAGTGGGAAGAATTGTGTCAAGGTAAGCTGACATAGTTGCGGGGATTAGAATATTATAGAAGGAGATGGAATTTATGGAAAGTAGATTTAAATTCACTAGCTATTTCCGGAAAAATCTACGGAAGTTTAGTACAAATGACTGAAAGTCAGTTTTTTGCAGTTAGTATAGAAATGTTATATCGATTCTTAATGACAGTTATAGGGATCATCGTTATTCCGAGGGTACCATTTGTAAGATCGTGTTATCTTGGACGTAAGTATCCATTTAGGATATATTTAGATCGATGAATAGTATATGAAGTAGTTAAATCAGATATAATATTTAGACGATAAAAATATTAAAATAAGGGTGGTTCGTTAACTATGAAGAGAAGAAAGATAATTTTAATGAGTATATTTGTTTTGGGGGCAGTTTTTGCCTCATATCCAGCATTCTGTACTCATTATTTTAAGGCTACGTTTGATGGCCAAATACATCTTATCAAATTTGAAGCAGTCACGGAGGCATTGAAACATTTTACACTTCCGCAATTAGTGAATTTTATGGGCTATCAAAATGTCGGTGAAGCTTTTAATGGTATGTATCCATGGTTATCAGGGTTGATTTTTATAATTCCCAGACTATTTATTAGTGAACCTATATATGCATTATTTGCAGGCTTTGTATTGCTAAATTTGATAACAATGGTAAATACTTATCTACTGACTAGACACTTGACTACTAATGTATATTGGCGTTTGCTAGGCGTTACCGTATATGAATTTAATGCTTACCATATGACAGTGATGTACGGTAGAAATGCATTTGGGGAAATGCTAGCATATACATTTTTGCCACTAATATTTTTGGGATATATGCAGATTTTGGATCAAAAATCTAAGGGGATTTGGGCGTTAGGCATAGGGATGGGAATGGTTATGAATTCCCATGTTATTTCGGCTCTATTTTCGGTCATTATATTAGTAATAATTGAGGGTGTGAGGATATGTTTTTGTAAAACCACTATCAAAGAGATTATAAGGATGGTCTATGCTGGAATAGTAGCTATATTGATCTCGTGCTATACTCTGGGAAATATGTTATTGCTGATGACAAAAAACAATCTGATGACCCCTTGGAAAGCCTTGTTACCGATAATACCGGATCAAATGTGGGATTCGATGTTAACAAACAATATGAGTGATAAGACATCCAATTCATGGAATATGGGGTTGATAGCATTTGTGATCTTTATTGCTTTGATCATACAATTATTCAAAGCTGATAAGGTAGGAGAATGGAAGTACTGGATAATTGGAGCGCTTGTACTTTACTTTTTAACATTATCTTGGATACCTTATCCAGAAATATTAGCTACGACATTTTTAGGAAATATCCAATTTTTAGGAAGATTATTGTCATTTATCATAATTTTTATTGTGATTGGAATGTGTCAATATTTAGAAAAATATGGGATGGCCCTTGCGCCTAAACTCTGTTTAATGATAGCTTCGGTATTGCTGATAGCTATGAGTGCTTCAGGGGTGAAAAACTTTCATGATGCAATAGGAGATGATGCTGTTAGATACTATCTAAATAATAAAAATTATTTATCGGAATTAGAGCACGGTAAATATGGATGGTATGATTATATGATTTCTGCTCCAGGAAAAGAAAAAAGGTGGTTGTTTGATATAAATAGTGATGATATCCCTAAAAGATATGAAATAAAAGCAACGTATGGATCACTAGCATTTAAAGTTAATGCTGAGCAAGTAGGACGATTAAAGTTACCGTTCTTACTGTATAATGGAGTGAAGTATAATGTTAAGGTAAATGGTCAGGTTGTGAAAAATTTTAATGATGGGCAGTTATTAACGATAATGGCTAAGAAGAAAACAAATAGTGTAGAAATTTCTAGCGAAGTTCCTAAATTTAATTACATTACATTCGGGTTGACAATGGTTGCACTTATTGTTGGATATATTATGCTATTCGTAACTAATTTGAGAGGAGATTGGATATGGCAAAAAGATTATCAATTATAGTTCCCTGTTACTTTGAGGAAGAATCGGTGCCACTATTCTATGAAGCGGTCGAGAAAGTGAAAGATAAACTAGCAAATGTTGAATTAGAGTATTGGTTTATAAATGATGGATCCACTGATAATACGTTAGGCGAGATGCAAAAATTACAAACTAAAGATCCAGAACATGTACACTATGTCTCTTTTTCACGTAATTTTGGTAAGGAAGCTGCTTTGTATTGTGGCCTTCGAGAAGCAACGGGAGATTATGTGACGGTGATGGATGTTGATCTGCAAGATCCACCTGAGATGTTACCACAAATGCTAGAGATTTTAGCTACGAGTGACTATGATTGTGTGGGAACAAGACGTATAGATCGTTCGGGGGAGCCACCAATTCGATCATTTTTTGCGCGGATGTTTTATAAGCTGATCAATAAGATCTCGGATACTGAGATTGTTGATGGAGCGCGAGATTTTCGCTTAATGACGCGCCAGATGGTTGATTCGATCATATCAATGAGCGAATATAATCGTTTTTCTAAGGGGATCTTTAGTTGGGTCGGCTTTAAAACTAAATATTTAAATTATGAAAATCAAGAACGAGTAGCAGGTAAAACAAGCTGGAATTTCTGGAGCTTATTTAGATATTCGATCGATGGGATCATTAATTTTTCTCAGTTTCCATTGGATATTGCTGCCTTTGTAGGCTTTATTTCATCAGTGGTCTCGGGCGTAGGGATCATGTTTATCATTGCTCGCTATTTGATCCATAGCGACCCAACAAGTGGATGGGCCTCAACGATCTGTATCATGCTTTTTATAGGGGGGATCCAGTTATTTTGCTTAGGGATAGTAGGTAAATATATTGGAAAAATATTTACCGAGGTCAAGGGGAGACCAATCTATATAATTAAGGAGAAAAAATAATAAGATGACTAAACCTGTAACGAGATTACATTATATTGATGTATTAAACTGTATTGCGATATTTTTTGTCCTAATGTTACATTCGTCACAATTAGCCAATTTTGGTAATGATGGCTATTCTCACATGCAGCTGGCCAAATTACTCCAGGTTTTGTGTATTCCAGCGGTTTTTATTTTCTTTATGAATTCAGGTGCTACACTATTGAATTATCGAAAACGTCAAACAACAAAACAGTTTTTTGAACGTCGAGGTCAAAGAGTTTTGGTACCATTTATTTTTTGGTCGGTGATATATTACTTGTTTGATACGAAGTATAGGGCTTTTCCTGGACCAATACCTCATCCAGAAGGAGCTAGTCTACATGGATTTATTGCTGCATTTTTAAATAATAATATCAATAACTTGTTTTGGTTTTTTTATGCGATCATTGCACTATATTTAGTAGCTCCGATCCTGTCAGTGTTAGCTGATAAACATAAAGATACTCTATGCTATGTTGTTGTTATATATTTTGTAGTAAATGATATTTTAGCCTATCTAGGGCATCTTATTGGGAAAAATATTGTGACAGAATTTGTTTCTCAACCGTTATTATCTTCATCATTTGTTGGATTTTTTATTATGGGGTATTTGATCAAAGAAAACTATTTTTCAATCAAGATCCAAAACTTCCTGATCATTGCTGGCTGTATAACATTAGTGGCTTCGATCATTAATGTGCTAACTGATGGAAAATATATTTTCTTGAGTGGCTATAGTTCATTCCTATATTCGGTAGCACTGTATTTAGTGGTGAAACGAGTAACTACTAAGATCAAACAAGAAGGAGTGCTGAAGTTTTTTGCACTTATGTCAGGTGCTAGTTTAGGTATTTATATCTTGCATCCGATCTTCTTTGCGATATTTGACAAGGTAGTTTTTCATGAAACGATCAATAATTGGCAAAACTACTTAGTTGTTATGAATAGTTGGGTGCATATTTTTATACTACCGGTAGTAAGTTATGCTTTATTAGTAGTACTAGTATTGTGTTTGAAAAAAATCAAACTGATTGCAAAGGTATTACCTTAAAGAAATTTCAAGTTAATGTGGTAGTATGTCGTTCTACAGAATTAGGTGTGAAGCAATAGACTAATATCTCACAATACGCTAAAATAATTGTGAGCTAAACTATTTATTAAGGATTGATAATTATCATTAACAAATTTAGAAATTTATTTGATGCTACAATGCTAAAATTTATTTTAGTTGGGATCGTCAATACAATTTTTGGGACAGGGATCATGTTTATCTTCTATAACTTCTTCCATTTCAGTTATTGGGTCTCTTCAGCGTCAAACTATATTTTTGGTAGTATTTTGAGTTATTTTTTGAATAAGCATTTTACGTTTCAAAACAAATCTAAAAGTTTAACAACTGTGATCAAATTTACTATAAATATCACGCTATGTTATCTAGTTGCTTATGGAATCGCTAAACCTCTTGCAATCTGGATATTTAGTGGGTTTGATACTAATATACAAAATAATATAGCAATGCTGGCGGGGGCTGTCTTTTTTGTTGGTCTAAATTATTTGGGGCAGAGATTTTGGGCATTTAAAGAAGGTTAGGTAGGAGGATGTTTGGTGCTTGAAAAATTAGCGTTATACAAAGATGACCTAGGGACGCAGCTCTATATGTTTTGTTTTAGCCTGTACCTGATCGTTAATTTTATGGCAGGTACGACCTTATCAAAGGCTTTTGGCTTAGGGGCGATCGTTGTTTTATTGCGACTTTCACAGTTAGTAACTTTGCTAGTATTTTGTAAGATCATTATATTTGATCGGCATAGATTTAATACGATCCTAGCAATTTTAGTTGGAGCAGGGTTCTTATTCATTGTTTGTAAGCAAGCTCATGAGCTAGATCCATTTTTTATGTATATATTTATTATTGGGGCGTATAAGATAGACTATAAGCAACTGTTAAATAAATATATTTTAGTCGTCTTATCGTTGCTCTTATTAGTGTATATCGCTACTGTTATGGGCCTTGTCGCTAACAATGTCATGTGGCGTGAAGGTGCGGGAGTGATCAGAGCGGGGCTTGGACTAGCTACACCATCTGATTTAGCAGCTCACGTGTTTTATCTGATGTTAGCATTTGCTTTAGTGCGAAATTTTGATTTTTCACGTCAAGAGCTACTTTTTATGATGATTATTGCAGTGTTGATCTATGCCATTACTAATAGTCGTTTAGATGCACTTTTGATGCTACTTTTGTTATTGGTGAGCTATTTTAGACGCTCTATTTTTAAGTTATTTAAGTTCTTAGGTCTAAAAGGAACTAGTCTTATAGTTGTAATTTACGCACTAGGAGATTTATTGCTGACGTATTTTTTTGATCCATATAGTCCGATTTATGCACAGATAGATTCTTGGCTTTCCCGACGCTTATTTTTTGGAAAGATGGCTTTTGAAAAATACCCACTTCACTTATTTGGACAGTATATCTACCAAAATGGAAATGGTGATCCACGGGGATTTGTTGTTTACTATTTTATTGATTCGGCCTATGTCCAAGCATTGATGATGTTTGGAATCATTTTTTTACTGTCTATGTTAGCTCTATTGATCTATTTGCTTTATCGAGCATATAGTCACAAATACTATGGCCTCGTTATTGCTGTTTTATTGATTTCATTTAGCATGGCGATCAACCATCATTTTTGGCACATTTCTTATAACATGAGCCTATTAGCTTTATTGGCAGTATTACCCCAAAATAATGTAATTGAGTAAAAAACTTATTTTACTTTTTTAAGAAAGTGAGATAAGTTTTTTATTCTGTGGTATAATTCAAAAGGGTCTACCGTCATTGTGACGGCTTTTTTGCTTATAGGCAGATCTCATAACAATAGTCATAAACTAGAGATCCATGCCTAATGGATCGAAGGGGAGTTATTAACTATTTGTAATATTATACGAATATTAATAGCTATATACATTATGACCAAGGCCCAAATGATATTTATAGGCTATAGTTTTGTGCTGTGGTGAGAATTTTAAATCAGATAAATTGAATATCTTTGGAGGAATACATATTATGTCTAAATACTTAATTGTTGGTGCAGGACTTTTTGGTGCAGTTTTTGCCAATGAAGCGGCTAAGCGTGGCCATGAAGTTACAGTGATCGAAAAGCGTGACCACTTAGCGGGAAATATTTATACGAAAGAAGTCAATGGGATCCAAGTGCATCAATATGGCGCACATATTTTCCACACTTCAAACAAAAAAGTTTGGGATTACGTGAACCAATTTGCTGAATTTAACCGGTATACGAATACCCCAGTGGCAAATTATAACGGCGAGATCTATAACTTGCCTTTCAACATGAATACTTTCAATAAGCTTTGGGGAGTAGTCACACCTAAAGAAGCGCAAGCAAAGATCGATGAACAACGTGCTGTTTTGAACGGTAAGACACCCGAAAACTTGGAAGAACAAGCTATTTCGTTGATCGGTACCGATATCTATGAAAAATTGATCAAGGGTTATACTGAAAAGCAATGGGGGCGTAAGGCAACTGAATTGCCAGCCTTTATCATTCGCCGTTTACCGGTACGTTTGACTTACGATAACAACTATTTCAACGATGATTATCAAGGGATCCCAGTTGGTGGCTACACACAGATTGTGGAAAAGATGTTAGATCACGACAACATCACCGTCAAAACCAATACTGATTTCTTTGATAATAAAGACCAATACTTGAGTGATTACGATAAAGTCTTATTCACTGGGATGATCGATCAATTCTTTGATTATAAACTAGGTGAATTAGAATATCGGAGTTTACGGTTTGAGACTGAAACCTTAGACGTTGATAACTATCAAGGTAATGCGGTCGTTAACTACACCGATGCTAAGACACCATATACACGGATTATTGAGCATAAGCACTTTGAATTTGGTAAAGGTGATAAGAATAAGACCGTTATAACCCGAGAATACCCTGCTGATTGGAAACGGGGCGACGAACCATATTATCCAGTCAATGATAAGAAGAACAATGCGCTTTATACTAAATACCAAGATCTAGCTAAACAAGAAGCACAAAATGTGATCTTTGGTGGACGTTTAGGGCAATATCGTTATTACAACATGGATCAAGTGATCTCGGCTGCTTTGACCACAGTTAAGCAAGAATTTGGTGATTAAAAATGAAAGTTCTCCGCAACTATTTGTATAATGCGGGCTATCAAGTGTTAGCGATCATCGTACCGCTGCTCACAAGTCCCTATATCAGTCGGGTCTTACATGCGTCAGGGGTCGGCGATAATGCTTATACTAACTCGATCATTCAGTACTTTGTTATGTTTGCTGCTTTAGGTGTCGGCTATTACGGAAATCGTGAAATCGCATATGTGAGAGAAGATCGACAAAAAATGTCAGAAACTTTTTGGGAGATCCAGATCCTAAAAACTTTGACGACTTTAGTGGCATATTTAGCATTTGTGATCTTTTTACAGATCTATACAGAATACACCTGGTATTTATGGATCCAGTCGATCAATGTGCTTGCAGTCGCATTCGATATTTCGTGGCTCTTTATGGGGATCGAAGATTTTAAGCGAACAGTCATCAGAAACACGATCGTTAAATTAGCATCGATGATCATGATCTTTACGCTTGTACGTGATGCAAACGATGTAGCTTTGTATATCTTTATTATTGGTGCATCGACCTTCTTTGGAAATTTGATCTTATGGCCATATCTAAAAAAGATCTTGGTTCCAGTCAAATTTAAAGAGCTACATCCACTAAAGCATTTTAACCCAACAGTGTCGTTATTTATTCCGCAAGTTGCGACATCAGTTTATCTGCAACTGAATAAGACAATGTTAGGTGCAATGGTCGGTGCTGAGTATGCAGGATTTTATTTTAATGCCGATCAGATCGTTAAAATGGTTTTAACTTTGGCGACCTCACTAGGAACGGTAATGTTGCCACATATGGCTTCAGCTTTTGCTAAGGGAAAACATAAAGAAGTAAATAAGATGTTGTATACATCTTTTGACTTCATATCCTTATTATCAGTTGCGATGACCTTTGGACTAGCTGCAGTATCATTGCATTTGGGACCTTATTTCTATGGTCACGGTTTTGGCCCTGTGGGTAAGGCAATGTTGATCGAGGCTGCTGTTATTTTATTTATTGCCTGGAGCAATACTGTTGGTGCCCAGTACTTATTGCCGACTAATAAGGTCAAAGCATTTACGACCTCAGTTGTTTTAGGTGCAGTCGTAAATATGATCGCCAACTTACCATTTATCTATTTATGGGGCTTAGAAGGTGCCATGTATGCGACTGTTATTTCTGAATTTGTAGTTACTGCATATCAAATTTGGTATATTCGTGATCTCGTGGATCTGAAGCAGATGTTTATCAATATCCCTAAGTATCTAATTGCAGGTATAGTAATGTTTGTTCCTGTATTTATGTTAGATAATTACCTAAAGACAAGTATTTTGACATTGGCAATAGAAGTTATTATTGGGATCTTGATCTATATTGTTATGATCATCGTGTTACGACCTACATCGCTTAATCAAATTACGACTATGATAAAGAGTAAAGTAAAAGGTAATTAAAAACATGGTAAGCTGCGGTAAAACACCAATTGCTTACCATGTTTTTTTATAAGATCACGGATGCTACATTTTAAGTGGTAAGTATAGTATAATTACGAAGTATTGAAGCTAGAGTAAAGGGGCTTTAAAAATGAAAAATTATGTATTGTTATGGCATGATAGTGCACGTGCCACGGGTGGTATCAAAGCCAAAGAAGATACTAATAATTTTTTTAGACAAGAAAATTATCAAGTTATAGATACTCCAACTGGAAAGATCGCAAAAGTTTTGTACGTTTTTTGTGTACTTCCTTTTATCTTCTTAAAAATTAGAAGCGGAAATGTTATCGTTCAATTTCCTTCAGGGAAAACATTTCTACAGAAAATGATGTTAGGTTGCATCAAATATCTTTCGGGTGCGAAACTGATCTTGATCGTTCATGATATCGAGGCATTACGTGCTAATGCTGGGGATGGTCATAGCCGTGAAAATGAGACCGAATTGAAATTATTGGGAATGGCTGATGGTTTAGTCTCTTTAAACGGTGTGATGACAGATTGGTTGCATGAGCATGGGATCAATGGTTTGATCACTAATTTAAATGTTTGGGATTATGATAATCCTAATCCGATAAATCCGATGCTACCATACACCGGGAGTATCTGTTTTGCTGGAAATTTAGATAAATCGACATTTCTAACTAAATATGATTTGAAACATAAGTTGCTAGTTTTTGGGCGTAAAACGACACCCGTGAATTTTCCAGGTAATATAGAATATGGTGGTGTCTTTAGTCCTGAAGAATTACCGAGCAAGTTAAAGGCGAATTTTGGCTTGATCTGGGATGGGGATGAATTAACAACTTGTTCGGGTAACTTTGGAAAATATTTACGGTATAATACGCCGCATAAGACGTCGTTATATTTAAGTTCAGGTGTTCCCGTTATTGTTTGGAAAGAGGCAGCTATTGCTAAAGTTATTGAACATTATGGCTGTGGCTTGACTATTTCAAGTTTGAACGAACTAGACGATGTCTTAGACGATTTGACATCAGAGCAATATGAAAAATTATACAAAAACACAGTTCAAGTTGCTGATATGATGCGTCGAGGTGTATTCATGCAAACAGCAATAAATTCATTGATCAAAATGTTAGACGAAGGGAAAAAAGATGAATAAATATGTTTTAACGATCGGAGACCCAAATAAGAATAATGCTGGTCCTAAGGCTAAGGAAGATGTGCTATATTTTTTGAAAGATGAAGGCTTTTTACCACTGCCACTTAACCTTAAGTTAGATCCTGAAGATCGGAGCTTTGGAGCAAAATTACGCAAAGTATATGATGTTAAATTTAAGATACCGCGTGTATTTAAGAAATTAAAAGCAGAAGTGATAGTTTTACAGTACCCGATCTATTCAACGTACTTGACGAATAATATCATTAAAGCAATCAGAAGTTATACTGATGCTAAGTTGTATTTAGTGATCCATGATGTTGAAACGTTAAGACTTTTTAAGGATGACCAGAATTTTTCCCAAAATGAGATCGAAGTGTTCAACAGTGTTGATGGGATCATTGACCATAATCGAAAAATGCATGCTTGGTTAGATGAACAAGGTGTAACGACACCATGTATAGACCTAGGTATATTTGATTACCATAATCCAACTGAATTACGTGAAGAATATGATTATGATCGCTCATTGGTTTTTGCTGGAAATTTAGCTAAGTCAAAATTTTTGACCAGTAAGGAGTTTGAAAAGCTAGCTTTCAAATTAGAACTTTTCGGACCTTCACCAGCTGAGAAATATGCGGAAAATATAAATTACCAGGGTGTTTATTCACCTGAGGAATTGCCAGAGCACTTAAAGCAAAATTTTGGCTTGGTTTGGGATGGTAATAGTATAGTTAAATGTGATGGAACCTTTGGTGAGTATACTAAGTACAATAACCCTCATAAGGCATCGCTTTATTTAAGCAGTGGCTTGCCGATCATAGTGTGGAAAAAAGCGGCATTAGCTGATTTTGTGATCGATAATAATGTTGGTTTTGCAGTTGATAGCTTGACTGAAATTGATGAGCGGCTTGAAAATATGCCACGTGAAGAATATTCAGTGATGAAGAAGAATGCTTTAGCGGTAGCACAAAAGATCCGTACTGGTGAATTTATTAAAACAGCAATGACAAAGTTAGAAAAAGTAAAGGATTAAAAATGGAAAATATAGTTAATTATCGCGCAAAGATCCAGCAAAAGTTAACAACAAAATTTCCTGGGTTAAGTAACTGGTCATATTTAACGGCCTTAGCAATTTATATTTTAGCAATGTCTTTAAAAGGTACAATGCTGGTCAATTTTTTGATCACGGAGCGAGGGTTATTTTATCTTTCAGCTTTACCGGCAGCACTTGTTCTATTTAAAGTAACGTTTTTAGATAATTATGATTGGAAGGAATATATAATTTTTATCCTACTAGAGATCATTTTATTCGCAGTAGGTACTAGTGCAAATGAATTCCAAATATTTTATCTGATGTTCTTTATTGTAGGTGCTAAAAATATCAATATTGATCGAATATTAAAGGTGTTCTTATGGGTCAATTTATTTGTTATCGCTCTAGCATTCTTCTTCTCAACGGTGGGAAGCGTAAAAAATGTCATTATTACTAGAGGGGATTCTCCCGCTGTTAGATATGCCTTAGGGGCTGTTTATCCGACTGATCTGGCATCAAGGGTGTTCTTTATGATGATCGCATATGCAGCCTTGAAACGCTTTAAGTTTTCAATAGCGGAGTATGTATCGTATATTGCACTAACTCTTTTAACTTATATTGTCACAGATACGCGGATCGATCTAATGCTGATGTGTGTATTGATCGTTAGCATCGTTCTTTATGGACGTTTCGATGCATTATTCAAGCATGTGAATGTTTATGTATTGTCGTTATTGAGCACAGCTTATGCGTTTTGTATCATCTTACTAGGTTATCTTTATACACCTAGAATAGGTTTACTAGAAAAAATCAATGGTTTTTTATCAGGAAGATTATTTTTTGAAAAAGTCGCTTTTGAAAATTATAACGTACCTCTTTTAGGCCAATTTATCTACCAAAATGGCTTTGGTGGAGGTTTTAAAGTGCATGATTATTTCTATATAGATTCATCTTTTGTAAGAACACTGATGATGCATGGATTGATCGTTTTTGTACTCATGCTATTACTGATTTGTCTATTGTTTGCCAAATTTAAGAAATTAAATCTGAATTATTGGATAATTTGTTTGATTTTAGTAGTTTTGACTTCTGGAATCGATCAACATCTTTGGGATATTTCATATAATTTTGTTTTCTTAGCTTTGATGGCAAATTTAAATGTAGAAGATAAACTAAATTAAAAATGGCGTTTCACTCGGTGATGCTGCGAGTGAAACGCCATTTTTTTAATTTACAAAGTTTTTTAAAGTAGCTTCAAAGTTATCAAAATATTTTTTGGGATAAAATGCTTGGATACTCTGCTTGATGGCTTGTTCAGTCAATTGAGTATGTTCTAAGTGTTCCATTTGTTCAACTAATTTAGAGACATCGTGTAGCGGATAGCTAAAGCCATTGATACCAGTTTTCAATACATCATGATAGCCATTAAACTCACTACATATTACCGGTATACCATGGGCAATAGCTTCCAACATTATCATTGGTAGTCCTTCATAGGTTGATGTCATGAGTAGAGCTGTTGGCTTTTCTTTTATCTCATGCCAAAGCTCAGGGGTATATCCATGCCAAATTATCCGTTGATCAACATTCAGTTCTCGAGCATACTCTTGACAACGCTTGACATCTTCTCCAGTACCAAAGACATCTAGGGTTGCACTCTCAGTCTTAGAGATAGCATAAATCATTTCTTTTAGATTTTTTTGTCCTTCAAAAATAACTCGACCAGCATAAAAGAATTTTGGTAGAGGCGAATTTGATGTAGGAATAGATGTTGCTATAGGATCAATTGGATTGAAAATTAGACTTATTTTTTCGTCGGGTACGCCATAGCTCAATAATTGTTCTTTAATTGTAGAACTGATAGCCAGATGTCCATCAGCTAGTGGAACAGTAGTTTTAGCATTGAACATATCTTGATCATCAAGTGAAAAATGGATCCAAGATATTATTTTATACTTACGCTTGAAGATACTTCTTATTTTAGCGCCTAATTTTATCATCTTAGGGCTAAGTGAGATGAAGCAAGTATCCGCTGAAGCCAGTAAAAACTTTTTAGTGATTGTAAGTGGTTTGTTTATTTTGCCTGAACAAATACTGATCTGTATTCTAGAATCAAGTTTAGTTAAAAAGTTTTGTTGAGGTGGGGCATTAGTTAAGATGAGTTCAATCTTGTGATGTTCACAAAGTTGATTTAATACTTTAACTAAAACCGTTTCGGTACCACCAGTGCCAGAGAGTTCCATGCATAAAAATTTTAATTTCATGAGTTATTTTCCTTTTGTTCATTTTGTTTGCTTCTAAGTTTAAATAGCAAGATCGCTAAAGAAGATAGATGTAATTTTAGGAATAACCCGGGAAGTAGATGAGGTGTCAGACATTGTTTTAGTGTGACCTGTTCAAGTGCTTTTTTAACTACTGGAGCAGTAATGACCTTATCTAATTCTGCTCTTTTTTGTTTATTAGAGGCAGGGTTACCTAGAGTATATATTAAGCGTACTGCGATAATATTAACTTGGATCAAAGTATAGCTTAAAAAACTTTGTTTAATTACTTGAGGTTGTGAGTCAATGAATTCTTCAGCAATATTTAGCGCATTTAGATAAGCTTGGATTTTTTTTGTATCAAAACTTCTAGTTGCGGATGGTGTATCGATCGTGTAGTGATATAAAACCAGTGCAGAAGTTGTGATCGACTCACAAGCAGCAGTATAACGAATCAGAAATTCACTGTCTTCAGACATAGTAAGCTCTTCATTGAAGTAGATATCATTATCGATCAACAAGGAACGCTTAAAGAATTTCCCCCAAACTGTCATATAGTTAGTAGGTTTTTCAAGCATTCGACACCGAACGTCTAAACTGTTGGATGATGGCAAAGTGAGATCGACAGTGTGTTTTCCGTGTTCAAAGCTAAAAATCTGTAGATCGGCCGGGTTCTTTTTGGCTTGGCTCAAAGCCTTAGGAAGAGCGGATCTGAGATAGTGATCATCAGCATCTAAAAATGCGATCATTTGTCCACGAGCATGTTTGATACCTGTGTTACGTGCGTGACCAACACCTTTTCCAGCGGTCAAAACACGTATTCGTTGATTCTGTAAAGCAAGTTGGTTAGCTAAGATCAAAGTATTATCTTTTGAACCATCGTCAATGATCAATACTTCATATGTTTGATCGATAATTGAATTTGTAACGCTCTCTACTGCTCGTTTTAAAGTTTTCTCTGAATTATATGCTGGGATTATAAATGAAATTAACGGCATACACAACACATCCTTATAAAAATTTTTAAAAAAGGTGCATGCAAAAAGCATGCACCTTTAAGGATCAGTAGGCACTATTGGGTTTAAATAAAATCTTGATAGTCATAAAGAGGATCTTAATGTCAAACCAAATACTGCTTTTTTGAATATATTCTAAATCTAGTTGGACCATTTCATGAAAACCAACTGAATTTCTAACTGTAGCTTGCCAAAGGCCGGAACAGCCTGGAACTACGAGGAGTCGTTGCATATCATAGTCAGTATATTCAGCAACTTCACTAGGTAATGGTGGACGAGGACCAACTAAGCTCATATCTCCACGGACGACATTGAATAGTTGGGGCAATTCATCAATACTTGTCTTACGGATGAAATGGCCGATCTTTGTAATACGAGGATCATTTTTCATTTTAAACATGGGTCCGTCAACTTCATTTTGTTTTTTTAGTTCGGCTAAGCGTTTATCAGCATCAACATGCATTGAGCGAAATTTGAACATATCAAATTCACGTTGTCCTTTGCCGACACGCTTTTGTTTATAAAAAACAGGACCATTGTCTTCTAATTTTATCAAGAGTGCTACAATTAGGAAAAGTGGACTCAAAATGATCAAACCACAAAGACTAGCTATAAAATCAAAAATACGCTTAATTATGTGATAGGTTCTTTTTTTAGCAAGCATATCTTGATCAATTATTATTTTTGATGACTGCTTCAATACCCTCACTCCAAGATTAAAAACTGTTTTCGTAACGTTGGTGGAAGAACTTAGCTTTTAAGAAAGCTGACCCTTTTTTCCACCAATTAACACCTTCAATATATACAAGCGGGAGCTCCTTTATTTCTGAAGGAGAAATATTTCCCCACTCTATTTGTTGTTGTAACCAAACGTTAAAAATTATTTCACTCACGCGTCCATAGAAACGTTGCTGGAAGGCAGAAAATTCTGTAGAACCTAATTTTTTTTCTAAGTCAGATAAAATACCAAATAACCAAGTACAGTACTGATCCATTAAATCTTTTCGCATAATAGCCATATTAAACATATAACCTGATGTCTTACTTAAAACCTTATCATATGTTGTTAAGTAATCCGGATGTTTTTTGCTGATTATTTCACGTGTTGCATCTAACTGATTTGAGTAATGTGTATGCTTATAGTGTGAATATAGTGTTTCAATATAATAGTGTCTTTTCTTAGGTAGTATTATATTATAGTCCTCTAACAAGGGGAGTAGTTCCTCACTTGAGATGACCCAATCAAGACGGTTCTTTCCAGGATGGCGTTTAGCACTAAAATAACGACGATAGTGTGCTAAACCAATATAATCGGCATCTAGATTTTTCCAAGCCCAGTATAAACCAGTCAGTTCACTGTAGCTGTCATTTTTTTGAGAGATATTCTCCCCAACATCATCTTTTTGATAACCTAGATCCAATTCAGGATGTAAGGCAACCCCTACCTGCAATGGTATATACATTTTATCAGTCGGCATTGCATATTTTTTATGCGTTGCCACAATAATTTTGACTTTATTTTCCAAAACGAGCTCCTCAATATCTCTATTTCCATAAAAAACTAACCCATACTTAGATACAGGTTAGATTTAACCACTAATTGGTATTTTTATAATTTCGTTGTTTTCTCTCGTATTCTTCATAAGCAACGAATCGTTTTTTTCCACGAGCACTACGAATTTTTCCAAAATTGACAGGACCAATGATAACGGGGAGAAAAACACGGACAAACTTTCGAAAAATTGAAATTGGTTCGTTTCCCCATGATTTTAGCAGTAGATGATTGCTAAAATTAGTTTTTTGATCATATGAAGGAAATTCAAAGTATTCTTTTGGAAAAATCGCTGTTCCATCAGACAAAGATAGTTGATGATTTCCAAGTGTAAAATCCGGGTAATAGTTTATTAGTTCCTTAGTGATCAAAGCATTGTTAGTCACTTCGACCGTACCATCCGCAATGCCACTAAAGTCTAGTTTAGCGTACTTATCCAATAAACGAGTGATAAAATCGTTATTAGGCTCACTTGCAATAACTGCGGTACTAATTGCGTTATCGTACATAAAACCCCAGAAAGCATGTCTATCTAATAACTCATCAAAACTCTTATTGACCATAATATCAGAATCTAGATAAATTCCACCAAATCGATTCAAAACATCTAGCCGAATAACATCTGAAGCGTATGCAAATTTTTTCTCATTAAAAGCAACCAGTGCAAATTTATTTTGGTTTAAATCCCAATTATGTTGATTCCACTCGATAATTTCATAGTCTGGTAAATAGCGTTTCCATGAATTTATACATTTGACGACCTGGGTAGGCTTATCAGCATCGCCCAGCCAGACATAGTGAATTTTTTTGGGTATCATACTTATCTAGTCACTTTCATATTAAAATATTACAAGAAAATAATACCATATAATTACGCAAGATGCTAGTTTAGACAGATAACAGTGATTATTTTTCATGGGAATAGCGAGCCCGCAAGCCCCAAAGGATCGAAACGGTGTCGATGACTTCTTGAAACATTGCGCCCACGATCGCTGGGATCCATCCAGTGCTAGCAACTAACATTAAAAAGACACAGATAAAGATCCCGATCAAAACAGCTTGGCGTGCAATGCGTAAAGTATCTTGGGCGATCTCAACGGCCTTAGCGACTTTTAGCAGGTCATCTTTTAAGATCACAACATCGGCTGATTCACTGGCTGCTGTGGCTCCATGGGCCCCCATGGCGATCCCGACATCAGCGACGGTCAATGAAGGGGCATCGTTGACTCCATCGCCGACCATGATAACGGGATGCTCACTTTCAGGTACTGCTTTTAAAGCCTGGATCTTTTCTTCAGGCAGTAATTTTGCCCTAACATCATCGATCCCGACTTCTTTAGCGATCGTTTGGGCAATAGCTTGTTGGTCACCAGTCAACATCATCAAGTGTTTGACTCCATGGTCGCGTAAAGTTTGCATCGTTTGAGCAGCTTCAAGGCGTAATTTATCGATGAAAGTGATCGTCCCGATATAGCGGTCATTTAAACTAATATAGACACAAGTTTGGGTCGTTTCAGCGACTTGGGCTGTTGGGGCAACAAACGAAGCTTTTCCGACTTTAATAGTCTGACCAGCGATCTGTGCTGTGACCCCGTTACCTGTGACCTCAGATAGTTGCTGAACTTCTAATAAGTTAACATCATGTTTAACCGCATAATTGAGTAAGGAACGAGCTAGGATGTGGCCGGAAGATTGTTCAGCACTAGCTGCGTAACTTAAAAGCTCTTCTTTGGTCGTACCTGCTACGGGTTTGATCTGATCGACAAAGAGGCGACCACTGGTGATCGTCCCGGTCTTATCAAAGGCGGCTGTTTTAGCTGTTGCCATCTTTTCCAAGACACTGCCGGTTTTGACCACGATCCCATTACGTGACGAACGGCTCATCCCAGATACCAAAGCTACTGGGGCCGCTAAGATCAATGGACAAGGTGAAGCTACGACCAAAACTTCGGCAAAACGTACTGGGTCTTTAGAAACAAACCAAGCGATTCCAGCGATCACAAAGGCGATCCCAGTAAATGGAACGGCATAACGGTCAGCCATTCGGACAAAATGAGCTGGGGTACTGTCGGCTTGTTTGACCAGTTGGATCAAACGTTGATATTGACTATCTTTAGCGAGTTTATCGACTGTCATTGTTATCGCAGAATCACCATTGATCGAACCAGAATAGACAGTATCGCTAACATTTTTGGTGATCGGTCTAGATTCACCAGTCAAGCTCGACTCATCAAACATACTACTGCCTTTGATGATATGCCCATCGACAGGGACAGTCTCGCCGGGTTTGACGACCAATTGATCGCCGATGTTAGCTTCATCGACTTTGATATCGACAAGTTTGTCAGCCACGACTTTGTGAGCGGTCTGTGGTGAATTGTCGAGCAAAGCTTTTAATTCGGTATGTGCTTTTTTAGAAGCATAATCTTCAAGCGAATCACCGCCGACCAACATGATCAAGACGATCATTGCAGCCCAATACTGCCCTACAGCAAGTGTAGCAGCCACAGCAGTGATCGCCAGCAGATCGACCCCATAGCTACCCGAGCGTAAGGTTTTGATCATTTCTTTTAACATGGATAAGGCGATCAAAGTTCCTGTTATCGTAATAATGATCTGCGCGACCAAGGCAAGCCCAAAGCCAAATTCTAAGACCGCTGAGAATAATGCGATCGCAATGATCAAGCCTAATTTAGTTGAATGTTTCATAATTAACATCCCCTCGTAAAAAAATAATTTCAGTTCTACTTTACTTAAACCGTAACACCAAAAACAACTAAAGTAAATTAGAATCGTTCTAAATAATAATGATTCTCAATTAGAGGGGATGAAATCTTGATTTGGTAGGGTTTGTATGTTCAGGTGAAAAAGGGTGTAATTGAAAAAGGTTATCAATTAGAGGGATCAATGTATAAAAAGGCATAAAATGTATATTAATACAAAAAAACAGCCACCTAATACATGTCGTATTGGATGGCTGTATGGTATTAAGCTTCAGTTTTCTCTGGCTTTTCAGCCAATGTGATCACGCCCACAGCGTTTAGCCCTGTATGTGTCATGATGATCGGACTTGTTAGGCGTGCGATGTAGGTCGCTTTACTATTTTCTGGTAAGATCGTTTCTTTGATCTTTTCCAAAAATTCTGGATCGGTCCCGACATTTGACAGCGAAAGAGCTTGGATCGGATTATCTTTGTGTTGTTCTGCTAATTCTTTACAGTGCTTGATGAAGGTCTTGCGACTTCGACCCTTGGTAAAGACATCAAGGCTGTGTTCATTTAAGCGGACGATGATCTTTAAGTTGATCAGTTTTGTCAAAGCACCAGCAAAACGACTCACACGTCCACCAGCAACAAGGCAGTCGAGATTATCTACCAACACGTCGATCGTTGTGCGTGAGTAGATATCAGCACAGTGTTCTTTGATCTCGGCGATCGATCTGCCTTCTCTTGCGTCTTTAGCAGCTGCTAAGACTTGGAATGCTAGTCCACGGTCAGTCGATTTGCTATTGATCACAGTTACATCAGCTTCTGACATATCAGCTGCACTGAGCGCTGTTTCAAAAGTTCCGCTCAAAACATCGGAGATCAAGATCGCTAAAACTTGGCTACCATCTTTGCCTAATTCATCGAAAGTATCGATAAAACGCCCCATTGCTGGTTGACTGGTCTTAGGGATGTTACCCTTGCGCAATTCTTCAACTAGTTGTTCGCGACTGATGTCTTCACCATCAATGTAGTTTTTACCATTCACCTCGACTGAAAGCGGAATGACCGTAATATTATTTTCTTTTATCTCTTCAGGTGTTAATTGAACAGATGAATCCGTAACGATTTTGATCGGTTTTGTCATAAGTATTTACTCCTTGGATCAAGCTCTATATTATTAATCATTTCCATTATATTATAACTTTAATAGCTTGTGAATCAATAAGAAATAGAATCCAAGTCTAGTAAGATAAAGCGTTTTTTATAAATGATCGTACCTTTGCTTGAGGCGATCTTTGATGAGTTTGACTTCACTTGCAGATGTGACCCCACTTTCACGATAGATCAAAGTGATGATCATTGTTAGATAATCATCTAAAAAAGCGGTAAGTGATAAGGTATCAAGTTGCTTTTCTAAGTTGCAAAGTGAGTGGTCGTTTGGTAAGTCCAACGAAAAATCAGCATTTATCTCATGGATGATCTGGTGGAGTTTATAGTAGATGGTCGTTGTTGTTTTTAAGTTGCTGAGATATGTTTTTTTATTGATAGGTAAGACATAGCGCGTCTTATCATCATGATCAAAGATGAAAGTGATATGGTCTGGGTCGCTGAAATAATCATAATAAACGTGATCAAGTCTGACCCAACTGGTCGCATGACGGGTATAGCCACTTAAAGGGACAAGTAAGATCTTTCCCCAGACATAGGGCAGACATGGTGTTTTTTTAGCAAATGATCCGACTAGTGCGCGTGTTAATAAAAGCCCAACTGGCTGTTGTTTGATGAATTGATTGACTAAACGTGTCGTCTCTTTGTCACTGATAATGATCCCGCGTTTAGTATCTAAGATGAGTGAGCGACAGTTCTTTAGTCCAAGATCGTGACAATCCCAGACTAAAAGAAGGGTCTGTTTGTCCAAATATGCGTCAGCATCAAAATATCCTTGTTGATAGAGTTTGACTAAACCAGCATGGTCAAAGGAAATTGTTTCCATAAAATTCACCTCTTATAATTTTAGGTTTTTCTTAACTACTACCGTAATATCTCACAATTATAAAGTTTATTAGACTTATTTTTAAGGCTATAAAAAATTATGTTTGTGTTATAGTAGCTGATAGATAGCTTAAACCCTATCATAACAGGGTTTTAAGAGAACTAAAAAATTACTTGCAGTTTTTTTGCGGTAAGATGCAGGTTTTTTTCAGTTCATATAGGTCGTATGCTGAAAACAGTTTAGGGCCCTAGACAAACTTTATCAGTAAAGGGAGTCTAGTTTATGTATGAAAAAGGATTTGCATATTTATTGCAAGGAGAACATGAAAAAGTTATCTATGGTGTTTTAAAGTATCTGCATGTATCGCGACAAGACTCAGATTATGAAGATCTAGTGGTAGAAGGACAGATCGCTTTTGCCCAAGCTTATTGTGCTTATTGCCAAACACATGACAGTGTTACAGAAGAAGCGGTAATGCCTTATCTCTATCAGAAGGTCAAGTGGCGTTTGTTAGACTTATTGCGTAAACAGACGCGAACTAAGCAAAGAGAATGCGGGTTGCCAGAAAATGCTGATGAACTATGGATAGTTGCAAATTGTCAAAATGATGATGTTATTATAAGAGATTTATTGGAAAGGTTATGGAACTTGTGTACACCAAAAGAACGTAAATTTTTAGAACTACAGCTGTATTCTAACTTAAATTTAGTAAAAACAGCTAAAATGTTGGAAATTAGTCGAAAAACAGTGTATAACTACAAAAGGAGCATTTTACGTAAATTAGATTCATTGTGAAATATATATAAAAAATTATATATATTATTTTATTGGGTCGTTAATAATGTTTCGTAACCTAATATTAATCTAAGTAATAAAATTTGAAGTTTAGTTACTTAATTTGAAGTATTCTAATTACTACTTAGCTATAAAGATGGTGGCTAAATTAGCTTAGTTAGGTAGTTAAATAAGAGATGGTTTTACAAGGGAGCATGGATGGAAGATTTTGCATACAATATAGTATACGCTGTAAATGATGATTTTTGTGAGATTATGGGTGTCTCTATTGCATCATTGCTAGAAAATAATAGTGAAATTTTGAAGAACTTGAGGATCACCGTATTATCGAGTGATATTACAGATGAAAATAAGAAGAAAATTGAGCAAATTTTCATAAGATTTGGGGCGGTTATTCCAAGATGGATCGATGCTACTAATACAGAAACTAGGTTGAAATATAGGGTGACTCTTGATAGGGGATCTGTATCACAATACTCACGTCTATTCATAGATAGAATTTTTGATGATTCAGTTTCAAGAGTATTATACTTAGATGCTGATACAGTCATTGAAAATTCTATTAAAGAGTTATGGAATCTAGACTTGGAGGATAACACAATAGGGGCATTAAAGGATGCTTTTAGTAAATACTATAGGAAAAACGTAGGCCTAGAGGAGAATGACATAATGTTTAATTCTGGAGTGATGCTAATTGATGTAAAGAAATGGAGAGAAAGAAATGTTGAAAAAAGATTATTAGATTTTATTGCTGATCATAGGGGATATATTCAACAGGGAGATCAGGGAGTATTGAATGGTGTTCTCAGTAAGGAAACATATCCGTTAACACCTAGATATAACTTGATTTCAGCATTTAGTATGTTTTCATACAAACAGATGATTCTATATAGAAAACCAGTTGCTTGTTACTCAGAGAATG
This sequence comes from Ligilactobacillus murinus DSM 20452 = NBRC 14221, assembly GCF_001591685.1. Taxonomy (GTDB): domain Bacteria; phylum Bacillota; class Bacilli; order Lactobacillales; family Lactobacillaceae; genus Ligilactobacillus; species Ligilactobacillus murinus. The sequence goes on along the minus strand of NZ_BCVJ01000008.1, from coordinate 25,666 downwards.
AAGTGAACGCAGCTGTAAAAGATCCGGTGATTATACATTATACTAGTAACTTTTTTTCTGACAGACCTTGGTATGAAGGTTGTAATACGAAGTATGCCAAAAAATGGGTAGAGTATAGGAATTTAACGCCTTGGAAAAATAATAAGCTAAGATCCCCTAACAAGAGTTTGCTTTCAAGAATTTATAATGTATTACCAGATACTGTAGGGTTAAGATGTGCATCTATTTTCCAAGCATATTTAAGACCTCTAAAAAATAGATTTATAATTCTAATACGTGGATTTTGAATGTAGTATTACACAAGATTATTAGATTATATTTGTAAAAAAAAGAAACAGACTAAAAAAGTTATAAGGATAAAGAAGTGTGATGTTATTTTAGAGACTTATTATATGATTTATATGCATAAAAAGAATGAGGATTTCTAGAGTAAAGGACTGCGTGCTAACTTAATACTGGTGGGAACGCTAAAAGCGTTGCATAGAAAGGACTAACCTGATGAAAAACTTACTTGTAACAGGCGGTGCCGGTTTTATCGGTAGTAACTTTGTCCGCTACATGCTCGAAAAATATCCTGAATATAAGATCGTTAACTTAGATCTGTTGACCTATGCTGGTAATATTCATAATTTAGATGATCTAAAGGACAACCTTAATCATATCTTTGTTCACGGCAATATTACAAACCGTGAATTGGTCGAACATTTAGTTAAAGAACACGATATCGATACGATCGTAAACTTTGCGGCTGAAAGCCATGTTGACCGTTCGATCTTACATCCAGAAGTTTTTGTAGAAACAAATGTGCAAGGTACGTTAGCACTCTTACACGTAGCTAAGACAATGGGCTTAGAAAAATATTTGCAAGTTTCGACTGATGAAGTTTATGGTACTTTAGGTAAGGAAGGATACTTCAGTGAAACGACACCATTAGCACCTAACTCACCATATTCAGCAAGTAAAGCCTCTGCTGATCTGTTAGTTCGTGCTTACTATGAAACTTATGGTCTAAATGTGAATATCACACGTTGTTCAAACAACTACGGACCATACCAATTCCCTGAAAAATTGATCCCGTTGATGACATCAAATGGGATGGATGGTAAGAAATTACCGATCTATGGGGATGGTAAAAATATCCGCGATTGGCTTCATGTCTACGATCACTGCCAAGCAATCGACCTTGTTTTACATAAGGGTCGCAAGGGGGAAGTTTATAATGTCGGGGGACATAATGAACGGACAAATAATGAGATCGTACACTTGATCGTTGAACAACTTGGTTTAGGTGAAGATGCAATTGAATATGTTGCTGATCGTTTGGGACACGATCGTCGTTATGCGATCGATCCAACAAAGATCGAAACTGAACTCGGTTGGAAGCCAAAATATACTTTTGATACAGGTATCGTTGAAACTGTTAATTGGTATTTAAACAACGAAGAATGGTGGCGCCCACTAAAAGAACGTGCAGCCTTGAAGTAAATAATGGTAAGAAGTTGGTGATAATTGCATGTATCAGTTTTATTAGTAATAAGCTTTAAAAGCTGAATTTGGAAATAAAAAGTTTTGAACTATGTAATGTAGTGAATTACTAAGTAGTTTAAAAGATAAGAATTTTTTAGGAGAATATTAATGAGTGAACAAACGAATAATACAGTTGATTTAAATAGAATTTTTTCAATTTTAAGAGCTAATTTGTTAAATATAGTTTTGTGTGCAGTTGTGGGAACAGTTATTGCGCTAATTGTGTCTTATTTTTTTGTAACTCCAAAATATAGTTCTACAATTGATTTGTTAGTAAGTCAAAAAGATACAAATACTCAGACTCAATATACAGCACAACAAGCAGATTTGCAGGCAATCAATACGTACAAGGATGTGTTAAAAAAATCAATAATTTTAACACCCGTTTTAAAGAAAATACGTGAAAATGTGAATTATCAAGGTGATTTATCTGATTTACAAAGCTCAGTTGATATATCTAATCAGACAAATTCACAAGTTATTAGTGTAACGGTAACTGATAAAAATGCATATATAGCTACTGATATTGCGAATGAAATCGGAACGATTTTTACAGAAAAAATAAAAAAAATGATGAAGATTGACAATGTGACAGTTGTAAATAAGGCAACTGTAAACCCAACACCTGTTTCTCCAAATAAAAAATTAAATGTATTAATTGGACTACTATTAGGTAGTCTTATTGGGATCTGTATTTCCTTGATCAAAGAATTATTAGATACAACTGTTAAAGATAGTAATTTTTTAAGGGAAGAATTGGATTTAATAAATTTAGGGTTTATTTACCACATAAATAACGGAAATAAGGATTATCGTGTTGTTGAAGTTATTACAGATACAAGTAATGAAGAAGATCGACGAATTTAGGAGAAGAGTCAAATGAAATTTTTTAAAACAAAAAAGCAACTGGATGTTAATAGCATGGAAAACGGTGTTCGAATGATAACGGTAACGGCGCCTAATTCTACAAATACTGAACAATTTAATACAATTCGAACGAATATTGAATTTTCAAATATAGATAAACAATTAAAATCAATTGTATTGACATCTTCTTCGGCTTCCGAAGGAAAATCAACGATAGCAGCAAATTTAGCGGTCTCATTTGCAAGACAAGGTAAAAAAGTATTGCTTATAGACTCTGATTTACGTAGACCAACTATTGAAGCTACATTTAATATTATAAATCCGATTGGCTTGACAAATTATCTAACTGAGCAATCAGTCTCTGTAAATGATATTTTTTATAAAACATCTATTGATAAATTGTATATTATTCCAAGTGGTCCTATTCCACCTAACCCATCAGAGTTAATTGGGTCAAAAAAAATGGAAAAGTTGATAAAAATGCTGGAAGATGCGTTTGATTTAATTATCTATGATGCTCCCCCAGTACTATCCGTTACTGATGCACAGATTTTATCAACAAAAGTAGATGGTACGATTATTGTAGTTAGGGTAAATAAGACGGAAAAAGAGGCTGTTAAGCAAGCTGTTGAATTAATTAAACATGTTAATGGGAAAATTATTGGGACTATTTTAAATGATGTCGTTGGGGAGTCGAATGGCTATTATGGATATTACGGGAAAAATGATAAAAGATAAGGAAGATGTGTATGCCTAATCTAGTTGATTTACATTGTCATATTTTACCGGGAGTAGATGACGGCTCTCCGGATTTAGAACACTCGCTACAGCTAGCATGTCAAGCTGTAGCTGATGGGGTAACACATATTTTAGCTACACCACACCATTTGGATAAAAATTATGTTAACCATCATAAAGCAGTTATTGAAAAGACTGCAGAATTTCAGGCTGCCTTGTGTGAGAGAAAAATACCTTTAAAAGTTTTTCCGGGACAAGAAATTCATATAAATGGTAACTTGTTGAGTAACTATGATGATTTTTTAGGTACAGATATTAAGAAGAACTACATATTACTAGAGTTACCTCACGGGGATGTGCCGGCGTATACTGATAGGATTATTTTTGAGCTAAGGAAAAGGGGGACAACGCCTGTAATAGTTCATCCAGAGCGTAATTTAAAAATTCAAAGTGATCAAAATATTTTATATAATCTTATACAAAAAGGAGCTTTGGCACAATTAACAGCAACTAGTTATATAGGAGGTTTTGGAGAACATGTAGCAAATATTTCGAGAAGTTTGATTTCTCATGGCTTGATTCATGTCGTTGCTTCGGATGCACATGTGTTACCCGGACGAAATTTTGTCTTAAGGGAATCAATAAATGAAATTGCTAAAGAATTTGGTAGGCAACAAAGTCAATTTTTTAAGAACAATGCAGAATGTTTACTTAACGGCATTGAAATAGTTCAACAACCATATAGCCCGATTATTAAGAGAAAGAAACGTTTCTATATATTTTAGTAGAGTAGTTGTTTATAGATATAGAATAATGTCAAATATATTGATTTGAATGTAGAATTATTTGGGATAGTGGAGGCATATCATACATGGTTAGAAGAATATTACACTTTGAGATGACAGATAATATAGGTGGAATTGAAACTTTTATTATGAATATGTATAAAAATATGGATTCAAATGATATTAGGTTTGATGTTATAACGACTAGTCGAGATAAAATACCATTTGAGGAGAAGTTGAGAGAACAAAATTCAAAGATTTATCATATACCATCACCTAAAAATATATATCTATATGTAATGGAAATTATACGTATAATAAGGAGCAATAATTACGATATTATACATATTCATAAAAATTCTTTAGTAAATATTATTCCAATAATTATTGCATATAAGATCAATGGTAGCCGAGTTATTGTTCATGCACATAATACGGCTCCTACTAAGGGAAATTTGAAATTTTTGCATTATATCAATAGGTGGTTACTCAAAAGTATGAATATACGAAGAGTGGCATGTTCTAGAAAAGCAGCAAAATGGATATTCAATACAGATATTGCTGATCAAGTATTGATTATTCCGAATGGGATAAAACTGGAGCAATACGCTAGAAATAAAATAATTAGAGAGAAAATACGAAGAAAATATAGTTTAGATAGTGATGATATATTAATTGGAAATGTTGGTAGATTAACTAAACAGAAGAATCAAGAATATCTTATAGAATTGCTTGAGAAACTTGATGAAAAATTTAAGTTGATTATTATTGGTGATGGTAAGCTAAGAAACACTTTAATTAGTAGTGCAAAAAGGAGAAAAGTTTTAGAGCGGATAATATTTACGGGAGCTGTACAAAATGTGAATGACTATTTACAAGCGGTAGATATATTTGTAATGCCATCATTGTTCGAAGGGTTACCTATTGCTGGGATTGAAGCTCAAGCTATGGGGATTCCTGTTCTCGTATCAGATGCAGTTTCAATCGAACTGAAGCTAACCTCAAATATTGAATATTTGAGGTTAGCTAATCAGGAACAGTGGATAAACCATATAAAAAAATCTGTAGGGAAAGTTAACCATGAATCGATTGAACAAATAAGGGAAAATGGATATGACATTAGTCAAACAAGAATTAAAATAAGACAATTATACAATAAGATACTAGTGGGGAATAATGATTGTGAGTAAAGTTAGTGTAATTATACCCAATTATAATGCTGAAAGATATATTGAATTATGTTTAGAATCAATAAAAAAAAATAAAAGTGAGCTGGAGATAATTATTATTGATGATGGATCAATTGACGGTTCACGTAAAAAATTGAGTAAATTATCAAAAGAAGATTCGAGAATAGTTGTTGAATATCAAGCAAATATGAATGCGTCCGTTGCAAGAAATAGAGGAATGGATTTAGCTACTGGCCAATATATTATATTTGTTGATGCAGATGATATTCTGGAAGCAGGAGCAATTGATTTGATGGTTGAAAGTATGGAAGAGTATCAAGTTGATTTAGTGATAGGGAATCATATTTTGGTGGATAAATCAGGTAAGTTAATTAATAAAAGTGATGATTTTATAGAAAAAAGTTATATAGAAAAGAATCCAATGAATCTGGTTGATAAAGTTCCAAATCCACCAAATAAACTTTATAAATTGGAAATAATTAGGAGAAATGGTATATCTTGGGGGAACGTTAGAATTGGACAAGATATTAATTTTTATCTAAAATATTTGTTATTTTGTAAAAATGTAGCACTATTAAGTAATGTGGTTTATAGTTGGCGAATTCTATCTAGTAGTATGAGTCATAAGCCATCTCTTAAGATTTTGGATATTGTGAATTCATTTAAAAATATACGAAATTATTATATTTTAATGAATAGAGAGAAATTATACGTAAAGTATATACAATGCATAGAGTTTGAGCATTACAATCGTCAAATGGAAAAACAAAAGTACTTCCAGGATAGAGCACAGAGGAGATTTATAGTGTCATATTTTTCATATTTCTTAAAAAGAATAATGTCACAAGGAATAAAAAAAAGTGTAAACTTTCCTAATTATAAAAAACGATATTTTACATGTAAAATAAAATTAACATGTAAATCTTTATATGTATCAAAGTTATATAGTCGTATGATGAAAAATAGATAGGGGATGTTAGCGAGTGATCATTTATATTTTGATGTTTATTTGCTCATTGTTTTTTATCTACATAGGCGAGCAATTAGATGTGGAAAAAAATTTAAAAAAAACTGCAGTATTGGTGGGAAACGCAGTGTTCTATGTACCAAGTATCATCAAAATGACAACGATAGGTGGGATATATTTACTTGCTATATTGCTTCCTAGTTTCTTAGCGGGATATAGAGATTATACAATTGGAACTGATGTTTTAGTGTATGGAAATATTTGGTTCCACAATGCGATACTATCAAATAATTTTTGGAATTATTTGGAATGGGCTAATAATAGTTCAATAGGTGTGTTGTATGCAACGTTTAATTATGTAGTATCTAGATTTACATCTAATGTTCATATTTTTTATTTCTGGTATAGTTTTGTTGAAACTGCGCTAGTCTTGATGACACTACGCAAGAACAGGATCGATATAGTGTTAGGAATGTCAACATACTATTTTTTATTTTTCAATTTAACATTGAATATATTAAGACAAAGTTTAGCAATGATAGTTATTGTATGGGGATTTAACTATGTTACTGAAAAGAAATTATGGAAGTATTTGTTAATTATTTTGATTGCAAGTGGTTTTCATAGTACTGCAATGATAGCAATTATTATCTATCCACTATACTGGATTGCGAATAATAGAGAAAAATTACTGAATGTATTTGTATTAAGTGTATGTATACTGTTCATTGTGTTTTCTGAAAAATTAACAGTGCTTGCTTTAAATATTGGAATGTTGAATGAACGATATTCTGATTATTTGATGAATTCAAATATTAGGGGGGGCTTTTTTGCACACTTATTATTTTGTTTACCGATACTAATTTTATATTTAACAGCAAAAAATAATATTGGTGGTAGTAGAGATAGTCAGAGATATAATGGATTTAGACTAATAGTAGCATTCACAACTGTTTTAAGTGGTTTTAACTTGAAATATGTGTATTTGGGCCGAGTTACTCAATATTTTGATTTTTTGTTTTTATTAGCTGTTCCATATATAGGGAACAGGTATTATGTGAAAATAGGTAGATATAGAGATACACTAGTAACAAAATTATTAATATATATATATCTAATCACATATTGGATTATTATTTATGGAGTACAAAATTCTGGTGAGACTGTTCCATATATTTTGAATTTTAACTAAGGAACACGGGAGATACGATGGAAAAAATAAAAATTGCAGTGTTTTTACACGGATTATCTGGTGGTGCTGGACAAGTTGTTATAGATTATTTTAGTCATATGAAATATAGAGAAGACTATGATATAGATGTGATTACATTAAATGTTGAATCAGATAAGCTACGTAGAAGGTATGAGTCGGCTGGAATGAGAGTATTGTTAATTCCAAGTAAAAAAGAATCTATTTTGAAGAATCTGTTATCAATGTATCATATTTTTCGAAGAAAAAAATATGATATTGCTTATGGACATATGACATTAACCAACTGTTTTCCGTTTTGTATAGCAAAGTTGTGTGGTATAAGAACGCGAATTAGTCATTCACACTTAGTAGTCTCACCAACTATTTTTAATAGAGTATTAGCCAAGGCAACTCAGCTATTTTCGACAGACTATTTAGCTTGTGGGATAGAAGCTGGAAAGTCTTTATATGGTGATCATCCATTTGAAGTGTTTAATAATGCAATTGATTTACAAAAGTTTAAGTATAACAGTTATATACGATACAAAATTCGGAAGAACAACGATATTACTGATGACAACTTTGTGATTGGACATATAGGTCGTTTTGATAAACAGAAAAATCACGATCAGTTAATTGATATTTTTAAGGTGATTGTATCTGAGAACAAAGATGCCAAACTTATATTGATAGGAGATGGGATACTACTTAGTAAAATCAAAGAAAAAGTTAAAAACTATGGTATTGAGAAAAATGTTATTTTTACTGGGGCCATAGATAATGTGGCAGAATATATACAAGCAATGGATGTTTTTGTGCTTCCTTCTTTATATGAAGGATTGTGTTTATCTGCTATTGAGGCTCAATGTAGCGGAGTTCCTTGTGTGTTTTCTGATACTGTGTCTATAGAAACAAAAAAAATAGAAAATGTTTATTTTGTAGGTTTAAATGATAGTTCCGAAAAATGGGCTAGGGAAATACTAAGCATGGAAAATACTATGCGGGAAAAAAAGAGCATACAGATATTAAAAGAGTATGGATATGATATAAATATTGAGGCACAGAGACTGGATGTGTATCTAAGAAATAGTTTGACAGGTAAATAGTGTGGATAAAATTATTGGAGGAATATAATAATGAAGGTAGCGGTAGCGGGTACTGGATATGTAGGATTAAGCATGGCAACTTTATTGGCCCAGCACAATGAAGTTATTGCAGTTGATATAATTCCTGAAAGAGTCGAATTGATTAATAATAAAAAATCACCAATTGTTGATAGAGAGATTGAAGATTTTTTGGCTAATAAAGAACTGTCGTTGGTAGCTACTACTGATGCAAGTAAAGCGTATCAAGATGCTGATTTTGTTATTATTGCAACGCCAACTAATTATGATGCTGAAAAAAATTTTTTTGATACTTCGGCTGTAGAAAGTGTAATTGAAAAAGTTAAAAAAGCAAGTTCAACCGCTACTATAGTCATAAAATCAACAATTCCAGTTGGATTTACAGAGAGAATTCGTAAGAAGACCGCTAATAATAATATTATTTTTAGTCCAGAATTTTTACGTGAAAGTAAGGCATTGTATGATAACCTCTATCCCTCAAGAATTGTTGTGGGGACGGATTTAAGTGATGAAAGACTAGTAAATAAAGCTAAAATTTTTGCAAAATTACTAGAAGATGGTGCAATAGATAAAAATATTCCAACGTTAATTATGGGATTTACGGAAGCTGAGGCGGTAAAGCTTTTTGCTAATACATATTTAGCACTAAGAGTGAGTTATTTTAATGAATTGGATACATATGCTGAATTAAAAGGATTAGATACTAAAAAAATAATTGAGGGTGTAGGACTGGATCCCAGAATCGGTACACACTACAATAATCCTTCTTTTGGCTATGGTGGGTATTGTTTACCTAAAGACACAAAGCAATTACTGGCAAATTATCAAGATGTTCCTGAAGATTTAATTGCGGCAATAGTGAAAGCAAATATTACTCGCAAAGACTTTATTGCTGAACAGGTCTTAAAAAAGGCAAATTATGGTGGTAGTTATAATAAAAATAAGATCGTTGTAGGAGTTTATCGTTTAACGATGAAATCTAATAGTGATAATTTTCGTCATAGTTCGATTCAAGGTATTATGAAACGAATTAAAAATAAGGGAGGAGAAATAATTATCTATGAGCCTTCTTTGGGAGATAATGCTAGCTTCTTTGGAGATAAGCTTGTTAACGATTTAGGTGAATTTAAAACTATATCAGACGTAATTATTGCTAATAGATATACATCAGATTTAGATGATGTTTCTGATAAAGTTTATACAAGAGATATATTTAATCGAGACTAGTTAAGGAGGAGTGAATTTAGTGATTTCAAAAGTAGTAGCCATTGTAGTTACGTACAATAGAAAGGAGTTATTGATTGAATGTCTTCGTGCTCTATTGGAACAGTCAATTGAATTAGTAGAAATATTAGTGATAGATAATAATAGTACAGATGGTACAGAAAAATTTTTAGAGATGGATGGAATTTTAAGGGAAAAATCTATAAACTACATAAAGCTTTCTTCTAACATTGGTGGTGCTGGTGGATTCTACGAGGGTTTGAAACGGGTAAAAGATAAGGAATATAATTGGGTTTGGTTGATGGATGATGATACGATTCCACAAAAAAATGCCCTAAAAGAATTATTAGATGCTAATGAGGTTATTAATGATAATACAGAAGAAAAAGTCTCTTTTCTAGCAAGTTCAGTATACGGTGAGAATGGAGAAGTTATGAATGTACCTGAAATTGATAATAGAGCAGCTGCTAATGGGTACTTGTATTGGTATAAATTTTTAAAGAATGGGATTGTTAGTATAAAAAAAGCAACATTTGTATCTATTTTAATAAGTGGTGATGCTATAAAAAGGGTAGGTTTGCCTTGCAAAGAATATTTTATTTGGGGAGATGATTCTGAGTATACTGAAAGAATGGTGAGGTATGCGGGAAATGCATATATGGTTGGAAATAGCATTGTAACCCATAAAAGAAAGAATCCACGAAATTTAAATATTCTTAATGAGGATAATTTTGTTAGGTTAGAAATGTATCACTATATGTTTAGGAATCAATTGATAAATACTATATACTATAATGGTAAATGTGCAGGAGTAAGAAAGATATTAGTAGATATTAGAACAATAATTCGGGGAATGAAAAAAAAATCTAGACTCAAAATCGCTAAACAAATAATATATGGAGATTTCCAAGGGATTATACAGTATAAAAAATTTCATAAATATATTACTAAAGAAGTTAAAAATTGAGAATCTACTATTACTATTGTAAGTATTATTTAGTAAAGACTAGAGAAAGGATTGCAAGATGGGAGAATCTATATGAGACATGCTATTTTAGTTGAAGGACATGGCAATAATGCTGAGGTTTTACAGGAAACGATACGAATCTTAGATGATGCGGAAATAGATTTTTGGATCCATTGGGATAAACGTTTCAAAAAACCTATACTAACTAGTTATAAAAGTAAACTTCATTTTATAAAACCAATAAAAAATAATTGGGGTGCTGATACGCAAATTATTATAGAAAAAAAGTTGTTAAAGGCAGTTTCAAAAAAAAAATATGATTATATACATCTGATTTCTTCAAGTGATATTCCGCTTATGACAGCTAACTATTTTAAGAGTTATTTTAAAAATGAAGTGTATATTGGTTTTTTTAATAGCAAAAATCAAATTAGTGACAGGATAAGGTATTATTATCCAACAAGGTTTTTAAATTTGAGGAAAGATCCTTTTAAATTGAAACGTGTAATCTTCAGTCTTGTGGTACTTTTACAAAAATTACTGAGAATTGATAGGTTAAAGAATAGTAATTATAAAATAAAGAAGGGTAGCAATTGGTTTTCTATAAAAAAGAAATACATAGCAAATATACTGGAGTTTGATGATAGTATATTTATGTATTCTTTTTTAGCAGATGAATTATATATTCAAACTATATTAGGTAATTTTGAAGACAGTATTGATAATAAGGATGGAAATTGCAGGTATATTGATTGGGATAGAGGAAGACCTTATGTTTTTACTGAAAAGGATGCAAGAGAATTATCAAATTTAATAAATACAAAGTACAGTTTTGCTAGGAAAGTTAATAATGCAAATATACCGAGAAAAATATTTCAAGACCTGTAATTTATAGAATAAAATCTAGATTTTACTTTTGATAGTTACAATATGGTTTTAAAGTATACAAGTACTTAAATGTTTGGAATACCCATTTTTAGGTGTTTTTGCAGAAAATAATAAGTTTTGGGAGTAAAGGCCAGTATGAGACGGGTTTTGGCTTGAAAAATATATGAGAGACGAAAAAATTTTATTTTTAGAACATTTACGTAGTGTATATGATCATTGTCACGATCATTTATTAGAGCAGGGAAGAAAACGTGATCAAGGGATAACTTTTTATGTTGTATTACTGGCTTTTATCTTAACTAATAAAGATAAAGTAGAACAGGTTTTCGGTGGAGAGAGTACTTTCATTTTTATTAATGGTGGACTAGTTATTATTGGATGGATAGTTTTGTGCTTTTTGGCAGATCTTAGAAGTTGGCATACACAATACTTAGGAAGTATCTATACATTGAACTGGATTTTTGCTAATGAATCTAAATTTGATAGTGTTGATGACATAAAAAATCAAATGAAGACGATAATGACAGCTACGATAAATACACAGAATGTACCTAGTTTTTCCAAGCACCCCATTAGATGGTGTCGTTATTGGATGAGTGGGTTATGGAAATCAACAGATGATAAGGTATATACAGGCATGATAGTGTTAACAGCTACGCCGTTGATGGGGATATTGAATAGAATAGAATATACTAAAAATTATGTTTGTCAGTGGTTTATATTATACTTATTGGTTAGTATTATAATTTTCGAATACTATGCAAAAAAGAAAGTAGCTGAAGGAGAGAAATATAATACTTGGATATTAAGTTTCGACTATAATTCTAAACTAAAGTAGTGAGGTAGCGATTTTTTGAAGTGGGAAAATAATTATTTTGAAATTAGTGGGACTGAAAATTTTTTCAAAATTGTACAAAAAACAGGCGGAGTAGTGATTGCTCCACAAGTGTTAAAGAAGTTTATTTTGATAAGGGTAAAAAGAATGGACCAAAAAGAGTATTGGGAATTTCCAAGAGGGTTTATTGAAAATGATGAATCTTTTGAACATGGAGCCATAAGAGAACTTAGAGAGGAAATGAATATAGTTACTAGCGACATCCATGATTTGGGAGAAATAAAAATTGATTCTGGATTAATTCTATCTAATGTGCGGATGATGTTAGCTAAAGTACCTGAATATGAATTGAGCAAAATAGAATTACAAGATTCAGAAAAAATCTTAGATTATCGTCTTTTCAGTATAGATAAACTTTGTAATTTGATTAGAAATAAGGAATTAGTTGATAGCTTTTCAAGATCAATATGTTTGGAATTGTTACTAGATAAGGATATATAAGAAATTCTTGATTTTGTAAATGAAAGAGGATAGGTGACGATGACAAGGCACATTACTACAGAAAAAAATTTGGTGCTCAATAAAGAGGCTATAGAGCATCAGTATACATATATGTTTTTAAACGTATTTTTGATATTATTCTTAGCTTGATTGGCCTAATCGTAGTTGTTATTCCAAGTTTGATCATTTCGTTATTTATATACGCTTGTGATCGTGGACCAGAATGGTAAACGTTTTAAGGTATATAAATTTAGATCGATGTACGTGAATGCAGATACATTACTTGAAAAGTTAAAAGAAAAAAATGAAGTTACTGGTCCGATGTTTAAAATGAAAAATGATCCTAGAGTTACTTCAGTTGGGCGTTTTTTACGAAAAACAAGTTTAGATGAATTACCACAGTTATTGAACGTTTTACGTGGTGATATGAGTTTGGTTGGTCCTCGTCCACCGTTGCCAAGTGAGGTCGAAGAGTATAGTGAATACGACAAGCAACGACTATGGGTAGTTCCAGGATGTACTGGTTTGTGGCAAGCAACTGAGCGTAATAATGTTGGATTTGCAGAAATGGTCGAATTGGATTTAAAGTATATTCAAAATAGAAGTTTGTTTTTAGATGCTAAGATAATTTTTCTAACCTTTTTAGTGATTATACATCCTAATGGTGCATACTAATATGATCAGCTCCCAGTTTTGGGGGCTTTTTTGTATTCTTCCAAAAAAATTGCTATCTTCAACAAAAAACTTCGCGATAATGGTTAAAAATATTTTAAGGGGAATTTTTGATATTGCGTTTTCATTATTAGCATAGTATCATTTAAATATAAATAAATTAACTTAACAGGTTGCATAGTTAGTTTATATAATATATATCCTCTATTTCCCCGTGTTTGTCGCTGGTTCCGATGGCTGGGGATTTTTTGTTTGTGCTATGACAGCGGTACCTCAGAACGTTTTCTTTCTAATTATTGTGAACTACCTTTTGAAAAATATGAGCGGTCCAATTTTTTTAATGAGCCGTTTCTAATCACGAAAAAGCCCTTGTCCATAGCGCGGACAAGGGCTTTTACTAAATTAGTTATTTTGTAATATCGCCACCGACATATTTTTTAGAGATCTCTTTTAATTTACCATCTTTGCGGAGCTTATCTAAGGCCTTATCAACGCTCTTTTGTAATGCTTTATCTTTTTTAGACATCAAAGCGCCGATCTTGGCTGGATCTTCTTCTTTGGAAACATCAGTTGCTTTAAGACCCTTAGTTGAGTGGTCTTTTTTGTAGGCATACCAAGCAGACATTGAGTTGATCGCACCTTTTGCACGATCTTGTTTGATCAGGTCAAGCGAAGTTGTAAAGTCAGAAGATGGAACGACTGTTGCTTTATATTTTTTAGCGATGAGCGCATTGTCAGTCCCAGTCCCAGCTGCGATCTTTTGCCCCTTGATCTGTTTTAACTTAGTCAGATCAGTTCCTTTTTTGGTGATCAAAGCAAAGTGTGAGTAGATATAAGGCTTAGAAAAAAGGTATTTTTCTTTCCGTTCTTTGGTGATCGTTACGTTGTTTAAAACAACATCATATTTACCCGTGTCAAGACCTGCGATCAAGCCATCCCACTTAGTAGGAACAAATTTAGCTTTAAGTCCCATTTCCTTGGCGAGTTGTTTACCTAATTCTACTTCAAAGCCGGTCAATTTTCCGTCCTTACGGTAAGAATAGGGAGCAAAAGTTCCTTCTAATCCAATGGTCAAAGTCCCTTTTTCCTTTAATTCTTTAGTTGTTTGTGCCGGAAGCTTTTCAGCCGCTGAAACATGTTGGGGCTTTATGGCGTTCAAGGCAAAAGTCAAACCTAGGACACCTGCGACAGCTAAGATATTTTTAAATGTTTTTTTCATGATAAAGTCCTTTCATTAATTCAAGTTATCTAATGTCATAGCACTGATGAATTCCTTGATCCGTGGATCTTTTGAATTGAAAAAGTCATCTTTTGACCCTGAGAAATTGATCTGCCCGTCTTCGATAAAGAGGACCTTATCGGCAACGTGGCGCGCAAATTCTAGGTTATGGGTCACGATGATCAGTGATTGTTTTTCGGATGCTAATTCTAAGAGCACTTTTAAAACTTCGAGCTCTAATTCAGGGTCAAGCGCACTAGTTGGCTCATCTAAGAGAATATAACGCGGACGCATCGCTAGTGAACGTGCGATCGCAACGCGTTGGGCTTGACCACCGGATAGTTGGTTAGGATAGGCCGTAGCTTTTTGTTTGAGCCCGACTTTATCCAATAGTTCTAAAGCGCGTTTTTTAGCAGTCTGTTTATCTTCTTTTAAGACGTGGACTGGTCCTTCCATGACGTTTTTTAAGACCGTCAAATGTGGAAAGAGGTTATAGTCTTGAAAGACCATTTCCGTTTTTTGGCGAACGGCTAAGATCTCTTTTTTAGTGATCTTTTTGGCAAAATCAAGCTCGATCCCATCACAATCATAGGTTCCGCTTTCAGGTCGTTCAAGTAAGTTCAATGAACGTAATAGTGTCGATTTACCTGAGCCAGAGGGCCCCACCAAGACCGTCGTTTCGTGGTCGTTAAATTCAGTTGTGATATTTTTGAGCACCGTTTGTGTGCCAAAAGTTTTAGTTACATCTTTAAGTCTCAACATAAATTATGCCTCCCTATACTTGGGGCTTGAGGTAACGGGTCGTCACCTTTTCAAGCCAACTTTGAACAAATGATAATATTGTACATAAAATCGCGTATAGAGCGGCCACCGTACAGTACATTACTAAAGGTTGATAATTTTCAGCTGCGATCTGTTGACTGACTTCAAACATTTCAACGATCGTGATCGTCGAAGCAAGTGAAGTATCTTTGACTAAGCCGATAAAACTATTTGACAGCGGCGGTAACGAGACGCGCGCTGCTTGCGGAATGATGATCCTAAAGAGTGTCTGGAGGCGTGTCATTCCGATCGCTTGAGCGGCCTCCCATTGCCCCTTAGGAATGGATTCGATGGCTGCTCGGATCGTTTCGGAAGCATAAGCGCCAGTATTTAACGTAAAGACGATGATACCTGCTGTAAATGGTTCGAGCTTGATCCCGTCAGGAAAGACGCCCTTGATCGTCAAATATGGAAGTCCGAAATAGACGATAAATAATTGAACGATCAAAGGAGTGCTCCGGAAAAGCCACACATAGAATCTAAAAATTGCTTTGATAATCAAAAATGGACCTTTAGTCTGTGAAATACGGATCAAAGCCGTGATCAAAGCCAACACGAGCCCTAGGGCAAACGAGATGACCGCAAGCGGGATCGTATATTTGATCCCCGCACTGATCAGTTCTGGCAATGATGACCAAACTGTGTGCCACATTTTATCCACCACCTTTAAAATTAATGTACTTTTAGTAAGTTAAGACCACTTAATTGTACGTGGTTTAAACTAAATAAGCAATAGTAAAAGCTTAATTACCTAAAATAAGTTATTTTTGATAAAAAGATAGCTATAGATCCACCCCGATAAGCTCAAATTAATGTTAAAATTAAGGTAACTAAACAAAAGTGGGTGATCAGATGTTTCCAGAAAGACTACGGGCCTTAAGACTAGGGGCAGGGCTATCGTTAAGCGAATTAGCCCAAGCGTTAAACCAAATGGAGGTCTCATATAGCAAACGCAACAAAACGATCTCACAGATCGGAAAATGGGAGCGAGGCACGACCACACCATCCTATCTAGAAGTTTTGCAGTTAGCACAATATTTTCAGGTATCACTAGATTATTTAAGTGGGCGTTCTTTTGACAATTATGATCTTAATGAGTTATTTGCTTCCAATGCGCAATTATCATTTCAACAACAAAAGCTGACAGCTAAGACACGTGGTGAGATCTATGCCTTGATCAAAGGTTATTTGAATCAGCCAACTGCGACAAAGCAAACGACTGAAGAGATCAGCTTAGATCTAGGGTGGGACCACATTGAAGATAAATAGAACTATTATAAAAAATATTGCTTTAAATTTTATTGGTGCGCTCATCTATGCGTTAGCGATCAATTCTTTTTTGATCCCGAGCAAGTTAGGTGAAGGTGGTGTGACGGGCTTGATGACGATCTTTTATTACTGGATCGGTTTTCCTCCAGCACTGACGAACCTGATCTTAAATGGGATCTTATTATTTGTGGGCTGGAAGATGTTGAGTAAACAGACGGTGCTATACACGATCGTGGCGATCGCTAGTATCTCTTTTTGGCTCAAACTCACCAGTCAGATCCAGTTCAAACTTAATGATCCACTCGTAGCTGCGATCATTGGTGGTGTTTTGATGGGGATCGCAATGGGCATTATCATGAAAGGTGAAGGGACCACGGCGGGCAGTACGATCTTGGCTAAGATCATGAATAAATACTTTGGGATCAAGACAGGTTCAGCAATGCTAGGCTTTGATCTGATGGTAGCCGTCCCCTCATTTGTCTTGATCGGTTTTGAAAATATGCTCCTGACGATCATTGAATTATACATTTCAGCAGTAGTTTTAAATAAAATGTTAGAAGCATTTATTGCAAAACGGGCTTTTACGATCATTTCAGACAAAAGCGAAATGATCGCGCAGGCGTTGTCAACGCTTAACCAAACAGGGATCACGTTATTGGATGGTCATGGCTATGTCAGTGGGCAACCAAAAAAGATCATCTATTGTGTTTGCCAAGCTAAATTGCAAGTCAAAGTCATGGATAAGATCGCGCAGATCGATTCTAATGCCTTTGTGGTCTTAGACGAGGTCAGAAGCGCCTATGGCAACAACTTAATTAAATTATTATAAAAATTAGTTGACATTGCTCTAATATGTTTGTATTATGAATAGCAACAGAAGTCGTAGAAGTAGTCCTATCATCTGGGAGTCAGAAAGCTGGCGGTCGATGCGAGCCAGTCAGGGTGGTAGGTACCAAATATAGACGACGTGATTCTGAACGGCAGACCGGACCGTTATCACACCGGTGAAAGTGAAGTGAGTTTTATTACTCACTTAAGCTGGGTGGTACCACGGTTTATTTAAGTCGTCCCTTTTTTAGTTAAAGGGGCGACTTTTTTTGTGGCCAGTCAAGAATTTAGGAGGGAAATTTATGCACAAATGCGGTGGACTTTTGCGCTATCTACATAACGAGAGGAATTTGAGACAACGTAGATAATTTTAGATCCGGGGGAAGAATTAAGATGAAAAAGATAAATTTTGGAGAAGCAGTTATTATTCTAGTTTTGATGTTAGCTATTTTAGGGACTGGAGTCATCGGATTTGGTCTCTCGCCACAAGTACCCGTTTTATTTGTGGTCGCTTTATTAATTGCATGGGCTAAGATCAAAAAAGCAACTTGGGAGAAAGTTCATGATGGGATCACGGAAGGTATCACGACGGCGATCATTCCGATCTTTATCTTCTTGTTGATCGGGACTTTGATCGCGGTTTGGATCAAGGCCGGTATCATTCCAGCATTGATGGTCTTTGGCTTTAATAGCTTGAGTGTTAAATTTTTTGTGCCCTCGGCCTTTATCGTTTGTTCGTTGGTCGGATTATCGATCGGGAGTGGTTTTACTACGATCTCAACGGTCGGGATCGCGATTTTAGGAATGGGCATGACGATGGGCTTAGATCCAGCTTTAGTAGCGGGTGCGATCTTATCAGGTGCGATCTTTGGCGATAAGATGTCGCCTTTGTCTGATTCGACCAACTTGGCTTCAGCGGTGGCAGGGTCTGAACTTTTTGCCCACATTAAAAATATGATGTGGACAACGATCCCAGCCTTTTTGATCTCTTTAATTGGCTTTTTAGCACTCGGACATGCCAGCAAAGCTCCAGACATGACACGGGTCAACGAAACGATCAATATTTTAGAGCAACATTTTACGATCAATTGGTGGGCTAGTTTGCCGATCATCTTGATGTTTATCTGTGCATGGTGCAAGATCCCAGCGATCCCGACTTTGTTTATCAATATTTTTGTTTCAACAGTGATGATCTTTATCAATGATCCACATTTTACGATCAAACAATTAGCTAGCCTAGTGGAGACTGGCTTTGTTGCCCAAACAAAAAATGCTGATGTGAATGCACTGTTGACGCGGGGCGGGATCTCCAACATGATGGGGACAGTTTCATTGATCATCATGACATTGGCTTTAGGTGGACTTTTGATGAAATTTGGGATCGTCGCAGCTGCGATGGATCCATTAGCTAAGAAATTAAATACACCAGGCAAATTAGTGACGATCACGATCTGTTCTGGGATCGCGATCAACTTATTTGTCGGGGAACAATACCTCTCTGTGATCTTGCCAGGACGTGCGTTTAAAGGTGCATTTGAACGTTTGAAACTCGATCCTTTGAGCTTGAGTCGGGTCTTAGAAGATGGCGGAAGTGTGATCAACTACCTGATCCCTTGGGGCGTGGCCGGTTCGTTTGCGGCTTCGACATTAGGTGTCTCGGTCTTAGCTTTCTTACCATTTACCTTCTTTAGTTTGTTATGTCCAGTATTTTCGATCTTAAGTGGGATCACTGGTATTGGCTTGAAATGGCAAAAAAAGTCAGCATAGAAGTTAATTGATTTTACAAAATTTTTCGCAATGTGCTAGGATAAAAGACGAAGAACAAATTAATAGAGAAAGCGAAGAGAAAAAGTGGATATCTTAACTAAATTATATGGTCCTTTTTTTGATGTAAACAACTGGAAGACAGTGATCGAATCTGGTGAAGACTGGATGATCATTTTCTCCTTAGTTTTGATCGAATGTCTATTGTCCGTCGATAATGCGATCGTGTTAGCGGCCCAGACCCAAAAACTACCTGATAAAAAACAACAAGAAAAATCACTTTTCTATGGTCTTTGGGGCGCTTATATCTTCCGTTTCGCCTTGATCGGGGTCGGATCTTATCTGATCCACTTCTGGGAGATCAAAGTGCTGGGGGCAGGTTATCTGATGTATCTATCGCTCAACCACTTTTATCGGATGAAGTATCCAGAGCGTGCCAAGCGGAAAAAAGGTAAAAATAAAAAACCGATCTTACCCTTGTTTTGGTCGGTTGTGATCTCGATCGAATTGATGGATATCGTCTTTTCGATCGACTCGATCTTAGCTTCGTTAGCGATCTCACCTAATCCAGTTATCGTCTTGATCGGTGGCTTGATCGGGATCTTATGTATGCGGGGGATCGCGGAAGTTATCATGCGTCTGATCGATATCGTACCTGAACTTGAAGTAATGGCGTACTTTTTGATCGGTCTGATCGCGATCAAATTATTCTTAACGATCCCAATGATCGATATCGAGATCCCGGCTGCGGCCTTTGGGATCGTAGTCTTGGCCTCGGTCGTGGTGACTTTGATCGTCCATAAAGTCAGAAATTAAGAGGAAGTTACATGTTATTACAGCGGTTAGATTTTTTATTGCCGTATACAGTCAAACGCTTGACCTCAGCTGATGTTGGTGCGATCTTGGCTTTACAAGCTAAACATTTAGAATACCATCAGCATTATCAAACAGATCAAGTGACTAAAGAAGATGTTTTAGCTGAGTTAGAAGCATTGCCCCCAAAAGCTTTACCCGAGCAAAAGTTTTATCTGGGCTTTTATGTTAAAGATGAGTTAGTGGTACTAGTAGATCTAGTTTTAGATCATCCCAAAGCTAATTGTGCTTGGTTGGGGCTAGTGATGACCGAAAAGACAAAGCTACGGCAGCATTATGCCACTAGAGTTTTGACGGCGCTTAAAGCTGCATTGAAGCGTGAAGGTTACAAAGAGTTACTGACTTCATCAGCCTTATCAGATGTAAATGCACAAGGTTTTTTGAATGCCTTAGGGTTTGAACAAGGAATGGTGACTTGGGTATATGACCCTAAACTAGGCCATGATATCCAAGTCGTTCTTCGAGGGATCGAGTTATAATTAGGTATTTGAGGTGATGATTTGAACTCGGAAACATTTGCACAAAAAACGGCCCAAGGTTTGGTCTTAGTTGATTTTTATGCCGACTGGTGTGGCCCTTGTAAGTTACTTGAGCCGGTATTAAAGACCTTGGAGCAGGAATTTGGTGAACAGATCAAATTTGTCAAAGTCGATGTCCAACAAGACCAAAATCTGGCTGTGGCCAATAATGTGATGAGTATTCCAACGATGCTATTATTCGTCGATGGAGTTGCAAAAGAAAAATTGACTGGTTATAAGCATTTGGCGGATATGCGTCAATATTTGACCAGTAAGCTCGAACAATATAGTTAGACAAAAGAGGCTACAAAAACTTGTAGTCTCTTTTGTGATAGAATAATAGTAATTACTTTTTACAATAGGTGTCTTAATAAAATGAAAATAGCGATTTTAACGGATAGCTCAGCTGTGATCGATGCTGATGCTGCCGCGAATTTAGATATAAAAATATTAGCTCTACCGTTACTTTTGGGACAAAAGGTGTATTATGAAGGTCAAGATCTCCGTGATGGTGAACTTTTTGACCTAGTGAATGACTCTAAAGAAACCCTAAATATTGCTTCAGTCTCGCGCAAAACGCTTGCCCAACAGATGCAGACCTTAGCTGATGCTGGTTATACTGACGTGATCTGCATCTATTTAGCCAACGGGATCAATGCTTTAGATGAAAATTTGCGCACTTATGCTAAAGCCGAAGCACGGGCTTTGAATGTACACTTGTTTGATTCACATACAACAGGGCTGGCTCAGGCAAAATTAGTGCGTCAGGCTGCTAAACTAGTCAAGTCAGGTGAAGATGTTGCCCAGATCTTAGCTAAGTTAAGTGTGATGCGTGATAAGACGCAGACCATTGTGATCGATGATATTCGTAATTTACGTAAAACAGGTTATGTCTCAAATGGAACGCCAGTCGTTGGCAATGCTCTATTACACTTAAAGACGCTACTGGAATTTACAGATGATGGCAAATTAGCAGTCTTGGATACGAGTGTTCGGATGAAAAAGGCCTATTATAAGGTGCTCGAACAGATCAATAGTAGTGGCCAAGAAGTGACTGATCTCATGTTGATGTGTGATGAAGCTTCAGCTGAGACAGCCAATAAGTGGTTGCAAAAATTTCAAACAGATCTTCCAGAAACAAAACTTGAGATCACCCGGCTCAAACCATCGATCAGAGCGCATGTGGGTGAAAAGAGCCTTTTAGTCAGTTGGATCTATGCTTAATGAAACAAGGTATATAATAAGGGCTCATCACGATAGAGCATATCGTGGTGGGCCCTTATTTGCCTTGTAGTTTAGCTTAGAGGAATATTTTGCTAAGAAAAAAGTCCCTGACACTGAGGGACTTAAAAGTTATTTACCAATGCTCCAGCCACCATCGATCTGCATGACTGAGCCGTGGATATAATCGGCGACTGGACTGGCTAAAAAGAGGCTCAGTTCAGCCACTTCACTGGGATCAGCCCAACGTTTAGCGGGAGTGTTTTGGGCGACTTCTTTTGCCATCATGGCATCACCAGCAAAATCGGCTTGATTCATTGGGGTCTTGATCGCTCCAGGAGCAATACAGTTGACCCGAATACCTTTGGCGGCGTAGTCAAAAGCTAATTGTTTGGTATAGCCGATGATCGCATGCTTGCTGGCGGTGTAAGCTGCTCCGCCTCCACCTGCGATCAAACCTGCGATCGAAGCCATATTGACGATCACACCATGTTTTTGAGCTAACATCGTCGGTAAGAGCGCATTGGTCAACAAAAAGATGCTCTTTAGATTCGTGTCAAAGATGTTATCCCAAAGTGCTTCGGTTGTTTCCAAGCTAGGCGTATAAGCATCCAAGATCCCAGCCGTATTGAGTAAGATATCTACTTGAGTGGTATGTGCTAGGATAAAGGTAGCTAACTGTTTGATATCAGAACTTTTACGCACATCACAGGGATAGAAATAAAAGTTAGTCGGATAAGCTTGCTTAAGGGCAATAAGCTCAGTATTTTCAACTAGATCGGTCCCAAAAAAGGTCATCCCTTGTGCTAAAAAAGCTCGTGCTTGAGCTAAGCCGATCCCAGAAGCTACGCCAGTTCCAACGACGACTTGTCCAGCTAATTGAGGATAATTTGTCATTAGTCTACCAATTCCCAGTCAGTTGCTAAAACATCGCATGAAGTCGGCATGAATTGTGAAAGTGATGGTTCTTCTTTAGTTTTGATCATGAGATAAGGGTTGATCTTTTCACCGTTTAAAGTATCATCTTTAACCACAAAGATATATTCTTCACTGCCGCCCCAACCAACGGTCCGGACGGCTTTTTGGCCTGCTTTTAAAGCCGGTAAAATTTCTTCAAATGTCATTTAAAAATACCTCGTTATTTTGTTAGATCAATTGTTTGGCTTAAGAAATAGACTAAAACTGCCCCAAGAGTCATCGAAATAAATTCGCCGATCCCGACAGAAAGATAAGTTGCCCAAAATGGTAAGTCACTTACATAGTGTAATTCTAAAGCAACGCTCCAAGACATCAGTGAGCATATAATGACACAGATAGTCAACTTAAGGGGCACTGATCTGATATTGCGTGTTGCCCAGTAGCTAAGGCTAGTCATTACCAAGGTCCCCAAAGTACCAAAGATCACATCAATGATCCCTAGGGGTGATTGAAGATTGGCGAGCGCACAGCCTAAAGTTACCGCCCAGATATAACGCTTGTTAAAAACGCTCAAATTATTGAACAATTCTGAAAAGCGCAGTTGAACAGCACCAAAGCTCAAGGGGTTGATCAAAGTAAAGGCAACATATAAAGCTGCGACCATCCCAGCCTTAGCCAGCTGGACGGTCCGAGTATGTGTTTTGGTCATAAAATGTCTCTCCTAGTTTTTTATTACGGTGGGATGGTTGCGAACCACCAATGTATTAGTATAGGTAGAAATTATAAAAAATGCAAACTTTGATATATAAAATTTCATATCTTACTGATATAATAAAGAATTGTTTAAAAGTGTTTATTTTTATTAAAGGATTTTGATTTTCTGAAAGGGTGACAGAAATGGAGTATAGACGGAAAAAAAGAGTATTATCCAGTTATCGCAAAATGAATAAGCGCAAACTTTGGCTAGCTTCCGGTATGACGATGATGGCGATCTCAACAGGGATGTATGCAACGCAAAATGTTAAAGCCGATCAAGTAAGCGTAGAAGCACAAAATACACAGCAAGTAGCTACAGGTAAGGATAATAGTAACGCATCAAATGAACAAAATGATCAGACAACTGTACAACTAGATCAGAATATATCTGAACGAGAAGATGCGCAAAATGAAAATTTTAACACAAATGATCAAGCAAAAGTTGATTTGAATGCTACAGCTCAAGAAGATAATTCCAGTACTACTGAGCAAGTACAGACTAAAGATACAAGTTTGGTGGATGATGCAATAGAAGATGCAAATGCTACCCAAGAGTTGCAATTGACAACTGATGAAAAGAAAGTAAACGAAAATGCGGGTAAAAATGTACAAGCTCAGCAACTTCAGGTCAATAAAGTTGCAACTAAGATGCAAACACCAGACGCTATATACATAGGAGATAGCCAATATACTCATGGAAATGCCATTGATGTAGCATCATATCAATCCTGGTTAAATCAAGACGACTTCAATAAATTAAAACAACTGGGTATCAAAGCTGTTGTTGTTAAATTGACAGAAGGCCAAAGTTATGTGAATCCTGCAGCTACTAAACAAATAAATTATGCTAAAAATGCTGGCTTAACTGTGTCTGTCTACCATTATGCGAGATTTAATAATGCTACTACGGGCTATGCTGAAGGACAGCATATAGCAAACACGATGGAAAATCTTGGCTTAGGTCAAGACACATTGATTTTTGCAGATATGGAAGACCATAGTACCTATAGTAACGACGTGCGTGGCAATTTAAATAGTTTTTGGAATGCTTTAACGGCAGCTGGCTTTAATAATCATGGTGTTTATACAGGTGGTGGTTATCCATATCATGAAGCAGCAAGCGAGACTGTTGGTAAGGCAAAGACTTGGTGGTCACAATATCCTTTTGTACCAACTAATAATGGTTACTACGAAAAAAAATGGAAAAACTTAGGGTATGGCGCATGGCAATTTTCATCAACTGCTTATATACCAGGACGCGAGAATATGGGGGCGTTAGATCTTTCAATCGATTTTAATGGTTTATTTTCAAAATCAGATACAGCTGAAAAAACTGTTACCCAACAGGTTTTTAAAGACGGACATTGGTATTTGATCGATCAAAAGACAGGGCAATATCTAACGGGGATCCAACCGATAACTGATCAAAATAAGGTAGTTTACTATAATGATGCCGGTCAAATGCAATATGGTCAGCAAAATATAGGTGGATATTGGTATTTATTTGATCAAGTTACAGGTGCTATGCAGTATGGCTTCCAAAATTTAACTTCATATAGTCAAGATAAGACTGTTTATTACGCCAATAACGGTCAAATGCAATACGGACAGCAAAAGATCAATGGTTACTGGTACAATTTTGGTACTTTTGATGGTGCCATGAAGACTGGTCTTGTACGGATCCCAGAGCAAAATAAAACTGTCTACTATGCTGACAATGGCCGAATGCAATATGGTTGGCAATGGGTAAATAATGCCACACGTTATTTTGATACGTTCAACGGTGCAATGGTCACGGGCCAGCAAAGAATCAATGGCCACTGGTACTTATTTGATAACAACGGTGCAATGCAACGTGGTTTCCAAAACCTTAAAGCTTATGGTGATGATAAGACAGTCTACTATAACCAAGATGGTTGGATGCTTTACGGCTGGCAAGGGATCGATAACGTGCCATATTATTTTGATACGTTCAACGGTGCCATGATGACAGGCGAACGA